>NZ_CALWOJ010000035.1 GCF_944383115.1 uncultured Flavonifractor sp. | reverse complement strand
CTGGAGCCCCGCAGCCGGGTCAACGAGATGGTGAACAACTTCATCAAGCCCGGCCTGGAGGATCTGTGCGTCTCCCGTACCTCCTTCAAGTGGGGCGTGCCGGTGGACTTTGATCCCGGCCATGTGGTCTATGTGTGGATTGACGCCCTGTTCAACTACACCACCGCCCTGGGCTTCATGAACGACAAGTACCACGACTTTGACAAGTTCTGGCCCGCCGACGTCCACTTTGTGGGCAAGGAGATCGTCCGGTTCCACTCCATCATCTGGCCCGCCATGCTTATGAGTATGGGCCTGCCCCTGCCCAAGAAGGTGTTCGGCCACGGCTGGCTGCTGCTGGACGGCGGCAAGATGAGCAAGTCCAAGGGCAACGTAGTGGACCCCTACCTGCTGGCTGAGCGGTACGGGGTGGATGCCCTGCGGTACTTCCTGCTGCGGGAGTTCCCCTTCGGCACCGACGGCAACTTCTCCAACGAGGCCCTCATCGGCCGGATCAACACCGACCTGGCCAACGACCTGGGCAACCTGGTCAGCCGCACCACCGCCATGGTGGGCAAGTACTTCGGCGACCACCTGCCCACCTGCCCCGACGCCGACCCCGCCCAGGACGATGAGCTGATGAGCCTTGCAAAGGGCCTGCGGGACGCCTATGAGGAGCAGATGGAACACTACGCCTTCCAGAACGCTCTGATGGAGATCTTCAAGCTCATTGGCCGGGCCAACAAGTATATCGACGAGAACAAGCCCTGGGTGCTGGCCAAGGACGAGGCGCTGAAGCCCCGTCTGGCCCGGGTGCTGTACAACCTGCTGGAGTGCGTGCGCATTTCCGCCGTGCTGCTCACCCCCTTCATGCCCGCCACCTGCGAGAATATCTTCGGCCAGATCGGCGCGGACGACAGCCTGCGGACCTGGGCGTCCGCCAAGGAGTGGGGCCTGCTGCCGGCAGACGCCCATGTGCAGAAGGGCGCCGGCCTCTTCCCCCGCATTGACGCCGCCAAGGAGCTGGAGGAGCTGGCCGCCCTGGAGGAGGCCGCCAAGGCCGCTGCCGCCGCTCCCGCTCAGGCCGAGCCCGAGGAGCCCCAGTATATCAACATCGACGACTTCAACAAGGTGAAGTTCGTCACCGCCAAGATCCTGGCCTGCGAGGCGGTGAAGAAGAGCAAGAAGCTGCTCCGCTTCACCCTGGACTGCGGCGAGGGCATTCCCCGCCAGATCCTCTCCGGCATCCATGAGTATTATGAGCCCGAGGAGCTGGTGGGCAAGACCGTGGTGGCCTGCACCAACCTGGCTCCCCGGAAGATGATGGGCCTGGAGTCCAACGGTATGCTCATCTCCGCCGTGAAGGAGGAGCCGGACGGCACTGAGAAGCTCCACCTCATCATGCTGGACGACAAGGTGCCCGCCGGTTACGGTCTGTGCTGACGGGAAACGGCAAGCGATCACATACAAAAAAGGAGACGCTGCATTGGCAGCGTCTCCTTTTTTGTATGTCTGATTACCGCTGATCCAGAGGCACAAAGGGCCGCATGGGGGCCACCGCCTTGTAGGCGGGGCGGATGATGCGGTTGCCCGGCTGATAGACCTCCTCAATGCGGTGGGCGCACCAGCCCACGATACGGGCCACGGCGAACAGGGGGGTGTACAGCTCCTGGGGGATGCCCATCATCTTGTACACCATGCCGGAGAACAGATCCACGTTGGCACACACCACCTTGTCCTCCCCCTTGACGGAGAGAAGGACCTCGGGGGTGAGCCGCTCCACCGTCTCGTACAGCTCGAACTCATCCAGCATCCCCTTGGTCTCGGCCAGCTTTTTGGCAAACTTCTTGAGGATGACGGCACGGGGGTCGGAGATGGTATAGATGGCGTGGCCCATGCCGTAAATGAGGCCCGACTTGTCGCCCGCCTCCTTCCGCAGCAGCTTGCCCAGGTAGGCGCGCACCTCGTCCTCGTCCTTCCAGTCGCGTACCGCGTCCTCAATGTAGCCGAACATCTCCATGACCTTCTTGTTGGCGCCGCCGTGACGGGGGCCCTTCAGGGAACCCACGGCAGCGGCAATGGAGGAATAGAAGTCGGTGCCCGAGGAGGACAGCACCCGGCAGGCGAAGGCGGAGTTGTTGCCGCCGCCATGCTCGGCGTGAAGGACCAGGCACAGATCCAGCAGCCGGGCCTCCTGCTGGGTGAACTGGTTGTCGTGACGGACGGAGTGGAGGAAGTTCTCCGCCACGCTCAGCCCGGCCTGGGGCCGGTGGAGGTAGAGAGACTCGTCGTCATAGTAGTGGCGCTTCACAGCAAAGGCGTGAGCCACGATGACGGGCACCCGGGCGATGAGCTGGATGGCCTGCCGCAGCTGATTGGACAGGGACATATCGTCGGGATTTTCGTCGTAGGAGTACAGGGCCAGCACCGACCGGGCCAGCTTGTTCATCACATCGGGGCTGGGGGCCTTGATGATCATGTCCTCGGTAAACATATGGGGCAGGGTATGGTTGTCGGTGAGCATCTGCTGGAAAGCGGACAGCTGCTCCCGGGTGGGCAGGGTGCCGAACAGGAGCAGATAGGCGGTCTCCTCAAAGCCGAACCGATTCTCCCGCATAAAGCCGTCCACCAGTTCCTCCACGTCGATGCCGCGATAGATCAGCTTGCCGGGGGCCGGAAAACGCTCCCCGTCCTGGAGGTAGTAGCCCAGTACGTTGCCGATCTGGGTAACCCCCGCCATGACGCCGGTGCCGTCGGCGTTGCGCAGGCCCCGCTTCACCCGGTAACGTTCATAGTAGGCGGGGTCGATCTGGTTATGTCTGCGGTATTCTTCGCATAGACTCTCTATGAAGTCTTTGGACGTGTCTCTCTCTGGATTTTGCATTTCCCACCGCTCCTTTGCCCAAATTCTTTTACACGGTATTGTACAACCATTTGAGAGGACAGTCAATATGGAAAGTGACGGAACTGGAAAGTGAAATGATATGAATGATAACTTGCAAAAAATGAGGGGGTGGCGAGGGATGAGACAGGTGGCGGCGGTTGCCCTGGCGTTGCTGCTGGCCCTCTTTCTGCTGCCGCTGCTGCTGGTGCCCCAGGGCGAAACCGCGGTTCCGGTGGAGAGCGGCAGCCTGCCCATCGACCGCACGGTGGTCACGCCGGAGCCCGCCCTGGACAGCGCCCGGCAGGTGAAAGTGAAGCTGGCCGACGGTACGGTGGAGACCATGGCGCTGGACGACTACCTGTGGGGCGTGGTGGCCGCCGAGATGCCCGCCGCCTTTGAGTCCGAGGCACTGAAGGCCCAGGCGGTGGCCGCCCGCACCTATACCTGCTCCAAAATGGAGCGCACCACCGACGCCCACCCGGAGGCCGACCTGTGTACCGACGTGAACTGCTGCCAGGCCTACCGTACCCGGGAGGACGCCGCCGCCAGCTGGGGCGAGAACGCCCAGATGTACACCGACAAGATCGCCGCCGCCGTGGCGGACACCGACGGGATGGCGGTACTCTATGAGGGCAGGCCCATCCAGGCCGTCTTTTTCTCCTCCGCCGATGGGCGGACGGTGGACGCGGTGGAGGTGTGGGGCAATTCCGTACCCTACCTCACCGGAGTGGACAGCCCCGAGGGGGAGGAGGTACCCAACTACCACTCCACCGTCACCCTGACGGCGGAGGAGTTCAAGACCGCCATTCTGGCCAAGTACCCCGGGGCGGACCTGTCGGGGGACCCCTCCGGGTGGTTTTCCAACACCGTGTCCAACTCCGCCGGAGGCGTGAGCAGCATGGACGTGGGGGGCGTCACCATCAGCGGACAGGACCTGCGTACCCTGTTTTCCCTGCGCTCCACCAGCTTTACGGTCTCTGCCGGAGCGGATGGGGTGACCTTCTCTGTTACCGGCTACGGCCACGGGGTGGGCATGAGCCAGTACGGGGCCAACGCCCTGGCCCAGGAGGGCGAAAGCTATGAGGAAATTTTGAAGTGGTACTATACCGGCGTGGAAGTGGAGCAGTATACGCCTGGACAACCCTGAAAGGGTTGTCCAGGCGTATTTCTATGCCGTCAGTTGTTGGATGTTGGTCTCGTTCAGCTCATACCATACTGCGTCCGCTTTTTGGTCCTGGGCCGAACAGGCGGCCTCATACTCGGTCTGGGAGACGGGCCGGCCATCCACTTCAAAGGCTGTGGGTTCCAGCGCCTCCATCTCACAGCGGATGTGTTTGTCCATGACAAGCTCTTCCCCCTCAAAGCGGGCGGAGGCCACGCCCTCCTCCGTGCCGGCGGTGTCGGAGTAAGTGAAGGTGCCGTCGGTTTTCAGCTGCCAGAAGGTGCGCCAGTGGCTGGGATAGCCCATGATCTCGTCCCCCTCCTGGCGTAAGACCACGTAGCCTCCCATGTCATTGGCCACGTCGGTGACCAGGAGAACCACCTCCCGGCTTCCGTCGCCGTCCAGATCCAGCACGGCAAACTCCGTTACAGAGGCATAGGAGCTGTAGGGACTGAAGGCAAGGGGAATGTGGGGGAGAAGGGTGGGAACTTCCTGGCCGGAGCCGTCCACACAGAGGAAGGGAGCCTCTCCCAGCAGCACGTCCTGATAGGCACGCACCCCGCTGCCTGCAAAGGGGGTGTAGGGGAGGGAGACGCCGGATTCCATCCAGCTATCCCCGATGGTCCAGGCTTCCTCGCCGTCCTCCGGCTCGGACACGTGGTCCAACAGCGCCAAATAGCCCTCCGCCGACGGATCGAACCGGTACTGGTTCCATGCTGTCCGCCCCGCGCCGCTGGAGCCGTTGTGGCAGAGGATGTTGTCCTCGCGCACCACATACAGGCTCCGCTCCCAGCCCTCCACCGCCAGCACGGGCTGGCCGTCCACCAGGGTGTAGATGGCAAAGACATAGCCCTCATCCATGCTCCAGAATTCGCTGCCCACAAAGCCCATCAATAGCTCCTCTACCCCGTCGCCGTTTAGATCACGGAGTGTGTAGCCGATGGTACCAGCCGGGTCCCAGGAGGGGCAAATGAGGACGAGCAGCAGGTCCGGAAAGTCGATCGGCGGTCGTTTGCGAAGCAGGGCCTCCGCATACCGGGACAGAAGCGGACCATAGGCACTGAGCTCCCCGCCGGTGGGAGTGCCGGCGGAGACGGAGGACTCTCCGCCCCGCTGGACGGTGTTCTCTGCTGTGGCCGCAGCCGGGGGGTGAGTATCCACCATCCCGCAGGCGCAGCAGGCCACCGCCAGCCCCAGCACCAGAGTGAGGCAGATTGCGGCCTTGCCGGGCCTGCGGTACCCTTTGATCCCCAGGAGGCGGGCTTTCAGCCGCTTCCCCTTCTGACAGAGGGGGGCGGCCATCCAGGGGGAGGGCCTTCCGGGCCGGGCGGCCAGCAGCAACAGCATATCCCCGTAGGCCATCCGCTGCTCCGGCTCCAGGGCGCGGAGTACCGCCTGGTCGCAGGACAGCTCACAGTCCAGTGCGATGCGCCGCCCCATCCAGTGGACCAGGGGATTGAACCAGTGGAGGCTGGTCACCAGCACCACCAGCCACTTGTAGCAGATGTCCAACCGTCGGGCGTGGGTCAGCTCATGGCGGAGGGCGGCGGCCAGAGCCTGAGGAGGAAGGGACGGCCCGCCCTGGGGCAGGACGATCACCGGGCGAAAGACCCCCAGCAGCATGGGGGCGTCCACCTGGCCGCTCTGGGCCAGCCGCACCCGGTGGCTGTGGCCCAGCCCCTCAAAGAGGGCCAGGGCCTCCGCGGTTGGCGGGGCGAGAGAGGCGCGGACCCGGTGGGAAAAACGGGCATAGGCGGCAATGTGCCAGAGGAAGAAACCCGCCCCAACTGCCAGCCACAGGAAAACCAACACGCCGGGGAGGGAAAATACTGGGTCAGACGGCCGAGCCGTCTCCGGCTGCTCCACCGTGACCGGCTCCGACGGCGGGGTGATGAGAGCGGTCTGTGTGTCCGTCTGATCCTGCCGTTCAGGAAGAACGGTTTCCTGCCGAACCATCTCCTGGGTGGGCTGAGGGGGCTGGGGCAGGGTGATGCCATAGCCGAAGGGGATCAAAAAGCGGAGCAGCACCGCCAGCCAGAGGTAATAGGAAACAGCTCTGGGTACCCGGTTTCCCATCACGGGGTGCAGGAGCAGTACAAGCGCACACAGCAGGGAACCGGACAGGGTGAGGGAGAGCAGGGTAAGCAGTACCTCTTTCATGTGGACTCCTCCTGATGGAACAGGGCGGACAGCTCGGCAATCTCCGCCTGGCTCAGCTGGCCGTCGGACAGCAGGGAGGCCACCAGCTTTTTGGCGCTGCCGTTGAACACCTGGTCCACCAGGTGGCGGGCAGACCAGCGGCCATATTGGGCCTGGGTGATGACCGCCCGGTACATTCCCCGGCGCTCCAGCTGAACGGCCCCCTTCTCGCACAGGCGGCGCAGCAGGGTTTTTACTGTGGAGTCCTCCCAGCCGCACCGGGCGGACAGGATACGGCGCAGCTCCGACAGCGGCGCCGGCTGGGGCAGGCTCCACAGGGCCTTCATCACCTCCAGCTCGGCATCCTGGATCTTTTCAGCACCAGTACACATAGCAACCTCCTAATAAAGTTTACTGTTGTAGCCTAACTTAAGACTACAACAGTAAACTTTATTTGTCAAGAGGTTTATTTGTTTGACAAGGGGCTCAGTCCGCGGGCTGAACCATTTCCGACACCGCGTTTACTTCCGAGAAACCGTGGGCCTGCCGGTAGGCAATGAGCCAGTCGGGTTCATGGTAGCCGTCGTTGCCGTCCCTTACTGTCATCTGGCCGCCGGTGAGATAGGTGGTGCGGCTGAGGATGCCGGAGGCGGCCAGGGCCCCGACGGTGAGAATCACAGCCACGGCTGCGGCGGTGAGCAGGATGCGAATGGATTTTTTGGATCGTTTCATGGAAGATACCTCCGATTTCGGCGGGGCGCACCGGGAGGCCAGCGCCAGCCGCTGCTGCTCCACCTGGTCCGGAGTCATGCCGACCTGGTTCAGGACCTGGTCAAACATATGCTTATAGTGCTGTTTCATAGCCAAGTTCCTCCAGTTTGCTCCGCAGTTGCTGTTTGGCCCGGTAGAGCCGGGCGGAGAGGGCGGGAGAGGAGACGCCGAACTGGCGGGCCAGTTCCCGGACGGTGAAGCCCTCATAGAACCGCAGATGGAGCAGGGCCCGCTGCTCAGGTTCCAGCCGTCCCAAAGCCTCAAAGAGGCCTTCATCCTCCGGCGTCTCAAAGAGCAGGTTTTCCAGCGCCTCCGGTTCCAGATCCGCCCGCTTCCGCCGCCAGGCGGCGGTAAGCAGGTTGCGGCAGTGGTTCACCGTCACCTGGGCCAGCCAGGCCTTCTCCTTTCCCCGGGTGGGAGGCGCCTCGATGAGCTTGAGGAAGACCGACTGGCACACGTCCTCGGCATCCTGGGGCAAGCGGGTATAGCTCAGGACCAGACCGTAGACCATAGACCGGTACCGGTCAAACAGGGGGAGAAATTCTGCTTCTGTCATCGAACCGCCTCCTTTCTGCAAGTTGTGGCCACGCCAATAAGACAGGGCGGGAGGCCAAAATATGACGGGTGTGCCTAAAAATTTTTCAGCCGGGATGGGGCAACAGCGTTGTCAAAAATGAGACCTTTTGGTATAATATCAAATTGGAGAGGCATGTGCTATGCCTTCCAAATATGACGTAAAGTGAGAGATCGCACATGAACACACGGTATGACGTTGCCATTCTGGGCTGCGGCGAGGCCGGTATTTTTGCCGGCTACGAGCTGATGCACCGCCGCCCGGATCTGAAGGTGGTGGCCCTGGACCAGGGGGCCGATATCTACACCCGCAGCTGCCCCATCGTGGCGGGCAAGGTGAAGGAGTGCATCCACTGCAAGGTGTGCGGCACCATGTGCGGCTTTGGCGGCGCCGGCGCCTTTTCCGACGGCAAGTACAATTTTACCACCGCCTTTGGCGGCTGGCTCACCGACTTCATGCCCAAGGAAGAGGTCATGGGCCTGATCGACTATGTGGACTCCATTAACATGCGCCACGGCGCCACCGACAAGGTGTTCTCCACCGATACCCCGGCGGCCCGGGCCCTGGAGAAGCGGGCCCTGGAACACGACCTCCACCTGCTCCAGGCCCGGTGCAAGCACCTGGGTACTGAAAATAATCTGCGCATACTCCAGAGCATCTATGAGGAGTGCCGCAAGGGCGTGGAGTTCCGGTTTAACACTGCTGTGGCCAAGATCCAGGACCTCCACGGTGAGGGCTACCGCCTCATCACTGAGAAGGGCGACGAGATCGACTGCACCTGGCTCATCGCCGGCCCTGGCCGCTCGGGGGCCGAGTGGTTCTCCAACCAGTGCAAGGAGCTGGGTATCCAGCTCATCAACAACCAGGTGGACATCGGCGTGCGGGTGGAGCTGCCCGCCAAGGTGTTTGAGCATATCACCGACGTGGTGTACGAGTCCAAGCTGGTCTACCGCACCAAGCAGTACGGCGACCAGGTGCGTACCTTCTGCATGAACCCCTACGGCCATGTGGTGGCCGAGAACGTGGAGGGCATCAACACCGTCAACGGCCACTCCTATTCCGACCCCTCCCTCCAGAGTGAGAACACCAACTTCGCCCTGCTGGTGTCCAACCGGTTCACCCAGCCCTTCAACGAGCCCTACCGGTACGGCAAGCACATTGCCTCCCTGAGCAACATGCTGGCCGGCGGCGTGCTGGTCCAGCGGTTCGGCGACCTGGTCAGCGGCATCCGCACCAACGAACACCGGATGAGCAAGTCCTTCGTCCGGCCCACCCTAACCGCCGCCGTGCCCGGCGACCTGTCCCTGGCCCTGCCCAAGCGGCAGCTGGACGACATCATCGAGATGATCTATCAACTGGACAAGCTGGCTCCCGGTACCGCCAACTACGACACCCTGCTCTATGGCGCGGAGGTCAAGTTCTACTCCGCCCGGCTGGCCCTGTCCCATGAACTGGAGACCTCCCTGCCCGGCTTCTTTGCCGTAGGCGACGGCGCGGGCATCACCCGCGGCCTGGCCCAGGCAGGCGCCTCCGGCGTGAAGGCGGCCCAGGTGATTCTGGAGCGGCTGAAATAAGGACAGCCCAGCGTGGGCCAGGCCGCGGAAAACCGCCCCTTCAGGGCCAACCCGAAGCAAAGCCCAGCGCAGCGGGTTTGCTTCGGAAAGGAGGAGCAAGGGAGCGGACGCAGCTTTGGCCGCTTTGGCGGTCGAAGCGGAGGAAAGCGGACTTTGCGACGACGCGGCCCAGGCAGGCGCCTCCGGCGTGAAGGCGGCCCAGGTGATTCTGGAGCGGCTGAAATAAGACCAACAAAAAACTGCTGCAAGCCAACGGCTTGCAGCAGTTTTTTCGCATCAGATTCAGGCGGCGGAGACGCCGGTGCGGGGTAGGTGGGATTCCTCCGGCCGTTTGACCAGGAAGGCCAGCCGCTTGCAGAAGAACCGGGAGATATAGCCCACCGTCAAAGCGCACACCACGGTGCCCTCCCGCAGGCCGTACACCGCCCCCAGATCCAGCAGGGAGAGCAGAGCGGCGGCGGCTACCATCGTCAGGTCAAAGCCGGTCTTGGTTTTGCCGAAGTCCCAGTAAAATTCCTGGCTGCACACCCGCACGAAACCTTCGCAGGGCAGGATGAGTACATTGGGGACCACCTCCAGCGCCACGCCCAGCCCCAGACAGGTACAGCCCAGCAGCAGTACCACCCAGTGCCCGGCATAGGACTGGGGCACCAGGCCGGCCAGCAGAGACATCCACAGGTCGATGCAGAAGGAGAAGAGGAAGGTGGCCGGGATCTGGAGCAGCTGGATGGGCTGAAATCTCCGCCGCAGCACCAGGATCTGCCCGCCCAGCATGGCGCAGTTTACCACAAAGGTAAAGGTGCCCAGGGAGATGCCGGGAAATATATAAGTGAGGACATAGGCCAGACTGGACACCGCCGAAGTGCCCATTCCAGCCAGGGTGATCAGGGAGATACCCAGCGCCGAAACAAGGACCCCGGCCAGGAAGATCAGGTAGCGCCGGAGCAGACCGGAATGGGTCATGAGGCTCGCCTCCAAAAAACTATTTTTTAGCACTAAAAATAGTTTAGCACGATAAATGAGACGGTTCAAGAGACAGGTTTCACAAAATGGAAGGGGAAATTTTGTGGATTTGACAAAGATATAAAAACGTGTGCCTCAAAGGATTTGAGGCACACGAAGGGGTCAGGATTCTTTTTTGTGGCCGGGGTGGGGTGGCGTTTCCTCCGCCGAGGGGGGGAGTTTGGTTACGCAGGCCCACTCCACCCGGCGTTCGCTCAATTCTTCCACCCGGATATGCAGGCCGTAGGCCTCCACCTCGGGATGGCTGCCGTCCTCAGGGATCATGTTAAGTTGGGCAAAGACCAGGCCGCCCAGGGTCTCGGCCTCTTCGCCCTCGGGGAAGTCCACGTCCAGGGCTTCGGAGAGTTCCTCCAGTTCCACACTGCCCGCCACCCGCCAGCGGTCGTCGCCCAGAGCAATGATCTCCTGGTCCTCCTGGGGGTCGAACTCGTCGTAGATGTTGCCCACGATCTCCTCCAGCAGGTCCTCCATTGTGACCAGGCCGGCGGTGCCGCCGTACTCGTCCACCACGATGGACAGGTGGACCTTCCTGCTCTGCATATCCCGGAACAGCAGGTCGGTGCGCACCGACTGGGGCACAAAGTAGGCCGGACGGAGCAGCTCCCGCAGGGGCTTGGGCTGGGGCTTGCGGGCATTGATAAGCCAGTCCCGGGTGGAGAGGATGCCGATGATGTCGTCGGCGTCCTCCTCATAGACGGGGAAGCGGGACAGGCCGGAGTCCTCAATGGTCTTTTCGATCTCCTCCGGGGTATCCTCCGCCCACAGCAGCACCATGTCGGTGCGGTGGACCATTACGTCGGCGGCAGTCATGTTGTTGAACTCGAAAATATTTTCGATCATTTCCTTCTCTTCGGTCTCAATAGCACCCTTCTCCTCACTCAGGTCGATAAGTATACGCAGCCCCTCCTCGGATACCTCCTTATCCTCATCATTGGGATTGATGCGGAAGAGCCACAGGACGGCGTTGGTGGAGATGGTAAGCAGCCAGATCAGCGGGCGCATGACGGTGGCCAGCAGACTGACCACACCGCAGGAAAAACGGGCCACCGCTTCGCTCTTTTTCATGGCCACCCGCTTGGGTACCAGTTCGCCAAAGACCAGAGTAAAGAAGGAGAGGATCACAGTGACCACGATCACAGACAGGGTATGAACCGTGGCCACCACAGGCCCGGTCAGCGCGAACGTGGATACCGCCCACTGGGTAAGGGGTCCGGCCAGATTGTCGGCGGCAAAGGCAGACCCCAGGAAACCGGCCAGGGTGATGCCGATCTGGATGGTGGAGAGAAAGCCGGTGGGACTCTCGATGATCCGCAGCAGTCTGGCAGCCTTTCGGTCGCCGCCTTCGGCCTGCTTGCGGATAAGTGCCTCGTTTAATGAGATTACTGCGATCTCAGTGGCAGCAAAGTAGGCGTTGATGGCAATGAGTATGACCTGAAGAAGTAGTTGAGGCCATATGGATGACAAAATAAATTCCTCCTTAAATATATTGATCATGGAACCAGTATAACACACCGCTGAAAAAAATCCATAAGATTGCGGAAAAAAGTTGGTATCCATGTTATAATAATCACGTGTGTCGTACCTGGGGATAGGATAGTTCCTCAGCCCCAGAAAGAGCAAGGCCCCCTGTGCCGGGGACCGATGGAGTGTGAAAGAGATGGAGACAAAGAAGGTACCGGCCTGGCTGGAGCATCCTGCCGCCTTTGTCAAATGGCTGATCTTTGCGGGGATCAGCGGCCTGCTGTGCGGCGGAGTGGCCACCGCTTTTTACTATGCCTTTTCCGCGGTCACAGACCTGCGCCAGGTCAATCCCTGGCTGCTCTGGCTGCTGCCGGTGGGCGGCCTGGCCATCGTGCTGCTCTACCGGGTGTGCGGCATGGAGGGAGACCGGGGCACCAACTTTGTACTGGTGGCGGTACGGGAGAATCAGCCCCTGCGCCTGCGCACCGCCCCGTTGGTGTTTGTATCCACCATGATTACCCACCTGGTGGGCGGCTCCTCCGGCCGGGAGGGAGCCATCCTCCAGATCGGCGGGTCCATCTCCTCCAAGGTTGGCCGGTGGATGCGCCTGGACGACAAGGACAGCCGCATCATTACCATGTGCGGTATGTCGGCGGCCTTTTCCGCCCTGTTCGGCACGCCGCTGACCGCCGCCATGTTCTCAATGGAAGTGACCAGCGTGGGGGTGCTTTATTATGCCGCCATCGTACCCTGCGTGCTGGCCTCCATCATCGGGCTGTGGGTAGCCCAGTATTTCGGCGTACCGCCCACGGCGTTCACACTGGAGGGGATTCCCAACCTGAGTCCCGTCACGCTGCTGCAAGTGGTTGGTATGGGCATCCTCTTTGCGCTGCTGTCCATTTTTTTCTGCCGGCTGATGCACGCCGCCCCCAGACTGTACGACAGGTTTCTTCCCAACCCGCTGGCCCGGGCGGCGGTGGGCGGCGCTCTGGTCATCGCCCTGACCTATGTGATCTGGATCTGGAACCCCGGTACTTACGACTATAACGGCGCGGGAGAGGCGATCCTCCATGCCGCCATCGGGGGAAACGCCCGGCCGGAGGCGTTCTTCTTTAAAATGCTCTTTACCACCATCACTCTGGGGGCAGGCTTTAAGGGCGGTGAGATTGTGCCGGTGTTCTTCACCGGAGCCACCTTCGGCTGCACCGTGGCCCCCTTCTTGGGGCTCCATCCCTCCTTCGGGGCGGGGCTGGGGATGGTGTGTGTATTCTGCGGCGTGACCAACTGCCCCATCACCTCCCTGCTGCTGTCTCTGGAGCTTTTTGCCGGGGATAGCCTGGGTATGTTCACCGGCCAGAGCCTGTGCCTGTTCGCGGTGTGTCTGGCGGTGTCCTACATGCTGTCCGGCTATTATGGGCTGTACAGCGAGCAAAAAATCGTTTATAGTAAACTGCGGCCTGAATTTATCGATAAAAAGGCCAACGAGGAGAAATCCTAAAGCCAAACAAAACCCCGCTGCAACTATGCAGGAGGATCTGATATGCATATCTTTGACATTTTAGGGCCCATTATGGTGGGGCCGTCGTCCTCTCACACCGCCGGCGCGGCCCGGATCGGGCTGATTACCCGGCGGCTGCTGGGCAGCCAGCCGGTACGGGCGGAGCTGCTGCTCCACGGCTCCTTCGCCGCCACCGGCGCGGGGCATGGTACCGACAGGGCGCTGGCGGCGGGCCTGCTGGGTATGGGCCCGGACGATCCCCGCCTGCCCAGGTCCTTTGAACTGGCGGGCGAGGCCGGCATGGCGCTGATCGTGGGGAAGACGGTACTGCGGGGCGTACACCCCAATACCGTGCTGCTCCGGGTGGAGGACGCCGGCGGAAAGAAGCTGGAGGTAGTGGCCTCCTCCCTGGGGGGCGGCCGGGTGAAGGTGTGTGCCATCGACGGCCTGGAGGCCAGCTTTTCCGGGGAACTGCCCACCCTCATCATCCGCAACGAGGATCGGCCCGGCATGGTGGCGGAGGTATCCGCTATTTTGTCCCAGCGGCAGGTCAACATCGCCGCCATGCAGCTCTACCGCAATACACGGGGCGGTCTGGCGGTCATGGTCATTGAGAGCGACCAGCCGGTGTGGCCGGAGGCGGTGGAGCAGCTGCGGGGCTGTCCCGGCATCCAGCGGGTGACCTGCCTGAACCCGGACGAGGAGGGCTGAGGAGTATGGCGTTTTCATCGGTAGCGGGCCTGCTGGAGGCGGCTCGGAGCGTTCCCCTGTGGCAGGCGGTGCTGCGGGACGACTGCATGGACCGGGGCGTGGAGGAGAGCCGGTCCCGGAAGAAGATGTCCTCCCTTTGGGCCGCCATGAAGGGTACCCTGTCCGACTATGAGCCCGCTGCCCGTTCCCACAGCGGCCTCACCGGCGGCGCCGGGGCGCTGCTGGAAGGGGAGGGACCCGGCCTGTGCCCGCCCTTTTTGCGGCAGGTCATGGCGGCGGCCCTCAAGACGGGGGAGTGCAACGCCTGCATGAAGCGGATCGTGGCCGCCCCCACGGCGGGTTCCAGCGGCGTGCTGCCGGCGGTGCTGGTGCCCCTCCAGCTGCGGGACGGCCTGGCCGACGAGGTGATGGAGCAGGCCCTCTATGTGGCCGCCGGCTTTGGCCAGGTCATTGCCACCCGGGCCTCCATTGCGGGAGCGGAGGGAGGCTGCCAGGCGGAGATCGGTTCGGCCTCGGCCATGGCGGCCGCCGCCCTGATTCATCTGATGGGCGGCACGGCGGAGCAGATGGCTCACGGCTGCGCGCTGGCCCTGGCCAATACCCTGGGCCTGGTGTGCGACCCGGTGGCGGGGCTGGTGGAAGTGCCCTGCGTCAACCGCAATGTAATGGGGGCGGTGAACGCCCTGTCCTGCGCCGAACTGGCCCTGTCCGGGGTGGAGAGCGTCATCCCCTGCGACGAGGTCATCGACGCCATGCGCTCGGTGGGAGAGGCCCTACCCGCCTCCCTGCGGGAGACGGGCGGCGGCGGGCTGGCCGCCACGCCCACCGGACGACGCATTGCCGAAGGATTATAAGAGGTGAAGTTATGAGCAAGACTACGGTGGCAGGCCGTCTGGCCTACGCCGACCTGCTGCGGGCCGTCGCCATGCTGGCGGTGATCGTGGTCCATCTGTCCGGTTCCCAGCTGGGCAACGTGCCGGTTGGTTCGGCGGAGTTTCACATACTCAACGCCTACGACGGGCTGACCCACTGGTGTGTGCCTGTGTTTATCATGCTCTCGGGCATGTTCCTGCTGGACCCCAAGCACAGCCTGCCGCCGTCCAAGCTCTTTTTCGGCCACATCCTGCGGATGCTGGTGGCTTTGGCGGTGTGGGGCACCGCCTATGCCCTGGTGAGTCAGGTGTCGGCCGCCGGCCTGAGCTGGGCCAGCGTCAGGGCGGCCCTCCATCAGGTGCTGCTGGGCAAGACCCACTTCCACCTGTGGTTTTTGTACATGATCGTGGGCCTGTATCTCATTACCCCTGTCCTGCGGGCCTTTGTCCGGGGGGCCAGCCGGGCCGACTTCCATTGGTTTTTCCTGCTGTGCTTTGTGTTTGCCAGCCTGCTGCCCACCCTGCTGCGGCTGCGGCCCAGCCAGACGGTGAGCCTGTGGGTGAACAACCTGAACCTCCATCTGGTTATGGGGTATGTTGGATACTATGTGCTGGGCTACTACTTAAAGAACTTTACCCTGAACCGGGCGGCGGAGTATCTCATCTATCTGCTGGGGATTTTGGGCGCGGTGGTCACTGTGGGCGGTACCGCCTGGCTGTCCCAGCAGCGGGGCTATTTTGCCCAGACCCTCTACAACTACGACAGCCCCAACATTGCCCTGATGAGCGTGGCGGTCTTTGTCCTCTTCCGCTATGTGTTGGGGGTCAGCGAAGAACGCTCCCGCCGCCAGCGGATGAGCGGGGTGGCCAAGGTATCCTTCGGGGTCTACCTGGTCCATGTCTTTTTCCTCATCCTGCTGGACCGGCTGCACATCACCGTGCTGTCCTTCTCTCCGGTGCTGGCGGTGCCCGCCCTGACCGCTGTGGTCTTTTTGGGCGCCTTTGCCGTGGCCTGGGTCATATCCAAGATCCCCCTGGCGGGACGCTACCTGACTTAAAGGAGGCAACTGCGTGCTTTTCTCCAGTTCCATTTTTCTCTTTTTGTTTCTGCCCCTGGTACTCATCATCTATTATGTACCCCTGCGCCGGTTCCGGCAGGCACAGAATATATTCCTGCTGTTGGCCTCCCTGGGCTTTTACGCGTGGGGGGAGCCCTGGTTTGTGCTGGTCATGATTGCCTCCATCCTGGCCAACTACGGCTTCGGTTTGTGGGTGGACCGCAACAAGCGGCGGGAGAAATCCTGCCGGGCCCCTATTTTGCTGGCGGTACTGTCCAATCTGAGTGTCCTGTTTGCATTTAAATACCTGATGTTTACCCTGAGTATTTTCAATGCCCTGGGCGCCGGCTTTGTGATCCCGGTGATCGAGCTGCCCATCGGCATTTCCTTTTTCACCTTCCAGGCCCTCAGCTATGTGCTGGATGTCCACCGGGACCGGGGCCGGGTACAGCGATCTCCCCTGAAGGTGGGGCTGTACATCTCCTTCTTCCCCCAGCTCATTGCCGGCCCCATTGTCAAGTATGAGACGGTGGCCGACCAGATCGACCACCGGAAGGAGAACTGGGAGGACTTTTCCGCCGGCTGCTGCCGGTTTGTGGTGGGCCTGGGCAAGAAGGTGCTGCTGTCCAATCAGCTGGCCCTCATCGCCGACCGGGCCTACGGCATGGCGGGGAGCGAACTGTCCGCCTCCTTCGCCTGGCTGGGGGCGGTGGCGTTCATCCTCCAGATCTTTTACGATTTCGCCGGCTATTCCGATATGGCCATCGGCCTGGGCTGGATGTTTGGGTTCCATTTCCTGGAGAACTTCAACTACCCCTTCATCTCCACCTCCCTGGCGGAGATCTGGCGCCGGTGGCACATCTCTCTGGCCACCTGGTTCCGGGACTATGTCTATATCCCGCTGGGAGGCAGCCGGGTGGACACCAAGGCCAAAATGATCCGCAACATGTTTGTGGTGTGGCTGTGTACCGGCATCTGGCACGGGGCCAACTGGACCTATCTGGCCTGGGGACTGATCAACTTTGTCATGCTCATGCTGGAGAAGTACGGCGGATTGGGCAGGCGGTGGCCGGTCTTTTTCAAGTGGCTGTTTACCTTCCTGGTGTTCCTGCTCACCGCCGTATTCTTCCGGGCCGACAGCCTGGCCCACGCGCTGACCTATTTCCAGTCCATGCTGGGCTTTGGCGCGGGATGGGGCGACGGGCTGACGGTACTCTATCTGAGCGAGTGCTGGCTGCCGCTGCTGGGCGCCGTGGTCTTTTCCGCGCCGGTGGCGCCCAAGCTGCGGGCCTGGGCCAACAAGCGGGGCTGGGTGGCGCTGGATCTGGTCTACGCCCTGCTCATTGCCGGGGTGTTTCTGGTGTCGGCCTGCTTTATCATCAAGGGCACCTATAACCCCTTCATCTACTTCAACTTCTGATAAGGAGCGCACCCATGAAACGACGCAATACCATAACCGCACTACTGTTTTTGGCGCTGACGGCGGGGGGCTTTGTACTGCTGCTCACCTCCTTTTTTGGCCGGGAGGGCAGCTTTGAGAGCCTGCTCAAGACCTTTGCCAAAGACCGGGATGTGACCGCGTTCTTAGCGGGGGCGGAGACCGCCGTCAATCAGGATCTGGACCGGGACCATCTGTTCATCCAGATCTACGGCGGCATCCAGCGGCTGACCGGCCGGCGGATGGTGGAGGATGCGGTGGATGAGAATACGGTGGTCAAGCTGGCCACCGGGGCGCTGAACTTTGTCAAGCCGGACAGCACCGCCCAGCCGGCGGAGAGCGTGGACGACAATGCCGCCGCCACGGCCAAGCTGGCCCGGGATCTGGAGAAACAGAAGATCCCCTACCTCTTTGTCCTGGCGCCTCAGAAGATCCAGCGGGGGCAGGACTTGCTGCCCGTGGGCATGGCGGAGAACGGCAACACCACCGCCGACGCCTTTCTGGAGGGCCTGGATCAGTGGGGTACCAGCTATGTGGATCTGCGCCCGCTGTTAGAGAGCAACGGCATCTACTCCGGCTGGTTTTTCAACACCGACCACCACTGGAAGCCGGAGGCGGCCTTCTTTGCCTGGCAGAATCTGGCCCAGGTGCTGGATCACAACTATGGCTTTACCACCCCCGCCGCGCTGACCGATCCCGCCAACTGGTCCACCACGGTGCTGGACGACTTCTTCCTGGGCAGCCAGGGCAAACGGGTGGGTTCCCTCTATGCCGGGGTGGACGATTTTACCATCTACACCCCCAAATTTGAGACCAACCTCACCTATACCAGCGTGGACGGCGGCTTTGACCGCACCGGCCCCTTTAACCAGTCGGTGTGCTTCCCCGAGCGGGTGGAGGAGAAGGACTGGTTCAACGGCAATCCCTACACCTACTATTCCGGCGGCGACTACGGTATGGCCACCATGACCAACCACAATAACCCGGACGGCCCCAAGGTAGTGCTGCTGCGGGAGTCCTTCTCCTGCGCGCTGGCCCCCTTCCTGGCCCTGTCCTGCTCGGAGCTGACCACCATTGACCTGAGGCAGTTCCAGGGCGATCTGCTGGAGACCATCGAGGGGTTGGAGCCGGATCTGGTGATGACCCTCTATGCTGCCAGCACCACCGGGCTGGAGAATATGTTTGCCTTTGACGGAACGGAGTGAACCATGTGGAAATGAGTGAGCATAGGCCCTCTCTGCGGCGGCTGGACTACCACTATATCGCCATGCAGGCGGGATTCTGGGCCATGTTTGCCGCCGTGGTGGCCTATCAGACCGCCCTGCTGCTGGAGCGTGGGTTCTCCAACAGCGAGGCGGGCCTGATGACGGCGGTGCGCTGTCTGGCGGGCATTGTGTGCCAGCCTCTGCTGGGGGGCTTTGCCGACCGTCATCCTCAGATCCCGCTGAAACATATCGTCAGCCTCTCCCTGCTGCTGTCGGTGGCGGCGGGCGCCTGGTACTGGCTTTCCCCCGGCATGGGGCTGTGGGAGACCACCCTGGTGTGGGTGGTCATCGGCGGGCTGGAGGTGTCGGCCTATCCCCTGATGGACGCTATGGCGGTACAGTTTATCAACGAGGGGATGCCCATCCGTTACAGCCTGGGCCGGGGCATCGGATCTCTGGCCTATGCGGTGGTATGCGTGGTGCTGGGCTTTCAGGCAAGCAGCCTGGGCATGGAAAGTACCCTGCTCACCCACCTGGGGCTGGTGCTGGCGGAGGCGCTGCTGGTGGCCACCTACCCGGCCTACCGGGGCAAGATCCGCCGGCCGGGGGAGGATGGGCCTAAGCCCCAGTCCGCCCTGTCCCTGCTGCGGAGCAATCCCCGGTTCACCCTCATGCTGGCGGGGGTATTTCTGGGCCTCACCGGTATCATGCCCCTGTCCAATTTCCTGGTGAACATCGTAACAAGCCGGGGCGGCACCGAGTCCGACCTGGGCATCGCCCTCTTCCTCATGGGGGCCTCCGAACTGCCCACGGCCTTTTTCTTCCAAAAGCTCCTGCGGCGGCTGGGCAGCGGGAAGCTGCTGCTGATGAGTATGATCTTCGGCACCCTGAAGGGGGTACTGCTGCTTTGTACCTTCAACTGCCTGGGCGTGCTGGCCGTTCAGCCCATCCAGGTGCTGGGCTACGGCCTGTTTACCCCGGCGTCGGTGTACTTCGTCAACGAGTCGGTACCTGCCGCCGACCGGGTCCGAGGCCAGACGGTGATGATGGTGGCCTCCAACGGCCTGGGCGGCATGATGGGCGGCGTACTGGCCGGTTGGACGCTGGATCTGGGCGGCGTCAATCTGATGCTGGCGGCCTGCATCGCTTCCGGCTGCGCCGGGGCGCTCCTCTGCCTGGCCGCCCTGCGGCTGTCTCGCGGAAAGAGAAACCAGTTAGTATAGCTTTAGGTGCCGCTAAAATGGTAAGCAAACACAAA
>NZ_CALWOJ010000034.1 GCF_944383115.1 uncultured Flavonifractor sp. | reverse complement strand
ACCTTGTCAAAGGTCACGTTGTCGCCGGCCTCGTTGGGCAGCTTCTCGATGAAGAGGGTATCGCCCTCAGCCACCTTGTACTGCTTGCCGCCGGTCTCGATGATTGCGTGCATTACGTTTTCAACTCCTTCATTACGGGCTCGCTGTCGGGGGCGGAAGCGCAGCTTCACTTGTAAACCCATTCAAAGCGGCTCTAGTAGTATATCAATGCAACTTTTAAAAGTCAAGGGTTTTTCAACTGTTTTGCGTCTTTTTTGTCAGCTCAGCACCGCCCAGCTGCCGGAATCCGTCCCTTCGGTCACGATAGGCACGATCTCCAGACCTTCGATGGCGGGAATGCTCTCCCCTTCCGGCACCTCCACAAAGACCCGGTCGGCGTATTCCTTGAGCAAGGCCAGGGTAAGGCCGCTGCCGTCGGAGCCGCCGTTCAGCACTGTCAGGCTGGTCACCACCGACACCTGGAGATCGGGATAGTCTGTCAGGGCCGTATCCAGTTCCTGGAAGAAGGTCTCCATCGTTTCGGTCAGGGCCGCCGGGTCGTAGTTGTCGTCGCTGAGGATGGCGCTAGTACCACCCCGGTTGGGGAAGGAACAGTTGTCCAGCACCAGCTCGTCAAAGCCCAGCTCCGCCAGTTCCCGGCACAGGTCGGTTATATAGGAGCGCATCCGCTCCGACATGGGGCTGCACCAGCGCACCTGCTGGTCGTCCCACCAGTTCCCGCCGCTGCTGTGGATGGACAGGGAGCGGTCGGTCCGGGGCAGGGCATTGTCCCGGAAGCAGGACAGATAGGCGGCGGTCTCTGTCTCCCCGGCGGTAAACTGCGCGATGGTCTCGTTGGCGCCGTCGGTGTCCCGGGCGGTGCCCAGGGCGGACTGGGTCTCAAAGGCCAGAGTGCCGTCGATGGATTTCATTTCAAAAAGAACGGTGGTGGCGCCCGCCGCCTCCGCCTGGGTGAGGGCAGTGCCGTCGCTGAGGGCGGAAACCGGCAGCAGCACTCCGCAATAGTCCGTCTCCGGTTCAGGCGTAGGAGACGGGGAGGGAGTGGCCACCTGGATGGGCACGGTATCCGTCGGAGGATCGGGATCCTCTTCTGCCCCCTGGAAAAAGGGCAGTTCCAGCCGCACTCCGTCAATGGAGTAATGGATATAGGGTTCCAGGAAAAACAGGGCCGCTATCGAAACCACCAGCAGCACCAGTAGCACACCGATCAGGACTTTCAGCACGGTGCGGCCACGGCTGCGCCCGTGATAAGGGTCGTAACCGTTGCGCCTCATCCCAGCTCACCTCTCTCTTTCCAATCTATCCGGGGAATTACTTCCCCTGCTCCTCCACTCTGTTCAGCGCCTCGTCCAGCTTTTGGAGGGCGGAGGCCACCAGGTTCCGATCCTCCTCAGGCATACTGCTCATCAGATCGGAAAAGTAGCTATGTACGTCAGTGACCGCCCTATCCCGCAGCTCGGCGTACTTTTCGGTGGCGCTGACGTAGATCACCCGGCGGTCGGTCTCACTGCGCTGCCGCTTGGCCAGCCCCAGCTTCTCCAGCCGATCCACGATGCCGGAGACGGTACTGTTGGCGCTGCCGGTACGCTCGGCCAGGACGCTGATAGGCACCGGCCCGTCCTCGCCCAGCACGGTGAGGATCATAGCCTGAGGAAACGTCAGATCCATCCGGCCGAAGTGGTTGCGAAACTGCTGAGACATATGCTGCGTGACCCGAAGGTAGGATAAAAAGAGGTTGGATTTTTCCATGTAAAAGGGTACTCCTTTCTATTGCCCCCAGGACGGGGAGCCCCGTCAGCCCATGGCCTGGGTGTTCATCCGCTGTAAAATGACGGCCAGCTGGGCCCGGGTGGTGGTACCCTTGGGGGAGAGCTTGCCGCCGTCTCCCTCCAGCCAGCCCATGCCGATGGCGTGGGCCACGCCCTCTTTGGCCCAGGATGCCACGTCGCCGGCGTCGCTGTAGAGGTTCGGAGATCCCTCCGCCAGATCGCGGTCCTTATAGGTGTCGTAGCGGCTGAGCATGACCGCCAGCTCCTGCCGAGTCACGGTGCCGTCACTGAAGGTGCCTTTGTCCGTGCCGTTGATGATCCCCGCCTCGCAGGCCCAGTCGGCGGCAATGCCGTACCAGCTGTCTATCGGCACGTCGGGGAAGTGGCCCCGCCACACCGGGGTGGGCTCCCCCTCCAGCCGCCACAGCACCACGGCCACGGTGGAGCGGGTCACGGTGGCGTCGGGAGAAAACAGGGTATCGGACACGCCGGTCATCCACCCGTTCTCCAGCGCCTCTTCCACCGCCGCTTCATACCAGGAGCCGGCAGGCACATCGGTAAAATCCGCAGCGGAAGCGGGCAGTGCCAAACCGGCGCATAAAGTCAGGGCGCAGGTCAGCGCCGCAAAGGATCTTTTCACATGGGGCCACTCCTTATCTCTATTATTTTGCTTATTGTACGATAAGGATTTTAAAAAACTATGAACACAAAAGGACCCATTTATAAATTATTCCACAAAAAGGGTTCAAAACGGACAGATAGCACAACGGGGACGCTCCCTTTTCAGAGTGCGTCCCCGCTGTTTCATGCTCCCAGCATCCATTCCAGCGCCACCAGTAGGCCGAACCCAGGCACACCCAGCACACCCAGCACCAGGGCGTTGGTCAGGTTGACGCCCAGATGGATCCCCAGCAGGCCTCCCGCCCAGCTCAGGGCATAGAGGACGCCCAGACCCACTCCTGTACGGGCCGCCAGCTGCCCCAGCCACCTCAGGGGCCTGCGCAATACCGCCAGCAGCAGCACCAGAAACAGGCCCCCCGCCACCCAGGGCAGAGCGTTGAGCAGGGTATCCACCGCCGCCACCTCCTTTCTGTTTGCCAGAACCTTGGCGGCGGGATCTTCCCATTATCCGGTGCGGGCTGCCTGTTCCCCGTCCAGCTCCTTGACCTGACGCAGCAGGTAAGTGTAGCGGGACTGGAGGGCGTTGATCTCAAAGACATAGGACTCGATCAGGTCGGGATCACAGGCGTCGTTGAAGCCCTGATAGGCCTGGGCGATGAGGGCCCGGGTCTGGGACAACCCGTCCAACAGGATGCGGCGGGTCCCTTCCCGCTCCTTCTCCTGCCGGCGCAGGACAAATCGTTTTGTAGCTTCCGGCATACGCGCTCCTCCTTGCTCCGGGCTGGTTCCGTTTTTATCCTATGTCCAGTTTGGACAATTATGCTCCGGCCTATACCGTTTTTTTCCTGAATTTTGGCACCGCCGCCGGGTATACTAGCATCGGACCGGGCGATGAGCTGGTTCCGCATCTCCTTTTAAGCCGGTGCCGGGTGAGCTCACCCTCTGGCGAAAGGCGAAAGGAAACGGAACAGAGAAAACCCGATCCTGCAAGGGGCGCGGTGGAAACACCGCGCCCCGGTTTTTGCCCGCAAAAAAGCTGCGAAACCTTTTTGTTTCGCAGCTTTTTCGTTATTTTCCGTTTTCCGTCAGCAGGTCCCGCTTCAGATCCCACAGCTTCTGGGACAGGTCCACATAGTAGTTGTGGGGGTTTTCAAACCGCTTCACCTCGTCCCACAAAAGGTCGATCTGCCCGGCGCACCAGGCCCGCATCTGGGCGATGGGCGGGGAGTCGTATACCCGCTTGCCGTTTTGGAACACCGGCACCAGCAGCTCTTTGGCGGTGAAGTTGGTAAATACGCTGCGCTTCCAGGTGGCGTCCGGGTCAAACAGCTCCAGGGGCTTGCTCTCGTCCACTTTCTCGTCCCACAGGGTAATGAGGTCGGCAAAGGCCTTCCCTGTCTCGTTGTCAAAGAGGCGGTAGACCTTCTTGAAGCCGGGGTTGGTGATCTTGTCCGGGTTGGCGCTGATCTTGATCTTGGGGATAATGTTCCCCTCCTTGTCCTCCACCGCCGCCAGTTTGTAGACGCCGCCGAATACCGGCTCGCTCTTGGAGGTGATGAGCCGCTCGCCCACGCCGAAGGAGTCGATCTTGGCCCCCTGAAGCAGCAGATCCCGGATGATATACTCGTCCAGGGAGTTGGAGGCCACGATCTTACAGTCGGTAAGCCCCGCCGCGTCCAGCATCTTCCGGGCCTTCCGGGACAGGTAGGTCAGATCCCCCGAGTCCAGCCGGATGGCGCAGTTGGTGATGCCCTGGGGGAGCAGCACTTCCTTGAAGGCGCGGATGGCGTTGGGTACGCCGGACTTCAGCACGTTGTAGGTATCCACCAGCAGGGTGGCGGAGTGGGGGTAGAGCTGGCAGTAGGTCTTGAAGGCGGTATACTCGTCGGGGAACATCTGAACCCAGGAGTGGGCCATCGTACCCCCGGCGGGGGAGCCGTACACCTCGTCGGCCAGGGTGCAGGCGGTACCGGCGCAGCCGGCGATATAGGAGGCCCGGGCCCCCAGAATGGCGGCGTCGGGGCCCTGGGCCCGGCGGGAGCCGAACTCGCTCACCGGCCGGCCGTCGGCAGCGCGCACGATGCGGTTGGTCTTGGTGGCAATGAGGGACTGGTGGTTCAGGGTGAGCAGCAGGAAGGTCTCAATAAACTGGGCCTCAATGGCGGGGGCGCGGACGGTGAGGAAGGGCTCCCGGGGGAAGATGGGGGTGCCTTCAGGCACCGCCCAGATGTCGCCGGTAAACTTGAAGTCCTTCAGGTAGTCCAGAAAGCCCTCGCAGAAGCAGCCCTTGCCCCGCAGGTAGGCAATGTCCTCCTCATCAAAGTGGAGCCGCTCCACATAGTCGATGACCTGTTCCAGACCGGCGGCAATGGCAAAACCGCCCCCGTCGGGCACGTTGCGGAAAAATACGTCGAAGTAGCAGATCTGCTGGGCGTAGCCCGGGGTCTGGAAGTAGCCGTTGCCCATCGTCAATTCATAGAAATCGCACAGCAGCGTATAGTTCATATGTTCCTTCATGGTGTGGTAACCTCCCGGTTAAGGACTGTGATCTGAAGGTCCTTCTCAAAGCAGGGGTAGGTGAGGGGCCGGCCGTGGAGATGGATCTCCCCCACCTTGGTGAAGCCCATCTTGCCGATGAGGGCCTGCATCCGGTCATTGAGGGAATAGGTGTCGATCCGCATGGCGGAGATGCCCCGGCGCCGGGCCTCCCCTTCGGCGAAGGTGAAGAGGGCGGAACCCACCCCCCGGCGCTGGAAGGCGGGATCAATGGCCATACGGTGGATGACCATCGCCGGACGGCAGGTGGTCCAGGGCAGAGGGTCGTACTCAGGGGACTCGTCGGTATTGATGCAGGCCACGCCGGCCAGCTGCCCGTCCGCCTCCGCTGCGTACAGCTCCCCCCGGTCAATATCCCCGGCGTAATACTCCCGGGTGGGATAATCCGCCCCCCACTGGGGATTGCCCAGCTGGTTCATATGGGTCACCGCCCGGCCCACCAGGGCCCAGATCTGGTCCAGCTCCGCCCGGCAGGCGGGGCGGACCTTGATCTCCCCCCTCATTCCGCAACCGGGGTGGGCCCCATCGCCTCATGGAGGGTGGAGGTCACCGCGCCCCGGAACAGGCAGACGGCAAAGCGATGCATCTTCTCCAGCTTCTCAGGCACCGCCTCCGCGTTGAGCTGGCCGGAGGCGGAGAAGTCGCCGTCCAGAATGAAGCGGGTCTCCTTGGGCTGGTTGGCGTTCTGGGGGTTGTTGGCGCCCACCAGACCGGGGCCGGCGTGGAGCTTCATCCGATAGCCGCCCACAAGAGGGGTCTCCACATCCAGGGCGCACTTGACGATTTCGCTCTCCTCCACGTCGGGCTCGCCCAGAATGCCAATATACTGGCTCTGGATCAGATCGTCCCACAGCTGCCCCTCCAGGCCCAGGGCCTTGCGGGAGACGGCGTTGACGTACCGCAGGCCAATGCGCTCAAAGAAGGCGGGCTGATAGATCTGGATGAACTGGGCCAGGGCCTGGTCCAGCCGGATGGCAAAGTCCTCCCACCGCTGATAGGCCAGGGTGGACAGGGCGATAAAGTTCTGGGTCAGGTTAATCTTCCAGCGCCCATCCTCGGAAATGAAGTGGTAGTTGGTAATGGGCTTGGGGGTCTCCAGGGCGGTGGTATTGCCGTTTTTGACCACCTTGGGCGGCAGCTGCTCCTGCCGGGTCATATATTTGGGGAACTCCTTCCGGATGGCCTCCTGGAAGGCGGCGGGCTCGTTGGCGCCGATGGACAGGATGGTGGGGAAACGAAGCTGGCAGATGACCTCCACCAGAGGAGAGCGGGCATAATGAAAACGCTCGTATGGTGCAAACAGCATGGCGGCTGCTCCTTCCTATCTGTAGTCTTTTTATTTTATCTCCGAATGGGCCCCATGTCAAACGCTTCGGCCTTGCATTTCCAAACTTTGGCCGGTATAATGCAGATAACAAAAAGGAGGCGTGGGCAAATGGAACTGGAACTGACGCGGGGCGGCCGTACCGCCCGGGTGTCCGCTCAGGGGGGAGAATTGGTGTCCTACCGGGACGAGAACGGCCTGGAATACATCTGGACGGGAGATGCGGCCTACTGGTCGGGGCGCAATCCCCTGCTTTTCCCCATTGTGGGCGGTCTGAAAGGCGGCAAGGTGCGCATTGAAGGGAACGAGGTCGCCATGAACCGCCACGGCTTTGCCCGCAACAGCACCTTTACTGTGGCGGGACAGGGGGCGGACTGGGCGGAGCTGGAGCTGCGGGACAGCCCTGAAACCCTGGCGGTCTATCCCTATCCCTTCCGGCTGGTGGTGCGGCAGCAGCTCACCGATACCGGCTTCACCACTTCCGTCACCGTGACCAACACCGGGGACAACCCCATGCCCTTCTGCCTGGGGGCCCACACCGGCTTCCGCTGTCCGCTGGAGGCGGGGGAGGTCTTTTCCGACTATGAGGTGCGCTTTGAGCAGAAGGAGACCTGCCCCACCCTGGTACCTGACGCCAACGGTCTGGATCCTGCCCGGATCCGGCCCTGCCTGGAGAACGCCGACGTACTGCCCCTGGAATACCGGTACTTTGACGAGATGGATACCCTGATCTTCCGGGGCCTCAAGTCCCGGTGGGTGGAGCTGCGCAGCAAAAAGACCGGCAGGGGGGTGCGCATGACCTTCCCCGGCTTCCCGGTGCTGGCCCTGTGGAGCGCGCCGGGCAAGGCGGCCCCCTACCTGTGCATCGAGCCCTGGCACGGCGTGCCCGCCGTGGCGGGGGAGGGTCCGGAGCTGGCGGACAAGGCCTTCTGTATCACCCTTTCCCCCGGCGAAAGCCGCACCCTGGGCTATCAGGTGGACACCCTTTAAACGGTGCAAAAAGCCCGGAGCGTTTGCTCCGGGCTTTTTCTGTGCAGATTTAATACGCCACACCCCAGTATACCATGTGCTTGGCAGGTTTGCCGCAGATGGGGCATACGTCCCCCAGATGCTCCTGCTCCAGGGGGATGCAGCGGGAGGACACGCCGGCCTCCTCCTTCATCTTCAGCTCGCACTCCAGATCGCCGCACCACATGGTCTTGGCAAAGCCGCCCTGGCTGGCCATCTTCTCCTTGACCTCCTCCAGGGAGGCGCAGGCGTAGGTGTTCTCGTCCAGGTTGCGCTTGGCCTTTTCAAACAGGCCCTGCTGCACCGCGTCCAGCATGGTCTTGACGGTCTCCTCGATGTTGTCCAGGGAGACAAAGCTCTTCTCGCCGTTGTCCCGGCGGACCAGCACGCACTGGTTCTTCTCCAAGTCCTTGGGGCCCATCTCCAGGCGCAGAGGCACGCCCTTCATCTCATACTCGGCGAACTTCCAGCCGGCGGACTGGTCGGAATCGTCCATCTTCACCCGGATGCCAGCCCCCTTCAGGCGGTTCATGACGGCCTCGTTGGCCGCCAGGACGCCCTCCTTGTGCTGGGCCACGGGGATAATGATGACCTGGGTGGGGGCGATGCGGGGGGGCAGCACCAGGCCGTTGTTGTCGCCGTGGGTCATGATGACGCCGCCGATGAGACGGGTGGACACGCCCCAGGAGGTCTGGAAGGGGTGGTGAGGCTGGTTGTCCTTACCGGCGAAGGTGATGTCGAAGGCTTTGGCAAAGCCGTCGCCGAAGTAGTGGGAGGTGCCGGCCTGGAGGGCCTTCTTGTCGTGCATCATGCACTCCACGGTGTAGGTGGCCTCGGCGCCGGAGAACTTCTCCTTGTCGGTCTTGCGGCCTTTCACCACGGGCATGGCCAGGTAGTTCTCACAGAAGTCGGCGTAGATGTTGAACATCCGCTCGGTCTCGGCGATGGCCTCCTCGGCGGTGGCGTGCATGGTGTGACCCTCCTGCCACAGAAATTCCCGGTGGCGCAGGAAGGGACGGGAGGTCTTTTCCCACCGCAGCACGGAACACCACTGGTTATACAGCTTGGGCAGGTCCCGGTGGGAGTGGATGATGTTGGCGTAATGCTCGCAGAAGAGGGTCTCGGAGGTGGGGCGGATGCAGTAACGCTCCTCCAGCTTCTCGGAGCCGCCCATGGTGACCCAGGCGCACTCGGGGGCAAAGCCCTCCACATGGTCCTTCTCCTTCTGCAAAAGGCTTTCCGGGATGAGCATGGGCAGATACACGTTCTCATGCCCGGTCTCCTTGAACTTCTCGTCCAGAATCTTCTGGAAATTCTCCCAGATGGCGTAGCCATAGGGGCGGAGGATGAACATGCCCTTGATGGAGGAGTAGTCGATCAGCTCCGCCTTCTTACACACGTCGGTGAACCACTTGGCAAAGTCCACCTCCATATCGGTGATCTGTTCCACCTGCTTTTTGTCCTGTGCCATATCCTGTCTCAATCCTTTGTTTCAAAAATCACATGGGTTCCATTTATTTTATTCATTTGCCGCTCAAAAGTCAAGAGCGGGGCCCGGATCACACCCGGGTCCCGCTCTTTTTTGTTTACTGTTTGACCACCAGGGTGGCGGCAAACCGGTTGCCGGAATACTGGCCGTAGATCTGTACCCGATCGTCCGCCTTCAGCTTGCTCAGGCTGTAGGAAGACCCGGAGGTGGAGACGAAGCTGGCATCGGACACATCCACGGTGAGGGGCGTACCGTCCTCCAGGCTGATCATGAGGGTCTCGTCCTTGGTGTTGGTCACCAGCACGGTGCCGGTCACCTGAGTGGCGGAACTGGTGCTGCCGCTGATCTCCACGGCTACCAGTTCATCCCCGCTCACCGTCAGTGCCACAATGTCGTTGGGCTTGAGTACGTAGAGGGACACCAGGGAGCCGTCCTGACTGACCGACACGCTCTCGGTCACCTGATAGGTCTCGGAGGAGCCGTCGGAGAAGCTCACCTCGATGCTCACCCCGGCGGTGTCCTGCACCACCCGGGTGATGGTACCGGTCAGGGTGGCGTTCTGGGAGGTGGCTTCGATCTCATACACCTCGTTGTAGCGGACGGTGACCGTGACACTGTCGCCGCTGCGCAGCTTGTCGATGGAGCTGGTCTTGCCGTCCCGCTCCACGTCGGGCAGGTCGGTCAGGTCGATGGAGAAGCTGGCGGTGGTGCCCTGGGCCGTCCGCACCGCCAGAATGGTGGGATTGGCGTAAGTGATGCTCTCAATGACGCCCTTGGTGGTGGTGGAGCCGGGATAGGTGTCCAGCAGCACCGCCTCGCCGCCCGAGATCTGGAGAGTGGCAAAGCTGTTGCGGGTTACGTTCTTGACGGAGATCTCCTCTCCGTCGTAACGAGCCACGGCGTCGTCGGCAATGGGATAGGTCCGGGTGCGGCCGGAGAGATTATCCTCCACCGTGATCTCATAGGGATCCTTGGTGAACGTGATGCTCTTCACCGGGCCCTGGACATAGTCGGAAACGGAATCCACGCTGGCGCTGATTACCTTGCCCCCGTCGTCATTGGACACCCGCAGGCTCACATAGTCGCCCTTGTTGGACACCGTGATGGTTCCGGTTTTGCCGTTGATGGTGACGCCGGCCCCGGAAACCAGGGTGTACTGGGTGCGCTGTCCGTCAAAGGCAGTCACAGTAAGGGTCTGGCCGGCGGCGGTGTTCTCCACGCCGGTGAGGATACCATCGGCGCTCTGGGTGCCGCCGGACAGCTTCAGTTCGGCCAGGTGGCCCATGCCGTCCACCCAGCACTGGGCCTGGGTGTAACCGGCCTCCGCGTCAATAAGGGTCTGATCCCCCACTGTCTGGCCCACCTGCACCCGGGTGAAGCGGTCGATGTCCAGCCGCTTGCTGACGCCGTTGACGCTGACGGTCACGCTGTCCTGCTCGATGCTGGTGATACTGCCGCTCATGGAGGTGAGGGCGCCGCCCAGGCGGGCCGACTGGGGCGCACCCTTGTCGTCCAGATTCACCCGGATATACTGGCCCGCCCGCAGGGCGGTAGCGGTGGTGCGAATGTTATTCTCATAGATGGCGACATTGGCCGGCAGGGAAATGCTGCTGGTGCCGGTCAGATTGCCGGTGATGGTGATCAGGGTGGCGCCGCTGCTGCTGGACGTCACCGTATCAATGACGCCTCCCACCCAGGCATAGTCGGTGTAGGCGGGCAGTTCGGCATAGATGCCCTGCTCGTCCATGAAGTCGATAGTCCGGCGCAGCATGGTGGCCATCTCCGCCCGGGTCAGGCTGCCCTGGGGCATAAACTCATTTGCGGCGTTGCCCTGAACGATGCCGTATGTATTGAGCAGATAGACGTAGGGCCGCAGCACCTGGGAAATGGAGGCGGTATCGGCAAAATTCATGGGGTAGGTGGTCAGATTCCCCGCCATGGCGTCCAGCTGCATGGCCCGCACCAGATACATGGCAAGATTTTCACGGGTAATGGACTTAAGCAGTGCCTCGGAGGAACACATGGCCTCCAGCTCGGTGACGCTGATAATACCGGTCTCCAGGCAGACGGCCATCTCTTCCTCCGCCCAGTCGTATACGTCCTCCGGCAGAATCTCCTTCAGCTGCTCCGCCCAGTCTGCGGCGATCTGCTTCTTATCCGCAGCGGACACGCCGGTGGCCCGGGAACAGAAGAGCAGCGCCTCGCAGGCGGTCATCTTCTGAGCGGGGGCGAAGGTGGTGGCGCTGGTACCCTTGACGATACCCAGGCCCGCCAGATACTCCACGTCCTCCTGGGCCCAGTGGCCCTGCATGTCGGTAAAGCTGACCGCCCCGGCGGGTACCACCAGCAGGGACATCGTCAGAACCACCGCCAGCCAAAGGGCTGCAAATCGCTTTGCTTTCATACATTTCCCTCCGTTGCCGTATAGGTTTCCATAATTAGACGCCTTCATTATACTGTCTCCCCTGAAAAAAAGCAACCTGTAAATCCAACGTCCTTTCCCTCCGTCTAATCGACATTTGTATTTTATCTTGACACTTGTAGTGTAAAGTGGTATGCTGTTCCGGCCAATGAAAGGAGGGGTCCCTGTGGAGGAGAAGAAGGAGGACAATCTGGATCTGCGTCAGCGCAAGACCCGCAGGCAGCTGACTCAGGCCCTGGTGGAACTGATGGAGGAGCGGCCCTTTCAGGAGCTGTCGGTCACCGATATCTGCCGGCGGGCTATGGTCCACCGCACCACCTTTTACGCTCATTTCAATGACAAGCAGGAGCTGCTCCATTACCTGCTGACCCAACTGGAGCGGGAATGTATTGCCGTCTGCGTGCCCACGGACGCAGACTCGCCCCGCCAATTTTTTCTGACGGCGGCCCGCAACGCCCTGGCCTTTTTCAAGGAACGCAAGGCCCTGTACCGGGCCTGTCTGGAGAGCGGAACGGATACCGAGACCCGCCTGCTGGAGGACGCCGCCGCCGGTGAGCTGTGTCTCCGTCTGAGTCAGCCCCCCTTCCGGGACGCGCTGCCCGGCGTGGACCCCCGGATCGCCGCCCGCTTTTATGTGGGAGCCATGCTCTCCCTGCTGCGCTGGTGGCTGGCCAGCCCCGATCCGGTGCCGGAGGAGGTCCTGCTCAGCCACCTGGACCGCTTTATTCCCCATAGTTGAGAGGAACCTGCCTATGCAATCGGAAAAAACCACCCAAACCCCCATGACCAAGCTGGCCCGCTTCATTGTGGACAAACGCAAGGCCTTCTTTCTGGTCTTTATCGCCGCCCTCATCTTTTGCGGGGCTTCCATCAATAAGGTACAGATCAACAACGACATCACCTCCTACCTGCCGCCGGACACCGAGACCCGGCGGGGCCTCACCCTGATGGAACAGGAATTTACCACCCTGGCCACCGCCGATGTGATGGTGTCCAACGTGACCTACGATACCGCCGCCGATCTGGCCCGGCGGCTGGAGGCGGTGGAGGGGGTGTCCCAGGTCACCTTTGACAATACCGCCGACCACTATCAGGATTCCGCCGCCCTCTTTTCCATCTCCTTTGACGGGGAGACCGGGGACGCGGAGACGGTGGAGGCCCTCCATCAGGTGGAGACCGCTCTGGCCGGTTACGACCTGTCCCTGTCCACCGAGGTGGGCCGGGATATTTCGGCCTCCCTGCGGCAGGAGATGACCGTCATCCTCCTCATTGCCGCCGCCGTCATCGTGGTGGTGCTGCTCTTCACCTCCAAAAGTTACATGGAGGTGCCCGTCTACCTCATCGTGTTCGCCTCGGCGGCGGTACTGAACATGGGCACCAATTTTCTTTTCGGCACCATCTCCTTTATTACCAATTCCATTGCCGTGGTGCTGCAGCTGGCTCTGGCCATCGACTACGCCATCATCTTCTGCCACCGGTACATGGAGGAGCGGGACAACGGCCTGGACGCCCGGGAGGCGGACATCGCCGCCCTGAGCAAGGCCATCGTGGAGATCTCCTCCTCCAGCCTGACCACCATTTCCGGTCTGGTGGCCCTGATGCTCATGCAGCTGCGCATCGGTTTCGACATGGGTATCGTGCTGGCCAAGGGCATTGTCTGCTCCATGCTGTGCGTCTTTCTGCTGATGCCCGGCCTGCTGATGGTGTTCCGGGGCCCCATTGATCGCACCCGCCACAAAAACCTGGTGCCTCAGATCAACTTCTGGGGGAAGGCGGTGGTGCGGCTGCGCTACATCCTGCCCGCCCTGTTCGTGCTGGTGGTCATACTGTGCGCGGTGCTGTCCAGCCGGTGCGTCTACGTCTTTGACGCCAACGACGCCGACTTTGACAACAAGCCGGACTGGCGCATTGCCGAGGAGAAGGTGACCGCCGCCTTCGGCAAGAAGAATACCATCGCCATGCTGGTGCCCAGAGGGGACTATCAAAAGGAAGGCCGTATTCTGGAACGGGTGGAGGCCCTGCCCCAGGTGACCCAGGTCACCGGCCTTGCCAACATTGAGGTAGAGGAGGGCCGCATGCTCACCGACGATATCTCCCCCCGTCAGTTTGCCGAGCTGGCCGGGGTGGACGTGGAGCTGGCCCGGCTGCTCTTCCAGGCCTATGGCCTGAGCGTGGAGGAGTACGGCTCCATTTTCCAGGACCCGGACGACTACTCGGTGCCTCTGCTGGATATCTTCCAGTTCCTGCTGGAGCAGAAGGACAAAGGGGTGGTGACCCTCACCGGCGAGCAAGCCCAAAAGGTGGAGGATCTGCAGGAGCAGCTGGACGTGGGGCTCAAGCAGCTCCAGGGGGAAAACTGGACCCGGCTGGTCTTTGTGGCCGACGCCCCCACCGAGGGGGAGGAGACCTACGCCCTGCTGGATGAGATCCGCGCCATCGGAGAGGACTACTACGACGATGTGGTGCTGGTAGGCAACTCCACCAACGCCTTCGACCTGGCCAGTTCCTTCTCCGGCGACAACCTGAAGATCAGCGTACTGACCGCCCTCTTCGTCATGGTGATCCTGCTGTTCACCTTCAAGTCCGCCGGCCTGCCGGTGCTGCTGGTGCTGACCATCCAGGGCTCCATCTGGATCAACTTCTCCTTCCCCGTCCTCACCGGCACCAATCTGTTTTTCCTCAGCTATCTGGTGGTCAGTTCCATTCAGATGGGGGCCACCATCGACTATGCCATCGTCATCACCAACCGCTATCTGGAGCTGAAAACCCGCATGGAGCCCCGGCAGGCGGTGGTGGAGGCCCTGAGCCAGAGCTTCCCCACCATCCTCACCTCGGGTACCATCATGGCGGTGGCCGGCTTCCTCATCGGCGGCATCTCCACCGACGCCACCATCGGCTCGGTGGGTCTCACCCTGGGCCGGGGCACCGTCACCTCCATCTTCCTGGTGATGACCGTGCTGCCCCAGCTGCTGCTGTTGGGTGACGCCATCATCCAGCGCACCGCCATCACCCTCAACCGGGACCAGGCCCAGCGATTCAACAAGGGCACCATGCGGCTGGACGGCCACGTCCGGGGCCATGTGTCCGGCTTCGTGGACGGAGAATTCAAGGGGGTCATCCACGGCAGCGTGGATGCCCTCATCGAGAGCAACTATCAGGAGCTGGAACCAGCCCCCGAAGAACAGGAGGATCAGCCATGAAGCGCAACAGACGTGTACCCGCCCTGCTGCTGGCGGCCGCCCTCCTCTGCTCTCTCCTGCCCCCCGCCCGGGCGGCGGGAACGGTGACCATCGGGGATGAAGACGCCTTTCTGGACTTCGCCCGCAGCTGCACCAAGGACACCTGGTCGGTGGGTGTCACCGTGGAGCTGACCGCCGACCTGGATCTCAGCGGCACAGACTTTACCTCCATTCCCATCTTCCAGGGTACCTTCCACGGCAACGGCCATACCATCAGCGGTCTGTCCTTTTCCGGCAAGGGCTCCAAGGTGGGTCTCTTCCGCACCCTCACGGAGAGTGCCCAGGTGGAGGACCTGACGGTGGAGGGTACCCTGACCCCCGGCGGCACCGGCGGCCAGGTGGGCCTGGTGGCCGGTGAGAACTACGGAACGGTGCGTAACTGTACCGCCAAGGGCTCCGTCTCCGGTCAGGAGGACGTGGGGGGCCTGGTGGGCCTCAACGGGGAGAGCGGTACCGTGACGGACTGCTCCAACCAGGCCACAATCTCCGCCCCCAGCAACGCCGGCGGCATTGCCGGGCAGAATCTGGGCGCCATCACCGGCTGCACCAACGCCGGGGAAATCAATACCGCCTCCGATCAGGATATACCCTCCAACTCCGGCGGCATCGCCGGGCTGTCCCGAGGCACCATTGACGGCTGCTCCAATTCCGGGACCGTGGGCTACCGGCATCTGGGCTACAACGCCGGCGGCATTGCGGGGCTCCAGTCCGGTTCCATCACCAACTGCTCCAACACCGGCCCCATTCTGGGCCGGAAGGACGTTGGAGGCATCGTGGGCCAGTTTGAGCCCAATGTGGAGGTGCGCTACGGTGACTCCCCCGCCGACAGTCTCAACCACAGCCTGGGCGTTTTGTTTGACGAGATGGAGGGCTTTGCCGACCAGCTCAGCGGCGCGGTGGGCCGGGGGGTGGAGGACGCCCAGGCCATTCATGAGGCGGTGGGCCAGATCCGGGACCGGGCCCAGCAGGCCGGGGACCAGGGCCTCACCGACTACCGAACGATGACCGATGAACTGGATCGCCACACCGCCGCTCTGGGGGATGCCCTGGACGGTCTGCGGGGCCATGTGGACACCTTCTCCAATGAGGCCGGGGCCGACCTGGACACGCTGCTGGACAGCGCCGCCAAGCTGCGCCGCAGCCTGAACCAAATGCTGGACAGCGCGGACAGCGCGCTGGTGGAGGGGGTGGAGGCCCTGGACGAGACCGCCGAAGGCATCGAGGCCCAGGCCAATACCATCCGCACCCACCTTCTGGCCATGTCCAACGAACTGGACAGCCTGGGCAGCTATCTCACCCAGGTGGCTGACTGCCTGAAAAAGCTGGATTGGCAGGGGGCTCTGGCTATTCCTTTCCCCACCATGGATCCGGCGGGCCACCTGTCCACCATTGCCAAGGCCCTGGACAAGCTGCCCGGCCTGGTCAGCGACCTCACCGGCAGGTGGGAGAAGTTGAGCAAAAACACCTTGGAGGAGATGGAGGCGGCCCGGAAGGAAGCAAACGAAGCCGCCAAGGCCATCCATAGCGCCGCCAGCCATCTGGTGGAGGCCGGAAACACCCTGTCCAAAAACAGCAAGGGCGACCTGGACGCCGTCAGTCAGGAGGCCTCCGCCATTCGCACCCTGCTGAAGGACTACTCCGACCAGCTGGGGGAGCAGACCCAGGCGGCGGCGGACATCGGCGCCCAGCTGGATGTGATCCAGAACCGGGTGGACAAAATGACCCAGGCCGCCGGGACGGACAATCAGGCCCTTCACGCCTCCGCCCAGCGGGTGATTGGGGCCCTGGATCAGGTGCGCCAGGCCATCTACGACATGGGCCGGGAGCCGCAGCTTACCACCCAGGATCTTTCGGGGGAAATCACCGAGGGCCCCGGCCTGGTGATGAGCTGCACCGCCGCCTGCACCGTGGAGGGTGACTCCAACGTGGGCGGCATTGTGGGAACTGTGGGGGCCGAGGTGGGGGACGACCCCGAGGCCACCTTTGACATGGAGGACATCAAGCTGCTCTCCGATGTGTACGCCTCCCTCCGCGCCGCGGTACGGCAGTGCCGCTTTGACGGGGCGGTTACGGTGAAGAACGACTGCGGCGGCGGCATTGCCGGCCGGTGCGCCGCCGGTTCCATTTTGGACTGCGCCGCCCGGGGCACGGTGGAGACGGGTACCGACTACTGCGGCGGCATCGCCGGGCGTACCGGGGGCTCAGTGATCCGGTGCGCCGCCCTGGTGGATCTGGACGGCGGCAGCTGGCTGGGCGGCATCGCCGGTCTGGGCGGCACCCTCACCGACTGCCGGGCCATGGTGCGGGCCCAGGGAGACGGAGAATACCGGGGCGCCATTGCCGGAGCGTCCGACGGCACACTTACGGGCAACCGCTACCTGCTGGAGGAGTTGGCGGGGCTGGACGGAGTGGACGTGACCGGCCAGGCGGAGGGGCTGGACTTTGCCGCCTTTTCCCGGCTGGACGGCATCCCTGAGGACTTCCTCACCTTCTCCTACCGCTTTGTGGTGGATGGGGAGACGGTGGCCGAGATCCCCTTCTCCTACGGGGACGACCTGGATCAAAGTCTGGTACCTGAGCCTCCCGTCCGGGACGGGGAGTACGGCGTGTGGCCTGATTTCCCGGTGGAGCATCTCACCCGCTCGCTGGTGCTGGAGGCCCAGTTTACCCAGCCTGCCGCCACCCTGTCCTCCGGGGGAGAGCTGCCCACCCTGCTGGTTCAGGGCGCCTTTGATCCCCAGGCGGAGGTGACTTTGGCAGAGCTTTCGGAGCTGCCCGCCCTGTCCGGCTATCAAAGCCTGGCGGGCTGGTCCTACGCCGTCACCGGCAGCCGGGCGGATACCGTGACCCTGCGGCTGCGCTGCGCCGACGCCGCCCGGCCCGCGGCAGCCATCCTGCAGTCCGACGGCAGCTGGCAGGTGATGCAGGCCGCTCAGGACGGCAGCTACCTGGTCTTTGACGGACCGGCCCACGGGCAGGTGGTGCTGCTGGATCACTCTGCCCCTCATGTTCTGCCGGTGATCCTGTTGTGCTGCGCCGGGGCGGCGGTGCTGATCGCTGCGCTGGTACTCCAGCGGAAAAAGAAGCGGAAAACCATCCCGGCATAAGAAACAGCCCCCGGAACCTTGTGGTTCCGGGGGCTGTTTTGATCTTATATCAGCCTTTTTTCTTGGAGGCCTCGCGCATCCGGGCCGCATGGTCCAGCAGGCGCTTACGCAGACGCAGGGACTGGGGGGTGACCTCCAGCAGCTCGTCGTCGGCCAGGAACTCCAGGCACTGCTCCAGAGACATCTGGCGGGGGGGCGTGAGGCGCAGGGCGTCGTCAGAGCCGGAGGCACGCATGTTGGTCAGCTGCTTCTTCTTGCAGACGTTGACGCTGATGTCCTCCTGCTTGGGGGTCTCGCCCACCACCATGCCGGCATAGACGGGTACGCCGGCGCCGATGAACAGCACGCCCCGCTCCTGGGCGTTGAACAGGCCGTAGGTCACGCTCTCGCCGGTCTCGAAGGATACCAGGGAGCCGGAGTTGCGGCGCTGGATCTCGCCCTTCATGGGGGCGTAGCACTCAAAGACGGAGGCCATGATGCCCTCGCCCTTGGTGTCGGTCAAAAACTCGTTGCGGTAGCCGAACAGGCCCCGGGAGGGTACCAAAAACTCGATCTTCATCCGCTCGCCCACGGGGGTCATCTCCAGCAGGTCGCCTTTGCGGGCGCCGATCTTCTCAATGACGGCGCCCACGCTGTCGGAGGGCACGTCCACCACCAGGCGCTCGATGGGCTCGCACTTCTTGCCGTCGATCTCCTGGAACAGCACACGGGGGGGAGACACCTGGAACTCATAGCCCTCCCGGCGCATGGTCTCAATGAGGATGGACAGGCTCATCTCGCCCCGGCCAGCCACGTTGAAGGCGTCGGTGGAGTCGGTCTCGGACACCCGCAGGGACACGTCCTTCATGGTCTCCCGGAACAGACGCTCCCGCAGCTGGCGGGAGGTGACAAACTTGCCCTCCTTGCCGGCAAAGGGGGAGTCGTTGACCGAGAAGGTCATCTCGATGGTGGGGGCGGAGATCTTGACAAACTCAATGGGCTCCACCGCGTCGGGGGCACAGATGGTGTCGCCGATGGTGATCTCGCCGATGCCGCTCATGGCAATGATGTTGCCGGCGTCGGCCTCGGTGACGGGCACCTTGCCCAAACCGTCAAACTGGTACAGGGCGGTGGCCTTGGCCTTCTTGGGGGCCTCATCGGGATTGTGGTAGTTGCACACCACAATCTCCTGGTTCTGCTTTACGGTGCCCCGCTCGATGCGGCCGATGGCGATCCGGCCCACGAACTCGTTGTAGTCAATGGCGGACACCAGCATCTGGAAGGGGGCGTCCACATCGGCCTCGGGGGCGGGGATATAGTTGAGGATGGTCTCAAACAGGGGCACCAGGTCGGTACCGGGCTGGTCGGGTGAGTAGGAGGCGGTGCCCTGCCGGCCGGAGCAGAACAGGGTGGGGGACTCAAACTGCTCGTCGGTGGCGTTCAGGTCCAGCAGCAGCTCCAGCACCTCGTCCATGACCTCGTGGATGCGCTGGTCGGGGCGGTCGATCTTGTTGACCACCACGATGACCTTGTGGCCCAGCTCCAGGGCCTTGGACAGCACGAAGCGGGTCTGGGGCATGGGGCCCTCGGCGGCGTCCACCAGCAGGATGACGCCGTTGACCATCTTCAGGATGCGCTCCACCTCGCCGCCGAAGTCGGCGTGGCCCGGGGTGTCCACGATGTTGATCTTCACGTCCTTGTAGTGGACGGCGGTGTTCTTGGCCAGGATGGTGATGCCGCGCTCACGCTCCAGGTCGTTGGAGTCCATGACCCGCTCCACCGTGGCCTGGTTTTCACGGTAGATGCCGCCCTGCTTGAGCATTTCGTCCACCAGGGTGGTCTTTCCGTGGTCAACGTGGGCAATGATGGCTACGTTGCGTAATTTTTCGTTCTGCATATTCCTTCTCCTTCAGCAGCGGGGCGTCCATCCTCCGCCACATAAGATCATAATCAGCTCGACTTTTAATTATACTGCATACCCCGCGGCCCATGCAACAGCTTTCCGCAAAAAAACCAACAAAAACCCGCATCTTTTCTCCCCTCAGCGTTGACACCGCCCGGAAATTGGGTTACAATAACTCGGTATCGGCAGATCTTCTTTCCGCCAATCGCTTTCTATGCGCCTGTAGCTCAGCAGGATAGAGCGACCGCCTCCTAAAAATCGAATCGTTCGAATCCTGGAGCTCTGCAAAATTGAATATTTTCTGTATAAGCCCCCGTAGCTCAGTTGGATAGAGCGGTCGCCTCCTAAGCGACAGGCCACTGGTTCGAACCCAGCCGGGGGTGCCAAAAGTGCCGCTGCAAGCCATTTTTTGCTGGTTTGCAGCGTTTTTTGTTTTGCTTCTCCCGGTCTCTTGCTCGTTTGGGACCGG
>NZ_CALWOJ010000033.1 GCF_944383115.1 uncultured Flavonifractor sp. | reverse complement strand
GACTGCCATCTATGACACCTCCTTAGGTTCATGCCCTGGCCGGGCAAATCTTACTCATCTTTATCCAACAGCTGCGCGAGAGCAGCCAAACGTGGATCGATCTCTTTCCTGCATCCGCAGGGGCCCTGGTTCAGGTCGGCGCCGCAGGTGGCGCACAGGCCCTTGCAGTCCTCCGAACACAGGTGCTTGGAATCCATTGAAAGCACCAGGGCGGTGGTAAACACCTCGTCCAGATCCAGACAGCCGTCCTCCAGAAGCACGATCTCGTCGTTCTCCTCGTCCTCCAGCGTCTCAGCCAGCAGGGTGCTGACGGGCAGGTGCAGCGCCTGCTGAAAGCTCTTGAGGCAGCGGTCGCACACCAGTTCCAGGGTGGTATCCGCGGCTCCCTCCAGCAGCAGGGCGTCCGCCATGTTGCGTACGGTACCGCTGATCGTTACAGGGTGAGCGAAGGGCTTCTCCCCGTAAAAATCCAGGTCGGACAGATCCAGCTGACACTGAAATGGCAGGGCCGCGCCCGGCACATGAAGTATCTCCTTCAGATTTAAGCGCATAATGCCCTCCTCATAACGGTACGCGGAATATTATAGCGAAAATACGCGCCGTTGTCAAATCTTTTTTTGCACTTTTTTCTGCCACTTTTTCCGGCTGTAACGTGCGCCCCTCTTGCGTCCCGGCAATCCGTTCAGTATAATAAAGTCTGCCTGAATCTGACGCTCTGGAGGTCGCTATGCGGGAATTCACCATTGGAAAAAATGACGCCGGGCAGCGGCTGGACCGGTGGCTGGGCAAGACCCTGCCCCTCCTCCCCGCACCCCTGGCCCAAAAATACATCCGCCTCAAGCGGGTGAAGGTCAACGGCAAGGGTTCCGCCCGGGATGTGCGCCTCCAGGTGGGCGACCTGTTACAATTATACATCAACGACGAGTTCTTTGACCAGCCCCGGGAGGACAACGCCTTTCTGGCGGTGTTCAAGCCCAAACTGGACATCGTGTATGAGGATGAGAACCTGATGCTCCTCAACAAGCGGCCCGGCCTGCTGTGCCACGCCGACGAACACGAGAAGGTCAACACTCTGATCACCCACATCCAGGCCCACCTCTATCAGAAGAAGGAGTGGAACCCCAGGGACGAGCATTCCTTCACCCCCGCCCTGTGCAACCGCATCGACCGGAACACCGGCGGCATCGTCATGGCGGCCAAGAACGCCGAGACCCTGCGCATCCTCAACCAGAAGATCCGCGACCGGGAGATCGCCAAGTTCTACCTGGCCATTATCCACGGGAAAATGAATCCGCCCCAGGGCAAGCTGGAGGGCTTCCTCCTCAAGGACGAGGACAAGGCCCAGGTGAAGGTATTCTCCCGCCCGGTACCCGGCGGCAAGAGCGCCGCTACCTTATATAAGACTTTAAAAGTCAACCGTGGCCTGTCCCTGGTGGAGTGCGAACTTTTGACCGGCCGCACCCATCAGATCCGGGCCCAGTTCGCCGCCGCCGGCCACCCGCTGCTGGGGGATGGCAAGTACGGCCGTGAGCGGGACAACAAGCAGTACGGCCGCTCCTTCCAGGCCCTATACTCCTACAAGCTGGAGTTCACCTTCCCCACCGACGCCGGGCTTCTGGAGTATTTGAGGGGTAAGGTGTTCACGGTGGAAAACGTGGACTTTGTGGCGGAATATTTTCCGGGATAACCGACGGGCGGATGTGGGCATCCGCCCCTACAACCTCCGTATCCCGTAGGGGCCGATGCCTACATCGGCCCGTTCACCGAGCGTCGAACAGCTTCTGTACCGGCACGCCCAGGGCATCGGCGATGTCCAGTAACTTGGACAAACTCGGCGCTGCTGTAGCTGCCTCGATCCTCTGCATATGATTCCGGCTCAGATTAACAGCCTCCGCCAAGTCCATTTGTGTCCATCCTCGTTCTTTTCGGTAATACATGATATTTAACCCGATTTGGACAAACATCTTATAGTGTTTTGCATCCATACGCTCTCGCTCCTTTTATTTAAAGTGTAGCGAGAGCATTCTTTTTTGTAGGCAACTTCACATATCCTTTATACACCGTATTATGTTGTATTTTATCACTGAGTATGTTATTATATCCATTGAGGTGATGGATATGTACTCCAACGAGTTTGAAAAATGCTTTGCCGATTTCCTGGACCGGCACGAGTATGACGAGGCGGAAAACGCCCTGTTCGCTATGGTACGCATCGCCTTCTCCGCCGGCTGGCAGGCCGCCGGCGGGGCTCCGCCCCAGTCGGAACGGATCTACGAGCTGCTGCCCCCCTGCCCGTCCTCCGTCTCCCGGAAGCCGGAGCGGTAAAATACCCGAAAAAAAAGCGGTTTTATTATTGACATTTTTCGCAATTCCATATATATTTGTTTCGTCATAAGGGCGTACCCAACCGCCGGTTTGGGTACGCCCTTTACTACCGTTTGGAAATGGGGGAGGATACATGTCCAAGGAACTGATCCGCCTGTCGGATTGCTTCATGAAATTTGACGACGACGTCATTCTGGACCACATCAACCTTTATATCAACGACAAGGAGTTCCTCACGCTGCTCGGTCCTTCCGGGTGCGGCAAAACCACGACGCTTCGTATCATCGGCGGCTTTCAGAAGCCTACCTCCGGCGACGTGTATTTTGACGGCGTGAGGATTAATGACGTTCCCCCCCATAAGCGGAAGGTCAACACCGTCTTTCAGAAATATGCCCTGTTCACCCACATGAATATCTTTGAGAACGTGGCCTTCGGCCTGCGGGTGAACAAAGTGCCCGACCCCAAAAACCCCGGCAAGTTCATCAAGGTGCCGGAATCCGAGATCAAGCAGCGGGTGGAAGAGGCCCTGGCCCTGGTCAACCTGGCCGGCTACGGCAAGCGGTCGGTGAACTCCCTCTCCGGCGGCCAGCAGCAGCGGGTGGCTATCGCCCGGGCCATCGTCAACCGGCCCCAGGTCCTGCTGCTGGACGAGCCTCTGGGCGCCCTGGACCTGAAGCTGCGCAAGGACATGCAGATCGAACTGAAAAAGATCCAGCAGCAGGTGGGCATCACCTTCATCTACGTCACCCACGATCAGGAAGAGGCCCTCACCATGTCGGACACCATCGTGGTGATGAACGAGGGCAAGATCCAGCAGATCGGCACCCCCGAGGATATCTATAACGAGCCCAAGAACGCCTTCGTGGCCGACTTCATCGGCGAGTCCAACATCATTGACGGCATCATGCACGAGGACTATGTGGTGGGCATGTACGGCCGGAAGTTCAAGTGCCTGGACAAGGGCTTCGCCCCCGGCGAGGCGGTGGACGTGGTCATCCGCCCGGAGGACATCGACATTGTGCCCGAGGCCGAGGGCCAGCTTACCGGCACCGTCACCGAGGTCACCTTCAAGGGCATCCACTACGACATCATTGTGGATTTCCGGGGCTTCAAGTGGCTGATCCAGACCACCGACTACTCCCCTGTGGGGGCTAAGATTGGGGTGAAGATCGACCCCGACGGCTTCCACATCATGAAGAAGAGCCAATACTCCGGCACCTTCGGCGACTACAGTTCCTACTCCTCCGAGTACGACGAACTCAACGAGGACCGGCTGGAGGAGGACCGCGACGATGAAGAATAAGTGGCTGGCCGCGCCCTATGTGGTTTGGATGGCCATCTTCGTAGTGGCCCCCCTCATTCTGGTGGTAGTGTTTGCCTTCACCGGTCAGGACGGCAGCGTCACCCTGGATAACTTCAGCAACATGGGGACCTACGTCCCCGCCTTCCGCAACTCCTTTGTCCTGGCCTTCGTGGCCACCGCCATCTGCATTCTCATCGGCTACCCCCTGGCCTACTTCCTGTCCCGGGAAAAGCTGATGGTGCGCAAGGTAGCCATGATGCTCATCATGCTGCCCATGTGGATGAACTTCCTGCTGCGGACCTACGCCTGGATGACCATTCTGGACGACAACGGCCTCATCAACCAGTTCTTGTCCGCCATCGGCTTTTTCAATCTGTGGAACGCCATCTTCGGCACCGACCTTACCTGCTTCCACATGATCAACACCCAGGGCGCCATCGTGCTGGGCATGGTGTACAACTTCCTGCCCTTTATGGTGCTGCCCATCTTCTCAGTCATTGACAAGATCGACCCCAAGGTCATTGAGGCCGCTCAGGATCTGGGGGCCAGCAGCTCCATGGTGTTCCGGAAGGTCATCTTCCCCCTGTCCCTGCCCGGCGTGCTGTCCGGCGTGACGATGGTGTTCATCCCCTCGGTGTCCACCTTCGCCCTGTCCCGTCTGCTGGGCGGCGGCAAAACCCTGCTGCTGGGCGACCTCATTGAAATGCAATTCCTGGGCAACGCCTATAATCCCCACCTGGGTTCCGCCATCGCCCTGGTGATGATGGTGATCGTCCTGGTCATGATGGCCATTATGAACCGCTTCGGCGAAGGAGAAGAGGGGGTGGCTGTGCTGTGAGAAAGCATCGTATCCCCTCCCGGGTGTTTACCCTGCTGGTGTACGTCTTCCTGTACGCCCCCATCATCCTGCTCATCATCTTCTCCTTCAACGCCACCAAGAGCAACCGGGTGTGGGGCGGCTTCTCCCTGGACTGGTATGTGGAGCTGTTCCACAACACCCGTCTGCTGGGGGCCCTGCGTACCACCATCATCCTGTCGGTGCTGGCTGCCTTTATCGCCACCATTTTGGGTACCGCCGCCGCCATCGGCTTCTATTCCATGCGCCGCCGCTCCCGCAGCGTGTGTATGTCCATCAACAACATTCCCCTGACCAACGCGGACATCATCACCGGCGTGTCCATGATGCTGCTCTTCGTGTTCGCCATCGGCGTGTTCAACAGCAGCTTCATCAGTGAAGCTCTGGGAGTGCGCTGGCGTACCGGCTTCGGCACCCTGCTGCTCGCCCACATCACCTTCAACGCGCCCTATGTCATTTTGTCGGTGATGCCCCGGCTGCGGCAGCTGGACCCCAACGTGTATGAGGCGGCCCAGGACCTGGGCGCCTCCGGGTGGTACGCCTTCCGCAAGGTCATCCTGCCCGAGATCATGCCCGGCGTGCTGAACGGCCTCATCATCGCCTTCACCATGTCCATCGACGACTTTGTCATCAGCTACTTCACCAAGGGCTCCGGCGTCACCACCCTGGCGGTGGAGATCTACACGATGGTGAAAAAGCCGGTGACCCCCGAGATCAACGCTTTGTCCACCCTCATGTTTATCTGTGTGTTTGCATTGCTGTTGACCGTCAACATCCGGCAGGCCCGGCAGGAAACTGCCTCCCTGCGGCGGAAAGCCAAACTCAATCCGGGCCAGTAAGGCCCGCGCTCCGCGGTAACATGCCCTGACGGGCTGTTATAAAATTGATTTCCGAAAGGGGATAAAGAAAGAAATTGAAAAAGTCTCTCGCACTTCTGACCACCTCCGCACTCTCCCTCAGCCTGGTGCTGGCCGGCTGCGGCGGCGGCGCTTCCGGTGAGGCCAACGATCCCGGCTCCGCCGACAAGGGCGTGGTCAACGTCTACAACTGGGGCGTGTATATCGACGATTCCGTTCTGGAGGACTTCACCGCTGAGACCGGCATCAAGGTGAACTACGACACCTATGAGAGCAATGAGTCCATGTACGGCGTACTCAGGAACGACGGCGCCAGCTACGACGTGGTCATCCCTTCCGACTATATGATCTCCCGTATGATCGAAGAGGATATGCTTGAGCCTTTGAACTTCGACAACATTCCCAATTTTGAGGACATTGATCCCGCGCTGAAGAATCCGGACTATGACCCGGAGAACCAGTACAGCGTACCCTATATGTGGGGCCTGCTGGGTATCATCTACAACACCACTATGGTGGATGAGGCCCCCACCAGCTGGGGCACCATGTTCGACGAGCAGTACGCCGGCCAGATCCTCATGTTCAACAACTCCCGTGACGCCATCGGCGTGGCCCTGAAGTACCTGGGCTACTCCTACAATACCACCGACGAGGCTCAGATCAAGGAGGCCGTGGATCTGCTCATCCAGCAGAAGCCCCTGGTTCAGTCCTACGTCATGGATGAGATCTTCGAGAAGATGCAGGGCGGCTCCGCCGCCATTGGCGCCTACTACTACGGTGACTTCCTTACCATGCAGGAGGTCAACCCCGACCTGGCCTTCTGCCTGCCCGAGGAGGGTACCAACCTGTATGTGGACGCCATGTGCATCCCCAAGAACGCCGAGAACAAGGAAAACGCCGAGATCTTCATCAACTATATGTGTTCCACCCAGGCCGGGCTGAAGAACTGTGAGGAGATCTGGTACTCCTCCCCCCTGCTCTCCGTACGGGAGGAGCTGGACCCTGAGGTGTCCGGCGATCCCTACGCCTACCCCGACCAGAGCATCCTGGACCAGTGCGAGAGCTTCAAGAATCTGCCCGCCAACACCCTGGCCCTCTACGACTCTGAGTGGACCCGGCTCATGCTGGCCTCCAACTAAACACCTGCTCCGGAAAGCCGCACAGCAATGTGCGGCTTTCTCCTTGCCTTATGGTGGGGATTGATGTAAAATAAGATTTGCACAGAATGATTCTACAAAAAGGAGCAACTCTGATGTCCGTTACTGTAGGAATGAAGGGACGGGCCGAGGCCGTGGTCACCTCTGAAAATACAGCTGCCGCTGTCGGCAGCGGCCTGGTTCCCGTATTTGCAACCCCCGCCATGATCGCCCTGATGGAGAACGCCGCCGTCAATGCGGTGCAGGCCCAGCTGGAAGAGGGGCAGGGCACCGTAGGTACCCTGCTCAACGTCAGCCATGACACCGCCACCCCCGTGGGCATGAAGGTGTGGGCCGAGGCGGAACTTACCGCTGTGGAGGGCCGCAAGCTCACCTATACCGTGGCCGCCTTTGACGAGGCCGGCCCCATTGGCAAAGGGATTCATCAGCGTTTCATCATCCAGGCCGACCGGTTCCTGGCCAAGGCCGAAGCAAAGAAAGAGGGCAAGTGATATGTCCATTGAAACATGCCGGGCCTACCTGCGCCAGCGGGGCTATGAGGACCGTATCCGGGAATTTGACGTATCCAGCGCCACCGTGGAACTGGCCGCCCAGGCCGTGGGCTGCGAACCCGCCCGCATCGCCAAGACCCTCTCCTTCCTCCATGAGGATGGGGCGGTACTTATCGTCTGCGCCGGCGACGCCAAGATCGACAACTCCAAATTCAAGGCCCAGTTCCACCACAAGGCCACCATGCTGAACCCGGAACAGGTGGTGACTTTTACCGGACACCAGATCGGCGGAGTGTGTCCCTTTGCCATCGAAAATCCCGCCACGGTGACCTATCTGGATGTCTCCCTCCAGCGGTTCGACATCGTCTACCCCGCCGCCGGCAACGCGGCCTCCGCCGTCCGGCTCACCTGCGAGGAACTCTCCCAGCTGGCGGACAGCGCCGGCTGGATCGACGTGTGCAAGGGCTGGCAGGACGCCGGCCAGTAATAGCTGAGAAAGGTGGTTTTCTCATGAAAGAACGTCTGAAAAATATGACCGTCAGTTTCGTTTTCCTGTCCATCCTTTATCTGATCTTAGGCGTAGTACTCATTATCTGGCCTACCATTGTGATGGATATCATCTGCTATGCCTTCGGCGCCATCCTGCTGCTCTACGGCGTCTTTGCCATCTACGGCTTCTACCGCAGCGAAAATCGCAAGGCCGGCGATTTCCTGGGCCTCTTCCTGGGTATCGTAGCTGCCGCTGTAGGCGCCGTCATGGTCATCTATCCTCCGCTGATCCAGGGGGTCATCCCGGTGATCCTGGGGCTGTATATCGCCATTGACGGTCTGCTCAGTCTGAAGCGCACTATGGAACTCCAGCGCATGGATTACGCCCACTGGAACATCAACATGATCCTTTCTCTGGCCTCCGCCGCACTGGGCATCTTTATCGTGTTCCACCCTCTGCTCACCGAGGCCGCCCTTTTCCGGGTCATCGGCATCGTACTGCTGTACGCCGGCGGCTCCGACCTGTGGACCATCTTCCAGCTGTCCCAGTGGACCAAGGAATACCGCAAGACCCATCCCGTGGATGTGGACCCCATCGATCTGTAAAAAAAGACGTGCTGCTATGCAGCACGTCTTTTTTTACAGCAGCACAAGGGAGAAGATCACGGTGACCAGGCCGCACACGCCAATGGCCAGGCCGCTCATGGCTCCCTCGGTCTCCCCCAGCTCCAGGGCCTTGGAGGTACCTACGGCGTGGGAGCAGGCCCCGATGGACAGCCCCGCGGCAATGGGGTCCTTCACCCGAAACAGACGGATGAGCAGCGGTGCCAGAATGCTGCCCAGGATTCCGGTGAGGATCACCGCCACCACGGTAATGGAGGGGATACCGCCGTGGGCCTGGGCTACGCTGACCGCGATGGGGGTAGTCACCGACTTGGGCAGCAGAGAGGCCGTCATAGCCTCATCCAGCCCAAAGAGACGGCACAGGCCCAGCACGCTCCCCATGGATACCAGGGAACCTACCACGCACCCCACCAGGATGGGCAGCCAGTTTTCCTTCAACAGCTGCACCTTGCTGTAGATGGCCACCGCCAGACAGGCTGTGGCGGGAGACAAAAAGAGGTTGATGAGGCTGCCTCCCTGGTCATAATGTTCATAGGGGATATCCAGGGCCAGCAGCAGACCTACCGTCAGGATCACCCCTACAAGCAGGGGATTGCACACCACCAGCCCGGTCTTTTTTTGCAGCTTCACACCGATCCAGAACGCCGCCACACTGACGGCCACCCCAAAAAAGGGGGAGTTGGTCCACTCAGACATGCCCCTTCCCCCTTCCCATGAGCCGCAGGGTCAGCTTGATACTCAAAGCGGTGGCGCCGAACACCAGCACCGTGGTGGCCAGACAGATGACCAGCAGAGGCACCAGGGCGCTGCCCAGCAGATCAAAGTAGTTCATCGCGTTGACTCCCGCCGGCAGGAAAAAGAAGGCCATGTTGGCCAACAGGAAGTCCGCCTTTTCCCGTACATGCTCCAGCTTCAGTACCCCGGTGGCCAGCAGCGCAAAGAGCAGCACCATGCCGATGACACTGGCCGGGAACGGAACGGGCAGCAGGCTTTCCAGGATCTGGCTCACCCAGCACACCCCGAAGATCACGCCGAATTGACAGAGCAGTTTCATTCTCGCATTCGCCTCGCTCAAGGATTTTTGGGCCGGCACAGCTCTGCCGCACCCGTGCAACAGGCCCCATTGTAGTCCCACGCCTGCCGCTTGTCAATCGCAGATCTACCAAAATGCCCCGCTTTTCTCCGCCAAAAATGGGAGCGTTGCAGCTTGCTGCAACGCTCCCATTTCATTGGACGGAATTACTCCCAGAGCTGAAACTGCTGATCCAGCACCGCGCGGCGATGAAACACAGCGTAATCAGGGGCGGCGTCGGGGCAGTAGGTGCGGATGGCCGACACGATAAGCTCCGGATTCAGGCCCGGATTCTGGGCCTTCAGGATCAGGTCCAGGGCGATGGTGTCCCGCCGCTGTTTACTCCGCCAGATCACGGTGCAGGAAGGTCACGATCTGCCCCCGGGTGCAAATGGTGTCGGGAGAGAATGTGGTGGTGCTGCTCCCGGTGGTAATACCCTCTTTCATGGCCCAAACCACAGCCTGGGCGTCCCCGGTTACATCGGTAAAGGGGTTTTCATCCGTGACGGCAGGGCTGCCCGCCAGCTTCCACAGGTAGGTGACAGTGGCCAGACGGGTGCAAGGGGTGTCAGCGGTAAAGCTGTCGGTCAGTCCCTTTTCCAACGCCCAGTTGGCGGCGTCGGAGTAATACTGCCCGGCTGAAACAGAAGCGTCGCTCCCGGCAGGGGCCGGGGAACCATTGGCCCGCCACAGGAAGGTCAGAATCTGCGCCGTGGTGCAGGTAATCTCGGTGGAGAAGGTGTTGCTGCCGGTGCCGGTGGTGATACCCTTCTCCACGGCCCAGGCCACGGCGTCGGCATAGTACGCTCCGGCAGCCACGTCGGTGAAACCGGAGGGCTGGCCGTCGCCGTTCAAATTGAGGATGAACCACTTGCCTTGCTTTATCGCAAATGTAACGCCATCAAACCTTTCAACACTTATAAGGCGTGCAAAGATCTCATCATACTGGAAGGGAACGACTACCTTACCGGTGGTATCGATAAAGCCCCACTTCCCGCTCTCATTCTGCACACACGCCAGGCCCTTGTAAAAGTAAGCCGCATCATCATACTGGAAAGGGATAACCAGCTTGCCGGTGGTGTCGATAAAGCCCCACTTCCCGTTCTCACCCTCCACAGCCGCCAGGCCCTCGGAAAATATACCTACCCAATTATACTGGAAGGGGATGACCAGTTTGCCGGTGGTATCGATCAAGCCATACTTCCTGCTCTCATCCATCACCCACGCCATACCATCGGAGAATTTGTACATATCATGATTCTGGAAAGGGATAACTGTTTTTCCGGTGGTGTCGATGTAGCCCCACTTCCCGCTCTCATTCTGCACAAGCGCCAGACCTTCAGAAAAGTTACTTACCCAATGATATTGGAAGGGGACGGCCACCTTGCCGGTGGTGTCGATAAAGCCATACTTCCCGCTCTCATCTGCCACGGCCGCCAGGCCCTCGGAAAAGAAGCCGATTCCACCAACAAGGGTACCACCATACTGGCAAGGGATAACCAGCTTGCCGGTAGCGTTGATAAAGCCATACCTCCCGTTCTCATCCTCTACAGCCGCCAGGCCTTCGGAAAAAAGGGTTGCCCCATCATACTGGAAGGGAATGATCAGTTTTCCGGTGGTGTCGATAAAGCCCCACTTCCCGCTCTCATCTTCCACAGCCGCCAGGCCTTCAGAAAAGGCGTATGCAGAACTATACTGAAAGGGGATAGCCAGTTTTCCGGTGGTGTCGATGTAGCCCCACTTCCCGTTCTCATCCTCCACAGGCGCCAAGCCATTGAAAAAGGCTGACTGTATTCCGTACTCCGTCGGGGTCTCCGTCACGGAAACCGCCAATGCGGGCACGGCCAGAGACAGGGACACTACCAGGGCCAGCGCCAGGGACAGAATCTTCTTCCTCATGTAAATACTCCTCTCGTCTATTCTGCCATTTAAGCGCAAAAACGGCGCTCTCCCGCCTAAAATGGGCAGGAAAGCGCCGTATTTTGTTTCAGAGTATGACAAAAGAGCGTAGTTACAAAGTAGCTACGCTTGCTTGCTTGCTTGCTTGCTTGCTTGCTTGCTTGCTGTCAGTGTATCGCGTGAGGCACATCTTTGTCAAGCCCCTTTTTTCCTTAAATGACAACGTCAGTATATCAGGCCGTACAGGCTTTTTCAACCCTGTTTTGCCAGATTCTAAAAGTGGCCGCCGGGCGGCTGGATACAACAAAACCGGGGCCAGCTTCGTGCCGGTCCCCGGTCCTGTGTCGTTCACCGCCCGCCCATCTGCCTGCCCTTGAGGCTTCTTACGGGATGGACGAAAGGTTGATTTCCCATGATGCAGTTATTCCCAGGGCTGGAACTGCTGATCCAGCACCGCCCGGCGATGAAACACAGCGTAATCAGGGGCGGCGTCAGGACAATAGGTGCGGATGGCCGACACGATGAGTTCCGGATTCAGGCCCGGGTTCTGGGCTTTCAGAATCAGATCCAGGGCAACGGTGTCCCGCCGTTCCTCCACGGTGGCTTTGGCAATGAGGGGGATCAGATCCACCTCCACCTTGCCGCTCTTTGCCTTCTTGCTTCGCTTCTCCATCACCAGGCTATCCCGGCTCAACAGGCCCCGGATGGCGGATTCCGCCCCAAAGGGCGCTCCCGCTTCATATTCCAGGGTAACGATATAGTTTACATAATACAGATCTTTTACCGGACGCACACCTTCGTAGCAGCGTTGGACGGTAATACCGGCAGGCAGGGCGGCATTCATGCGCCGGGGCACCTCCTCCAGAGGGGTGTCCAGCACTTGGCACTCCAGTACCTCGCAGCTGCTGGAATAGCCCACAGACAGGGGCAGGGGGATGGAGACGAACGCATGGGGATTAAAGCCCTCGGTGTGTTTGATATGGATACCCGCCCGCAGGAAGGACCGCTGGAAGGTACGCATCAGATCCAGGTGGGAGATGAATTTGGCGGTATCCGCCTTGGAAAAAGCCAGTCTATGCATCGCATTTCCCTCCCGGATAGAGCTTGTTGGCGCCGCAGCCGGTACACTGCACGCGGCAATCGGGGGTAATAACCGCCTCATAGGCCCGCTCCCGCTCCCGCCACAGGAAGTTTTTGGTCACACCCACGCTGGTCACATCCCAGGGCAGCAACTCGTCCTTCTCACGTGTACGGTTGGCATAGAAGGCCGGGTCCACACCGCAGGCTTCAAAGGCGGCCTGCCAGCGGTCAAAATCAAAATATTCACTCCAGGCGTCAAACTTGGCGCCCTGTCGCCAGGCGGCTTCAATCACGTCGGCTACCTTCCGGTCCCCCCGGGCAAAGACGGCCTCCAGGAAGCTGGTCTGGGAGTCGTGCCAGTTGTACTTGATGGATCGGCCCTTCATATGCTCCCGCAGCAGCTTGACACGCCGCTGGTATTCCTCCATGGTGATCTGAGGCTCCCACTGGAAAGCGGTGTGGGGCTTGGGTACGAACCAGGCAGTGGACACGGTGATGGTCACCCCTCGCTTGGGATTGGGAGTGACCTCCTTCCAGGTCTTGTACACCTTCTCGGCCAGATCGGCGATGCCCAGCACATCCTCGTCGGTCTCGGTGGGCAGACCCAGCATGAAATAGAGCTTCACGCTGCTCCAGCCGCCGGAAAAAGCCGTGCGGCAGGAGCGGAGCAAATCCTCCTCGGTCACATTTTTGTTGATGGCGTCCCGCAGCCGCTGGGTACCCGCCTCGGGCGCAAAGGTGAGCCCCGACTTGCGGACGTGCTGCACCCGCTCCATCAGGCCCAGAGAGAAGTTGTCCGCCCGCAGGGAGGGCAGGGACAGGGATACCTTGTTGGGCTCGCACCAGTCCAGCAGGCCGTCGCACAGATGCTCCAGGGGCCGGTAATCACTGGTGGACAAAGAGGAGAGGGTCATCTCCTGATAACCGGAGTCCTTGCAGGCCTCGATGCCCTGCTGCAAGAGTGTCTCCGGATTCCGGGCGCGCACCGGGCGATAGGCATAGCCCGCCTGGCAGAACCGGCAGCCCCGGATGCAGCCCCGGAACAGCTCCAGCATCACCCGGTCATGGACGATCTCAGTGGAAGGTACGATGGTCTTGACCGGGAAATAACTCTTGTCAAAGTCCTGGACAATCCGCTTAGTCACCACAGCGGGAGCGTCTTCTCTGGGCATCACCCGCTCCAGGGTGCCGTCAGGGCGGTAGGACACCTCATAGAGGGAGGGTACATACAAGCCGGGGATCTGAGCGGCGGCAGCCAGGAATTCCTCCTTGCTCCAACACTCCTCCCGGGCCTTGCGGTAGAGTTGGATGATCTCCACGCTCACTTCCTCCCCTTCGCCCAATACAAAGATGTCTACAAAGGGGGCCAAAGGCTCCGGATTATAAGCGCAGGTACCTCCCGCCACCACGATGGGAGACAGCCCGTACCGCTCTTCGGAGCGCAGGGGCAGACCAGCCAGGTCCAGCATATTGAGTACATTGGTATAGGCCATCTCATAGCCCAGGGAAAAGCCGATCAGGTCAAAATCCGCGATGGAGTCCCCGCTCTCAAGGCCATAGAGTAAAATGCCCTCACGGCGCATTTCCTCCTCCATGTCGCCCCAGGGGGCGAATACCCGCTCGCACCAGACACCCTCCATCTCATTCATGACGCCGTAGAGGATGCGCATACCCAGATTGGACATGCCGATCTCATAAGTGTCCGGGAAGCAGAGCGCATAACGCACATCCACTTGGCGCCTGTCTTTGACCACTGCATTATACTCCCCGCCGGTGTAACGGGCAGGCTTCTGTACCCGGGGCAGGATATGTTCCAATGTATGATTCATGTCGTGCCGAACCCTCTCTAATGGAATAACTGCCGGAAGCGCCCTTCCGCGCTCGGTACGGCCCCGAAGGTCCGGCAGAAGCGGCCGCCGGTCCCGTCCGGCCCGCCGCAATATACAAAATGTGCAGCTTATTATTATACTATGGTCTTTCCATAAATACAAGCGGTTGGCTCGGCATATTTCTGCCAATATCGACCATTCAGCCTGCCAGCAGCCCAATGCCTATCGCACTGCCTGTCAAAACAGCAAGGGCAATCACATTAGCAAGGATAAATACCAGCAGATAGCGCCCCGCCCGGGCCCCTGGAGACTTGAAGTAGGCTTTCATAGAGATCAGGCTGGCCAGAGATGCGATGGGCGTACCCAAGCCGCCGATGTTGGTACCAATGAGCAGGCCGTGCCAATCTGTGGTAAAGTTGGACAACAGCACCGCCGCCGGCACATTGCTGATGATCTGGCTTGTGACGCCAGAGGCCAAGGCGGTGTTTTGGGCCATAACCGCCGTCAGCGTCTCCCGTACAGGGGCGCAGGCGCCAACATTGCCCGCAAACAGGAAGAAGCAGAAGAAGGTAGCCAACAGACCGTAATCCACCTTGCCGAACAGGGGCCGGTCAAAAATCAGCATTCCTGCAACCACAACCGCCAGCAAGGCAGGATAGGGCAGTACCCGGAACACTGACAGCAGGCACAGGAGAAACAATCCTGTCATCAGGCCCAGTCTGCCGGGGTGGTAGATAACCGCCTGTTCGGAAAAGGTGACCCGGATACCCTCCGGCTTGACGCACAAAGCTGCAATGACCAGTCCCACCAGACTGACCAGCACAAGCGGCACCATAGTGGCAAAAAACTGGCCGGCCGACAGCTCATAATTGGCATACAGATACAGATTTTGGGGGTTGCCTACCGGCGTGGCCATGCTGCCCAGGTTGGCCGCAATGGTCTGGAGAACCACAATATAGATCAGCCGCTCCGTCCGCCCAATCAGGCCCAGCACCAGCACCGCAAATGGCACAAAGGTAATGAGGGCCACGTCGTTGGTCACCAGCATGGACACAAAAAAGGGCAGTAACACCAGGCACAAAGTTACAAAGCGCATCCTGCGTTCCCCAGCCAACAACCGCTGAGCTAATACGGCAAACACGCCGCATTCCTGTAGTCCCGCCACCACAGCCATCAGGCAAAACAGCAGGCTCAACACCCGCCAATCAATATAGTTCAGATAATCTGCCGACGGCGGATTGAGTGCAACGGAAGCGGCCGCGCAGACTGCGGCAATACACAGTACCGGTTCCCGCTTCCAGAAACGGAGCAGAACACACCTTTTCCGCGTTTGCTCCATTCTCCCCCTCCTCCTTTGAACGCAACGAAAAAGCCACCCGCCCGGGTGGCTTTTCTCTGCCTTGCTCGGTCGCCTTTTATAGGTTTCAGTTTACCCGATTCCATGGCGCCGGTCAAGTATCTGACTCTATTTTCGCCCCTTAAGAGCGTCGAAAATCTTCTACAACGTCGGCAAGATGAATGGGCGAGAGCCCCGCACTGTTGCAGCACTCCGCCAGCCGATTGACTTCCTGGAAGTCTGTGGAGATCCGTCCCACGCAGATCCCATTGTGTCCCCGGATACCATACATCTGGGGGTGGGAACCCCTATCAAGGTATACATGATACGTCATATGGTGTTTGCTCATGGTTTCTTTCTCCTCTATCTCTCTGATTTCGTTTTTAATTTCGCTCTTTCACGACGGTTTTTGCTATTTTTCCCCTCTGTTAAGTGCTATACTGTTTGTCGCGCTAATTTCCCTCTCACCTTCCCCCTCGCTTCAATATCTTGTCCTCTCCCTCTCCGCATAGTCTATATAATGTATTTTTTAGAGTTTGTCAATGTCCACGGATCATTTTGTCTGCCAGCCGGCCCCTTTTGACCGCATTCGGTTGGCGGTTCGATTGGAGGTGTGTCCATGTCCCTGATGGTGGAAAAACTGGCCTATTTAAAAAAACTGCGTCATCTCACGTCGGAAGATATCTCCCGTCTGTCCGGCGTACCTCTGGGCACGCTGAACAAGATCCTGTCGGGACAAACTAAAAACCCGGCAGTTGGACCTATGGACCGTATTACGCGGGTGCTGCGGGTTCCAATACGCTATTTGCTGGACGATGAGCTGCCCCCTGAGTGTTGGGTCACCGCCAATAGCCAGGACGGTGTCATCCTGCTCTCCCCGGAAGAAGTACGTCTGCTGTTGGAGTTACGGCGGATGGAACCCCGCCGCAGGCGGACCGCCGGAATCATGCTGTCCCTGATGAGCGCCGCTTGTGTCAAGTCCATCGGAACGGTAGCAGTCAAGCGCACGTTCTGTTACACCATTGGTTCCTCCGCAGCACTTCCTCTCAGGTCTATTTTAATTCCAGAAGTGGATGCAGCTTCCCGGGAAGCCGATTTTGCAGTGCTTCTCAATGATGCCAGTATGGAACCGGTCTATTCCCCTGGATCGGTATTGCTCTGTAACCAGCGCCCGCCCGATGCACAGGAATACGGCGTCTATCTCTTAAATCAGCAAGTACTGCTCCGGCGGCTGTACCGCCGCCGGGGCGTTACCCGACTTCTGGCGCCCAGTCTGGCTTTTCCGGACCTCCAGGTAAAGCAAGAGGATCATCTGGAGTGCCTTGGCGCCATTACAGGCCAAGCCCGCGGCTGCCGCTGGGAACAAATTTCCTGAACACCTTTTAGCTTCCCGTTGTATTTGTTGTGGGAGCAACCCTATAATAGACAAAAACCCCCTGATGCAGGAAACCCAAAGTCCTGCACCAGGGGGTTTTTGATATGCAAAAGGAACCGATGCTTGCGCCTTCAGCCAATTCTATACACGTTGCGCGCAGGCACCTTTACAGAGCGGCAATAACCTGTTCCATCAACATAAAGTGAAACAGAGAACCAGCCAGAATAAACAGATGAAAAATCTCATGACAGCCAAATTTCGGATTGTTCCGTCCAGGCCACTTGACGGCATAGAGTACACCACCCACAGTGTACAGCACGCCGCCGCCCAGCACCCAAAACATACCAAGCGGAGGAAGCACCTGCATCAGCGGCACCAGCGCAATCACAGCCAGCCAACCCATAGCAATGTAGATGCTGGATGTCAACCACCGCGGCGCAGAAATCCACACCAGGGTGAGTACAAGGCCCGCCAGCGCAAATCCCCAGATCACGCCAAACAAACTCCAGCCCCATCCGCCCAGTTCACGCAGGGCCACCAGGCATACAGGGGTATAGCTGCCGGCAATCAGAAAGTAGATGGAAGCATGGTCGTACTTCCGCAGCGCAATACGCCCGGCCACGCTGGTATTGATACAGTGATACAAGGTGCTAGCCGTATACAGGCCCACCATGCTGATCCCGTAGATGAGAAAGGATATCAGATGCCAGACACTCAGTTCTTCCAACAGGCAGCGGGCCACAAGCACTGCCGTACCCATCGCCGCCAACACCGCGCCAGCTCCATGGGTAATGGCCGACCAGGGCCGCAGGCCATCATATGGGTCCCGCTTCTGCTTGATCTTTCTGGCCGGCCGTGCCTTTGGATGATAGTAAAGAGCGGCAGGATCACCCCGTAAAATATTCTCCTGATTCATGTCATTCACCTTACCATTCTGCAAAAGCCAATGGGAGATATTCTTTCTTTTTATATAGTATACTCCTAACCTTTCTATATTGTCAATATAAAAGCGTAATATAGTTTTTAATATTATATCATTCTTTTTGTTGACTGCGTCCATATCATTCCCATCTGGAAGATTTCTATCCGCTTGGCTGCAAAGCAAGAGAGCGGACGTATCAATACGTCCGCTCCCTTCACGATTGTGCAATATTTGGCAGCATGCGAAACCATCTGCTCTGCAGCCGTTCAGCTTTAAACCCGGCATGGCGGTACAGGTCAAAGGCGATCTTATTGTCGCTGGCCACCAGTAATTTGCAGCTGAGACAGCCGGTTTGGGACAACAGTGCCATAACGTCATAGAGCAATTCCCTTCCCAGCCCTTGACCTCGCAGGTCTTTATGCAATGCGATCCCCTCGATCTCCGGCGGTGTCTGCGTCAGATCCAGTTCGTATACGCCCGCCATTACGCCGTTTATCACCGCAAATCCACAGCAGTGTCCGTCCGCCAGCGCCCGCTCCAAATCGGCCGGGCCATAAGTAGCGGAATTTGGCATCTCAAAAAAGCACTCGTTATGCAGCGCCAACCAAGCGCCGCCACGCTCCCGGCTCAGTGGTTCCAAAACCAGCCGCGATGGATTGCCGGACAAATTGGTCAAGTCACGCCGCAGTTCCAGCAGATCCCGTGCAAATTCCAGCCGATAGCCATCACGCTCACCCTCCTCCAGTGGAGCGCCGGGATCGCGGGAGGTAACGAAAAGTTCAGTTGCACCCATGCTCAGCAGTTTTTCTCTTCCCTGGGCAAGCACCTCGTCCAGCTCATCTGCCCGACATTGCTCAATCACCAGATAGGCCTTTCCCTTGGCGGTAATTTCACCCGGGTAAATCTGATAGCCTGCGCTCATACTTCTCCTCCTTCACAACCGCACCGAAACCGGTCCCGCCAAACGCAGGCGATCCGGTGCAACCTCGCACTCCTGCGCCAGAACCGTTACACCTGATGCAGCCGCCCGCCGCAGGGCCGCTCCAAATGCCGGGTGGGTCTTGTCATTGGGAGCAAAATCTTGCATGCCCGCCATCTGGATCACAAAGCAGACCGCCGCCTCATAGCCCTCATCCTGGCAGCGGATCAGCTCCTCCAGGTGCTTGACCCCACGCTCCGTAGGGGCGTCGGGAAAACGGGCGTGACCGTCCTCCTCCAGGGTGACCCCTTTGACCTCCACGAAGCCCCGGCGCTCCCCCGCCTCCCAATAGAAGTCGAACCGGGAGCTGCCCCAGGTGGTCTCCGGCCGCAGCAGGGTAAGCCCGGGCAGAAAGCCGCCTCCCTCTGCCCACTCCTGAAATACCTTGTTGGGGGCCTGAGCATCCATATTCACCAACAGCTGGCCCTTCTCCACGGCGATCAAATCATACCTGGTCTTGCGGGCAGGGTTATCGCTCTCCTCCAGATAGACCGTGGCGCCAGGCACCAGCAGTTCCCGGCAGCGGCCGGTATTTTTTACATGGACCACTTCTACCGCTCCATCTACCTCCACATGGGCAATAAAGCGGTTGGGTCTTGCCCGAAAGATTCCCTTTTTGACATTTCGGTATTGCATTCTGTTTCTCCTGCCTGTATCCTGATAGGGTGAGTATACCATGGAGCGGCTTATCTCACAAGCCGCTCTTTCTCAGGAGGTCTTACCATGCACATCCCCGCCTGCGACACCGCCCAACAAGATATTCAGTCTTTTTCCCAGGCCTTGGAAAACGCTCTGCTGCCTCAATCTGATTATGACGTGGACCGCTGGCTATACGTCCCCAACCGTTACTGCGACTACCGTTACATCCTGGGCACCCTGGGCAGCCGCCCGCTGATCTGTGTGGGCATCAACCCCTCCACCGCCGCCCCCAATGACCTGGACAACACCCTGAAATCGGTGGAGCGCATCGCCCTTGGCAACGGCTATGACAGCTTTATCATGTTCAATGTATATGCCCAGCGGGCAACCCGCCCCGACGATATGGAGGGGATCTGTAATCCCTGTCTCCATCAGGAAAATATGGCCGCTTTCCGCTGGGCGCTGGAGCAGACCAAAACCGGCACTCCCGCAATTTGGGCCGCCTGGGGCGCGATCATTGAAAAGCGTACCTATCTGGCCGACTGCCTGCGGGACATGGTGGAGATCGGAAATGACCTGGGCACCTGCTGGTATTCCGCCGGCGCCCGCTCCAAGAAGGGGCATCCCCACCATCCTCTATACCTGCGAAAGGACAGCAGTTTAGATCCCTTTGATGTAAATCACTATATCAGCAGCTGTCTATGACGGCTGCTGATTTTTAAAGCAAAAAGCGGACAGCCAAAGCTGTCCGCTCTTCGTGTTGGCGTTACCTATCTTCCCGGTCCGTCTCCAGACAAGTATTTTCGGCGCAGGTGAGCTTAACTTCCGTGTTCG
>NZ_CALWOJ010000032.1 GCF_944383115.1 uncultured Flavonifractor sp. | reverse complement strand
CAAAACGACGGCACGGTACTCCGCCCCCGGCCCGGCGGCGGCCCCGGAGAGGACTATGACCTGCGGGAATACCGGGCGGGGGACCCCCTGCGCTCGGTCCACTGGAAGCTGTCCTCCAAGCTGGATGAGCTGGTGGTGCGGGAGACCCTGGAGCCCCAGCAGGCCGCCATCGTGGTAACTTACGACCACTTCGGCCCGCCCGAGGCGCTGGACCGTACCTTTGCCCAACTGTGCGCCCTGTCCCGCTGGCTGCTGGAGCAGGAGCGGCCCCACCATATCCAGTGGGCCGCACCTCTGACCGGCGTTACGGAGGATCGGGCGGTGGACTGTGAAAACGCTCTGCTGGCCTGCCTGGAACTGGCCTTCTCCACCCCCGCTCCGCTGGAAGGCCGCTCCATTCTGGACAGTGCCCTCCGGCTGCCCGGCAGCGGTAAGGTGCGCCATCTCCATGTGACGCCGGACGGCGTGGAAGGAGGCGGACGATGAAAAAGCATCGTATACGCCGCTCCAGAGGCCGGCCCCGGCCCCGACCGGGCTGGCTGGAGCTGCTCACCGGCGGTATCCTGCTCTTCCTGCTGCTGACCGGCTCCCTCTGGTCCTTCTCCTCCGCGGTGGGGCAGCCCCTTCAGATGTCTGTCTTTCTTGGCGGCTGTGTGCTGCTGACCGTCCTGCTCACCGTATTGTGCGCCCTGCCCACCCGCTGGATGCTGGCGGGTATGGCTGGAGTGCTGCTTCTGGATGGTCTGGCCGTCTGGCGGCTGTTCACCGCCATGCGTCTGGGCGAGATCGCCTACCGCTGCGCGGTGGTCAATACGGTATGCGCCAGTCTGGAACTGGACGGCTACATCCAGCCCGTCGTCCAACTGCCCGCCATTGTCTGGATTCGCTCCGCCACCATTTTGACGCTGGTGGTGGCCGTCGTACTGGCGGTACTGCTGGCTCTGGCAGTGGTGCGTTTCCCCTCCTTTTCCGTAACCTTCCTGCTCACCGGGCCCTTTATACTCGCTCCTCTGTGCATTTCAGTTACTCCCGCCTGGCTGCCTTTGATGGCTCTTATTCTGGGCTGGTGTGTGATGGGCCTGGGTTCCCTGGCCCGACGGTGGGACCGGCGGGGCGCCGCCCGACTTACCCTGTTGTCTTTCCCGGCGGCGGCGCTGCTGCTGCTCCTGCTCAACGCCGCTATGCCCCAGGCCACCTATCAGCGGCCCCAGTGGGCGGACGACGCCCTGGACTCCATCAACAACTGGGCAACTCATCTGAACATCACCCTCTTTGACGGCAAGGGTCCCTTCGGTTTTGGCAGCGGCGGCTCTTTTACCGACGCCGACGGCAAGGTGTCCCTGGACGACGCCGGGCCTCTGAACTACTCCGGCCGGACGGTGCTGGAGGTGGATACCGACCTGCGGGGACGGATCTACCTGCGGGGCTTCTCCAGTGCGGTGTACGACAGCGACGGCTGGGGGCCGCTGGAGGAATCGGACTATAATGACCTGGGCATCTTCTATTATCCCATTGGCGAGTACTCCGGCCAGTTCTCCCTCTCCGACCTGTCCAATGCTCTGGACGGCTACCAGCCCATGAACTTCCCCGCCCTGGCCGACCGGAACAGTGACCCGAACAAAGGCTACGCCAAGGTCACCGTCCGCAACGTGGGGGCCGATCCAGGCTATGTGTACGTCCCCTACCACATTCTGTCCCAGCCCAACGAGCTCAGCGGCGCCAAGTTTATGTACGACTCCTATCTGGCCCGGGGGGAGGATGTGTGGACCCATACGCTGTACGTCCAGCCCGGCTGTGATCCCATGACCGGAGCCCAGTTGCCGGAACAGGCCCGGGAGGCGGAACAGAGATACGCTTCTTTTGTCTATCAATACTATGGTGACATCCCCCGGGAAAGCACGTCCGCCGTAAATCAGGCCATATCCGACCTCTCCGCCCGCTTCCCCGCCTGCCTGGCCGGCGGGTGGGAGGGACAAGCACATCAGGAAATCCAGGCGCTGCTGGACAAGGCCCGGGGAGATTCGGCCCTCTACACCCGGGCGGAAGCCCTGGCCACAGCCAAGGCGGTGGCCGCCTATCTGGATAAGCTGGCGGAGTATAATCCGGACACTCCTACCACGCCGGAGGGAGAGGATTTTGTGTCCTACTTCCTCACGGAAAGCCACGAGGGCTACTGTATGCACTTCGCCTCTGCCGCCACCCTCATGCTGCGCGGCCTGGGCATCCCCGCCCGCTACGTCACCGGCTATGTGGCCGACGTGCCATCCTCCGGCCACGTCAATGTGAAAGACTCCGCCGCCCACGCCTGGGTGGAGATCTATATCGACGGCTACGGCTGGGAGCCGGTGGAGGTCACCCCCGCCTACGCCGGCAGCAATCCCGGTCAGAGCGGTACGGTCACGCCTACCCCCACGCCCACCGCAACCCCCACACCCACGCCCACTCAGACTGCCCAGCCTTCCGCCCGGCCCTCCGCCGCACCCGATGACGACAAAGAGGATCAGCCGGAGGCTGCCCCCCTGGATCTGCGCTTTCTCCTGATCCCCCTGGGGGTCGTCCTGGTGATTCTGGCCTTCCCCGCCCGTCGGGCCATTGGCCGGGCACGGCGGGAAAAGAAGTTCCGGCAGGAGGACACCAACCGGGCCGTCATTGCCGCCTACCTCCACTTGAAGCGGCTGGAGAAATGGGGCGGCCAGACCCCCGAGGAGGTCTTTGAGCTGGCCAAAAAGGCCAGATTCAGCCCCCACACCCTGACGGAAGAGGAGCGGCAGACCGCCGTGCAGGCCGCCCATACCGTCTCCGCTCAGGTGGACAAGGCCCTGCCCTGGTACAAGCGGCTGCTGTGCCGCTATATCCTGGGCCTCTGTTAAACAAAACGCGCCCCCGGAGGAAGTTCCTCCGGGAGCGCGTCTTCTATTCCGTCAGACTGAAGAAATGCTCCAGCCGGTTGGACTTGTCGAAGATATTGTTGTACAGCAGTACCTTGTAGGCCTCAATAGCCTCATCCAGCTGGTCGGGCAGCGTTTCGTTCTCCCCGTACCAGTTTCCTTCCGCATCCCGCACCCCCACGGTGTTGATGACCGGGGCGGTCTCCCACAGCTGGGACAAAAACTTCTGATAGCCGGTCATGGGCAGGTTGGCAGTGTCCATCAGCAGGGCGGACAGGTAGTTGAGGGAGAGTTCCACCCCATCCGCCTCCGGAATATCGTAGTTGGCCCACAGCACGAAGGGTACCATCTGCTTCTTCTGGGCCAGGGCGGTGTCCGGGTCCATCCCCAGCACGTCGGTGTAGAAGTTGGTGGCCACCTGGGGCTGGTGATCCCCAAAGAGGAGAATCATGGTGGGCTCTTTCACCTGAGAGAAGTAGTCGATCAGGTATTCAAAGGCCAGGTCGCTCTGATAGATAAGGGAAAGGTACTGGTTTACCGTCTGGAACCTGCCCTCCAGGCTGCCGGTGAGCCACACCTCCCGGGGCAGGTTGTCCCAGGACATCTGGTAGCCGGAGTGGTTCTGCATGGTGACGTTGAAGAGAAACAGGGACTCCCCCGCCTCCTTCTCCTCATACATCCGGATCAGGTTCTCATAGTCGCACTGATCGGTGACGTATCCGGATTTCTCATCTCCCCGCATATAGGTGCGGTTCTGGAAGTCACTTTCAAAATATACCTCGTCAAAGCCGTAGTCGCTGTACACCGCAGGCCGGTTCCAGCCGGAGGAGCGGTAAGGGTGGGCGGCAATGGTGTGGTAGCCCAGGGCCTTCATCTGGCCCACCAGGGTGGGGTCCCCGTCAGAGACGTACATCTGATAGGGCACCGTACCGGCGGGCAGGTAGGCGGTGGTATTGCCGGTGAGGAACTCATACTCCGAGTTGGCGGTGGTGCCGCCAAACACCGAGGAATAGGCGTAGCCCTTGATGGTGTTTTCCGTCAGGGAGCGAATAAAGGGCATGGGGTCCCGGTTGGTCTCCACCTCCGGCAGGACGCTGAAATCGGAGAAGGCCTCGTTCATAATGACGATGACGTTCACCGGCCGCACCGTCCCGTCCGGGTCCACTACCGTCACCGACAGATCGTCGCTGGTATGTTCCGTCCCCAGACTGTTCAGAGTCTGCTGGGAGTAGGTGTCCGGCTTGTCCACCTTCATGTACTTCATGCACACGGCAAAGTTGAGGAAAAGGCCGTTGCCCCGGGTGGTCCACATGGAGGGCTCGATGCCCAGTTTCTCCACCATACTGGTACCAAAAAACACCGACAGAAATACCACCGCCGCTCCCGCCGAGGCTCCGAATACCTTCCAGGAGAACTTTTTTCGGGGCTCGTTGGGCAATACCTTCATGGCCAGGATCACCGCGATCATGATGACCAGGGTCACCCACTGCCGCTGGGACAGGGAATAGTCGTAGTTGCCCGCCACGTTGGCGGCGGTACCCAGACTGAGAAAATCTCCGGGGAACAGGGTACGCCCCCGGAAGGCGATGAGGTAGTGGTTGGCGCACCCAAAGCCCCAGGCGATGCCCAGGCCCAGCTTTACCGCACCGCTGCGCCGGCCCCGGAGGAAGTAGAAGAACAGCTCCCCGAAGTAGTACCACACCAGATTCAGCAGGATCTGGGCGGGGGTAAAATCCTTCCAGGGGTCGTTATAATTCAGATACTCCACCATGGTGAAGGAGATCAGGGGCACTACGATCAGCAGAACCATAGTGGTCCACCAGTACTGCCGGGGACTCATGGCCAGTTTGGGCCACTTCAGCCGGAGGCGCCGCTTTGGGGGCGTCTGGGGCTCCGGTACCTCCTGCACCTCAGGCGTTTCAATGGTGTTGCTCATATTTTTACGCTGCCTTTACCAAAAATTCATGGTTCCCATTTTATCACAAAAAAGCGAAAGCGCAACGCGCTTTCGCTTTTTTTCATAAATCCTTAGAGATCCTGAAATCAACCCGAAAAAATCATGTCTGCCTGAGGGGCAGCCCGTCCAGGCCGATCACCCGGTCGCACAGGGCCACCGTCTCCCGCTCATGGCTGGACAGCACCACCGGCAGGCCCAATGAGCGCACCCGCTCCAAAATCCGGGCGGCCCGGGGGGCGTCCACCCCGGCAAAGGGCTCGTCCAGCAGGATCAGGCCCCCTCCGCAGGCCAGAGCCCGGGCCAGCGCCAGCCGCCGGCCCATGCCGCCGGACAGGGCGGCGGGATAGTGCTTCTCCTCCCCCTCCAGCTCCGCCAGGGCCAGCCAGCGGGAAACCTCCCCCCGACGCTCCCGGGGCAGCACATCGGCAATGTGCTGCTCCACCGTCCGCCAGGGCAGCAGCCGGTTCTCCTGAAAGAGGATCACCGGATTTGGCGGGGCAATTACTGTCCCCTTTTCCATCGGCTGGAGCCCCGCCAGCACCCGCAGCAGGGTAGTCTTGCCGCAGCCGGAGGGGCCGGACAGAGCGGTAACCCCCTCCGCCGGCAGTTCCAGGGAAAACCGGTCCAATACCGTCTTTTCCCCAAAACGCACGGTAATATTGGAGATCGATATCATGGTTTTCCCCCTCCCAGCCGCCGGAACAGGATGCCCAGAGCGTATTCCAGCACAAAACTCAGCACAATGACCACCGCCGTCCAGGCGAACAGGTCGGGGGTCTCCAGGGTGATTTTGGCCCGGTAGAGCTGGGTGCCGATGGCCAGCCTGGGCTGGCACAGCACCTCGGCGGCCACCCCCGCCTTCCAGGCCAGGCCCAGTCCGGTGGCACAGCCGCTGACAAAGTAGGGCCGCACCGAGGGCAGGTATATCAGCCGGAGTGTTTTGCCCCGTCCAAAGCGGTAGGCTCGGGCGGCCTCCAGCAGCAGGGGGTCGGTCTGGGCCACTCCCCGACTCACGTTGCCCCACAGCACCGGCAGCACCATCAGGCCGGACACAATGGCGGGCACCCAGCCGGAGGAGGGGGCCCACAACAGTACCAGTACGATGAAGGAGGCCACCGGGATGGCCCTTATCACCTTCACCGCCGGAGTCAGCACCCAGTCCGCCGCCCGGAGGGCGGAGGTAGCTGCTGCCACCAGAGCCCCCACCGCAACCCCTGCGGCAAAGCCCCCGAAAATACGGCCCAGGGTCACCGCTGCCGACTGCCAGAAGGCCCCCTGTCCCGCCAGAACCCACAGCCGCTGGGCCACCAGCAGGGGGTAGGGCAGCAGCAAGGCTCCGTGGCCATTGGTCCGCATGTCCACCAAAAAGGCCGCAAGCTGCCACACCCCCAGCCAGAAGGCCAGGGGTATGACAGCTCGCAGTAATTTGCTCGGTTTTACATTACGGGATGTAGTAGAAGGCGTCATCGGGGATGGAACCTCCGATCGAAGTGGGGTCGGCGGCAAAGAGTACCTCGTAGTAGCTGGAGATAGACTTCAGATCCTCCCCGGCGGCAAAAATCATGTTGGCCTGGGGGATGGCCGCAGTGGCAATAGCGGCTTTGGGCACGATGCTGTACTGCTCAATGAGCTGGCCGCCCTCCTCCGGGTTGTCCTTGATGTAGTTGATGGAGGCCTCATACTCCTGCAGGAAGGCTTCCACCGCTTCAGGATGCTCCTGGGCAAACTCAGTGCGCACCACCACACAGCCCATGGTGAAGGTGCCCTCGGCCCCGGACTGGATCCAGGCGTCGCTCAGGTCGACAGCGTCCCGCACGTCGCTGTTCTGCATCAGCACGGTGGTAGCGGCGGGTACAGGGAGCATACACAGGTCGATCTCACCGGAGGCCATCAGGGTGGTGACCTCCTCGCTGGTCTTCCACTGGATATCCACGTCGGTGTCCGGGTCCAGGCCGTTCTGGGTCAGCAGGTAGTCCAGCACATACTCGGTGTTGGTACCCTGGTTGATGGCGTAGATGGTCTTACCGGACAGATCGGCCAAAGAATTGACGGTATTGCCGTTCTCCAGGATGTGGAGTACCCCCAGCGTATTCAGGGCCAGCAGCTGCACATTGCCGGTCTTGTTGTACAGGTTGGCAGCCACGTTGGTGGGCAGGGCGGCGATATCCAGCTCCCCGCTGTTGAGCTTGGGCACAATATCAGTAGAGGGATCGGAGCCCATGGTCACATTGTAGTGGTTGACGGTCTCGCCGGCATCGTTGTCGGATAGCAGCTTGGCGGCCCCCATGCCGGTAGGTCCGTTGAGCAGTCCCAGGTTGATCTCAGTTCCCTCCTGGGCAGGAGTTTCAGACTGGGCGGGCGTGGTCTCCGCCACAGGGGTGGTCTCGGCGGGAGGGGTACTCTCCGCCGGAGCGGGATCGGAGGCGCAGGCGGTAAGGCCCAGCGCCAGGGCCACGGTCAGGCCCAGTGCAAGCAGTTTCTTCATGGTACCTCGTTCCTTTCTGGACCGCATGAGCGTTTGCTCTTCATACGGTCCAGTTTAGTGTACCATGTCCCCCAAAAATGTCAACGGGCAATTTCCCCAATTCTGGCCCCGGCGGACCGGGCGGGCCGGGCACGCATAGGATAAGGGGTGAAAAGGAGGTGTTTCCACATGAATCAACCAACCTGTCAGAAGGTCCAGGATCAGGAAGCCAGGCGGCGGGCCGCTGCCATTCTGGCCCAGAGCCGCCAGGAGGAACCGGCCATGAAACGGTACGCCCATCCCATCCCCTGCTGGAGCGGGTATCCCTGGCCCGCGCCCACGCCGGCCGGCGAGGGCACGGACCGGATACTGGAGGAGTTGGCCCGGCAGAATCAGCTGCTGCTGGATCTGCTGGGAGCCGTCAACGCGCTCACCGCCGCCACCCTCAGTATCCGCAGCCGCTTCGTGGGCGAACCATAAAGGTGCATCTGTCAAAAAAAGTGGAAATCCAGCGAACTTTTTCTTGCCTGCCGCCGTCTAATTCGATATAATGCGGTCATTCTAACCGCAGCGGCAAATACATACCCATGACTCCTATACCAAAGAAAGGCGTGGTCCCCATGGCCAAACGGCTGGCAAAAAAAGAAAAAATCCCTCTGACTCCCGGCCAGAGGATTGCCAAGATTCTGTTTATCCTTCTGGCGATCGTGGCGGCGTTGGTGCTGACCGGTATCGTCGTCTTCAAGCTGCTGGCCCAACCCCCCAAGATCGCTGAGGAGACGCCCCCGCCGGAGGACAGCGGCGCCGTTCTCCAGTCCCCCGATCCGGAGGAGAGCGCCCAGCCTGGCCGTCAGCGGAAGGAGTATACCTACACCTTCCTGCTGTGCGCCAGCGACCAGTCCAGCGGCAATGTGGATACTATGATCGTGGCCACTTATGACACGGTAAACCAGACCATAGCAATGGCCTCCATCCCCCGGGATACCCTGGTGGAAGGGGTATCCGCCAAGGGAAAGCATTTCTATAAGCTGTGCGGCATGTACCCCTATAATGGTATGGACGCGCTGAGGGATGAGGTACGCAAGATCGTGGGCTTCCCCATTGACTTCTATGTGAAGGTGAACACCCAGGGCTTTGTACGCCTGGTGGACGCGGTGGGAGGCGTCAATTTCAACGTACCCGTCCACATGTCCTACGATGACCCCGACCAGAACCTGCACATCCACTTTGAGCCTGGGATGCAGTATCTCACCGGCTCCGACGCCCTGAAGGTGGTGCGCTGCCGGAAAAATTCCGACGGCCCCGGCATTTATCCCCATAACATCTACGACGCCTATCCCGACGCCGACATCGGCCGCACCAAGACCCAGCGGGAGCTGATCATGGCAGTCCTGAAAAAGGCCATCTCCCAGCCCCTTAACCTGCCCACTTACTACGATATCTTTATGGAGAACGTGGATACCAACCTGAGCATCACCGACCTGGCCTTCTTTGCCGACAAGGGCCTGAGTTTCGACTTTGACAACGTGACCACCACCGTCCTGCCGGGGGACGGCACAGTCAAATACAAGGAGGGCTGGGACTGGTGCTACGAACTCTACCCTGACAAGGTGCTGGAGATTGTCAACACTTCGGGGCTCAACCCCTACACCACCGACATTACCGCCGACATGCTGGACATCACTCAGAGCGGCACCGTCAAGCAGCCCGACTGACACCAAAAAAGCAAGGGGCACTGCCGTCCCTCCCACTTCCAAACATCCACCGAGCAAATGCCAGGTTCCTCTGACTGCTCCTGATTCCAAAAAAAGATGACTGTTACAGCGTAATGCAGTAGCAGTCATCTTTTTTAGCAATGCGGCAAAGGATATTCAAAGTGCTGTATGCCACAAGGTCTTCTGTATTTCGTTTTATAGTGTTACTCCATCTTTAAAAATAGCCAGTCCTCGATATCCAGCCGCTTCACTTTTCGTACAGCTGCCTCCAGCGGTACGAAGCACCAGATGAAACAGGTGTCTGGCCGTCTGACCGATGCCCTCTCCCTCGGCTACCACGCCGGCATCAAAGTCAATCCATCCAGGCTTGCGGGCAGCCAGAGTGCGGTTGCTTGCGATTTTAAGGGTTGGCACAGGAGACCCAAAGGGCGTGCCCCGCCCGGTGGTGAAGAGGATCAGGTGGGCTCCCGCCGCACTGAGGGCGGTGGTGGACACCAGGTCGTTGCCCGGACCCCACAGCAGATTTAATCCGGGCCGTACTACCTGACCGCCGTAGGGTACCACACCCACGATGGGGGCGGTGCCTCCCTTCTGGACACAGCCGCAGGATTTGTCCTCCAGGGTGGTGATTCCCCCGGTCTTATTGCCAGGGGAGGGATTTTCGTAAACATTCTCTCCGTGGGAGACAAAGTAGTCCCGGAAACCCTGGAGCATCTCCGCCGCCTGACGGAACACCTCTTCGTCGGCACAGCGGCCCAAAAGCAGCTCCTCGGCGCCAAACATCTCAGGCACCTCGGTGAGAATGGTGCTGCCTCCCCGGGCCACCAGCAGATCGCTGAACCGGCCCACCACCGGATTGGCAGTGATACCGGACAGGCCGTCGGAGCCGCCGCACTTGAGGCCCACCACCAGCTTGCTCACCGGCACCGGTTGGCGCTGGAACTGAGCGGCATAGGCGGCACACTCCTCCAGCAAGGCCCGGCCTGCCGCCAGTTCGTCCTCCACCTGCTGGCACACCAGGAACTTTACCCGCTCCGCTGCCTCCGCTCCCAGATCCTCCATCAGCTGGCTGCATTGCAGGTTCTCGCATCCCAGCCCCACCACCAGCACCGCCGCCGCGTTGGGATGGCGGGCCAGTCCAGCCAGGATGGCCCGGGTGTTGGCGTGGTCCGCCCCCGTCTGACTGCACCCATAGGGGTGGGGAAAGGCATAAAGCCCCTCCACGCTCCCCCCCACCAGGTCCTGGTTGTCGGCCGCCAGCTGGCTGGCAATTTCATTGACACAGCCCACGGTGGGCAGTATCCAGATCTCGTTGCGGGTGGCCGCCCGGCCGTCGGGCCGCAGATAGCCCAGAAACTGCTCCGGCTCCTCCGACTCCAGAGCCTGTACCGTCGGGCGGTAGGAGAAGTGGGTGCGGGCGGACAAATTGGTGGTCATGTTGTGGGTGTGGACCCACCCGCCTGCCGGCACGGGAGTGGTGACCCGTCCGATGGCGCAGCCATATTTGTACACCAGATCTCCCGGCTTCAGCGGCACAAGCGCCAGCTTATGGCCCTGGGGGATGGACTCCGCCGCCGTCAGGGTCCTCCCTCCGACACTCACCTGCTCCCCCGCCTCCACCGGGGCCAGGGCCACCGCCACATTGTCTCCCATCTGAATCTGGATCAGCTTCATGCGTTTTCCTCCAGACAGGCGGCGTATGCGGCCAGCACCCCGTCGGCCCGGATTTTTTCCAGATCCGCCGTTACCGCCGCCGTCAGGCCGTCCACCGTCGTCAGGTCCATGCCCCACATCTGCTCATGGCTCAGGATGGCCCGCACCAGTTCCCCGGCGCTGTCTCCCCGGTGGGCCCAGCAGAACTCCAGCACCCACCGGTCATCGGAGACAGTGTAGGCTGTGCCGTCGCTCCGGCGGCAGGCCAGTCCCTGTCCGGTAAGCCCCTCCATGTGCCCGCAGTAGAACTGAATGGCCGCCGCCAGACTCATGGTGAGGCAGGGGGGCAGCTGTCCCGTCTGCCGCTGGTAGGCCAGCAGGCTGGGAAGGTTGCGGGCCCGCCACTTGGATACGGTGTTCAGGCAGATGCTCAGCAGGGCGTGGTCCACAAAGGGGTTGTCGAACCGGTCCTCCACTGCTTTGGCAAACTGCACCAGGTCGGCCCGATCCAGCTCCAGGGTGGGGATGATCTCCCGGTAGAGCATTTGCTCCAGAAAACCCCGCACCACCGGGTGGGCCATGCAGTCCCGGACGATATCAAAGCCCGCCAGGTAGGCCCCCGGCACAAAGCCGGTGTGCCCACCGTTGAGTATCCGCACCTTCCTGTGCTTGTAGGGGGTCACATCGGGCACCACCGGGCAGTTGAGTCCCGCAGCCCGGAAAGGCAATTTGTCCGCCAGCCACTCCGGCCCCTGGATGACCCAGACGCCGAACACCTCCCCCACATCCAGCAGGGGGTCAGCGTAACCCAGCTCCGCCTCCAGTTTATCCTGCTCCGCCCGGTCCCGGATACGGCCGGGTACGATGCGATCCACCAGGGTGGAGCAGAAGGTACACCCCTTGAGCCACTCCACAAAGGTCTCCTCCAGCCCCCACTGGGCGGTGTGGCGCTCCACACAGTCCTGCAGAATCGTTCCGTTGTTGTCGATCAGCTCACAGGACAGGATCACCAGGCCCGGCTGCCCGGCCTGCCAACGGCGGTACAGCACCTGGGTCAGTTTGGCGGGGAAGGAGGCGGGAGGCTGATCCTCCAGCTTGCAGGTGGGGTCGTAGACGATGCCCGCCTCGGTGGTGTTGGACACGATATACTCCAGTTCCGGGGAGACAGCCACCTCCAGCATGGCTTGATAATCCTCCCCTTCGTAGGGGTTGAGGCAGCGGCTCACCGCTGAGATCACCCGCCGTCGGTCCACCGGCTGGCCGTTCTCCCGTCCCCGCAGGCACAGGGTATACAGCCCCTGCTGGGCGTTGATCTCCTTTGCCAGGCCCTGGGGGATGGGCTGGACCAGCACACACTTACCGTTCCATCCCACCCGCTCGTTGGCCAGATCAAACCAGCAGTCGGCAAAGGCCCGCAGGAAGTTGCCCTCGCCAAACTGGAGTACCTTTTCCGGCGTCTGTTCCAGCACATAGCCGGTGTAGCCACTCTCCTTCAACATCTGATAATTCAATGGTTTCATCCCGACCCTCCTTTGAAACAGACAGCTGGACCAGATGGTCCAGCTATCCATTTTTTCTGTTACCGCTGTACCCGGCCGGAGCCGTCGCCGCCGGCCAGCTTCTCCACCTCGGCCACGGTGACCCGGTTGTAGTCTCCCTCCACCGAGTGCTTCAGGGCGGAGGCCGCCACTGCAAACTCAATGGCGTTCTGAGAGGACTTACCGGACAACAGGGCGTAGATCAGCCCGGCGCCAAAGGAATCGCCGCCGCCCACCCGGTCCACGATGTGGAGGTGGTACTCCTTGGAGAAGCAGCAATCCTTGCCGTCGTACAGCATTCCGGCCCAGTCGTTGTCGCTGGCGGAGATGGAGGTACGCAGGGTGATGGCCACCTTCTCAAAGCCGAACTTTTCCATCAGCTGCCTGGCCACGCTCTCATAGCCCGCCTTGTTCAGCTTGCCGCCATAGATATCGCTGCCCTCGGCCTCGATGCCGAACACATCCTTGGCGTCCTCCTCGTTGGAGATGCACACATCCACATAGCGGCACAGGTCGGTCATAGCCGCCCGGGCCTGGTCCCGGGTCCACAGCTTGCCCCGGTAGTTCAGATCGCAGGAGATCTTGACACCCCGGGCCTTGGCAGCCTCACAGGCCTGACGGCACAGCTCCACCAGATTGGGGCCCAGAGCAGGGGTAATGCCGGTAAAATGGAACCAATCGGCCCCCTCAAAGATGGCGTCCCAGTCAAAGTCGCCGGACCGGGCCTCGGCAATGGCGGAGTGGGCCCGGTCATAGATGCACACGCTTCCCCGCTGGGATGCTCCCTTCTCCAGGTAGTAGATGCCTACCCGGTCGCCGCCCCGGACAATCTTGGAGGTATCCACCCCAAAGTACCGCAGAGAGTCCACGGCAGCCTGACCGATGGCGTGGGCAGGCAGCTTGGTGACATACACGCTGTCCAGGCCGTAGTTGGCCAGGGAGACCGCCACGTTGGCCTCGCCGCCGCCGAAGGTGGCCTGCATCTGGTCATTCTGGAAGAAGCGGTAGTAGCCGTTGGGGGCCAGACGGAGCATCAGCTCGCCGAATGTAACAACTTTAGCCATTTCGTACCTCCTTGACGATGGCCACCGACTGCTGACACAGTGCGGTGATCTCGTCCCACTTGTGATTGTCAATGAGATCGGCGGTGACCATGTAGGAGCCGCCGCAGGCGCACACCACCGGGCTGGACAGGTACTCCCTCAGGTTTTTCAGGGAGATGCCGCCGGTGGGCATGATCTTGAACATGGGGAAGGGGGCGCTCATGGCCTTGATTTTGGAAAGACCCCCGGACTGTTCCGCGGGGAAGAACTTCAGTACCTCCAGCCCCAGCTTGTAGGCAGTATGGTAGTCGGTGGGGGTGGTGCAGCCGGGGAACACAGGCACACCCTTGCTCTGGCAATAGGTCACAATGTCCGGGTCCAGGCCGGGGGTAACGATGAATTTGGCGCCGGCCTCCAGAGCCTGATCCACCTGATCGGTGGTGAGAACGGTACCCGCCCCCACCAGCATCTCCGGGCAGGCCTCGGTCATAAGGCGTATGGCCTGGGCAGCTCCGGCGGCCCGGAAGGTGACCTCCGCCACCGGCACCCCGCCGGCACACAGGGCATGGGCCAGCGGAGCGGCGTCCTCCTGGGGATGGTTGAGTTTAATGACCGGCACCACGCCGATCTCAGAAATACGCTTGGAAATGGCGTCCATAGTTATGCCTCCTGTTTTCTTCACAAAGAAGGGGCGCGTCCGGCACGCGGCTTTCGCCCCGGCCGGACGCGCCGCCCACTGTTATCTGTGGTCTTTTTCAATGGCCTCCCACAGGCCGTTGAGATAAGAAGCGCCCAGTGCCCGGTCAAACAGGCCGTAGCCCGCCCGTCCCTTCTCATCCCAGATCATCCGGCCGTGATCGGGCCGGACATAGAAGTCCATCCCCACGTCGTAGTAAGCCTTCATGATCTCGTACAGATCCAGGCTGCCGTCGGCAGAGAAGTGAGCCGCCTCCTCAAACTGGCCGGGGCCGGTAAACTTGATGTTGCGGACGTGGGCAAAGGGGATGCGACCCTGACCGCCGAATTCCCGCACCAGGGCAGGGATATCGTTGTTGGGATTGGAGCCCAGGGACCCGGAACACAGAGTCAGGCAGTTATAAGGGCTGTCTACCAGGTCCAGGATCTGTCGGATATCCTCTCCGCTGGTGTAGATCCGGGGCAGGCCGAAGATGTCCCAGGGCGGATCGTCGGGGTGAATGGCCATTTTCACGTCGTACTGCTCGCAGACGGGAATGATGGCTTTCAGGAAATAAGCCAGATTGTTGCGCAAATCCTGGTGGGACACGCTGGCGTACTGGGCGAAGAGGGATTTGATCTCCGCCATACGCTCCGGCTCCCAGCCCGCCATCTCAAACTCCCCCGCTCCCTGCTGAATCTGGTCGGCAAAGGCCTGGGGATCGGTGATACGGTCGATAACCGCCTGGTCATAGGCCAGCACGGTGGCCCCATCGGGCCGGGGCTTGAACAGGTCGCTGCGGGTCCAGTCGAACACGGGCATAAAGTTGTAGCAGATCACCTTGACCCCCGCCCTGCCCAGACGGCGGATGGTCTCCTGATAGGCTTCGATGTACCCATCCCGGCTGGGCAGGCCCAGCTTGATGTCCTCGTGGACATTGACGCTCTCAATGACCTCCATCTCCAGGCCCGCGTCATTGACCTCCTGCTTCAGAGCCTGGATGCGCTCCTCCGGCCAGAGGGCCCCTGCGGGCATATCCATCAGGGAGGTGACCACACCGCTCATGTTGGGAATCTGCTTAATATAGCGCAGCGGGATAGGATCCATCTGGCTCCCATACCAGCGAAACGTCATCTTCATGACTATCTCTCTCCTTGTACTCCGTCAAAGCGATAAATAATGCCGCAGAGCGGCACGCACCGCGCCCGGTCCGGCCAGCATGGCCCGGAAGGCCTCCTCTGCCTTCCCGCCCAGGTCGGACTGATACAGGTCCACGCCGAAAATGGCGGCGTTGGACAGGATGGGTTTAAGCTGATTGGTACAGGACTCCGGTTTGCCCAGAGTGATCCCGGTCAGATAAGACTGGAGCTGAGCCACCAGGGGATCGGGGCTCACCGGCATCTCCCCGCCCTGGTCGTCCAGGCCCAGCAGGTACCGGCACCAGCCCGCAAACACCAGCGGGATATACACCAGACCGGACAAATCCAGGTCGGGCCGCTTCTCATACCGCTGTAGGGTGCCGCCGTAGCGGACAGGGATCTTCTGGGAACAGTCGGCGGCGATGCGCTGGGGGGTATCGGGTATGGCAGGATTGGGGAATCGCTTGTTCAGTACCTCGTCGATGAAAGCCCGGGGACTGAGGATGCCCGGGTCCTCCACCACCGGCAGACTCTCGGCAGCGATACGCTCCACCAGAGCCTTCAGGTCGGCGTCTCCCATCTCGGCGGCAATGGAGGTGTATCCCAGCAGGCACCCGAACACCGCCAGAGCGGTATGGAGGGGATTGAGACAGGTACCCACCTTCATCTTCTCCGCCTTCTCCACAGTGGTCCGGTCGGTGAGGTACACTCCCGCCCGCTCCAGGGCGGGCCGTCCGTTGGGGAAGGTATCCTCCAGCACCAGATACTCGGTGACCTCCGCGTTGACGAAGGGGGCGATGAGGGTGCCGGTATTGGTTTTGCTGATGGTCATATCCGCCAGGCCCAGGCCCTCCAGCTCCTGCTGTACCTTCTGGGAGGGGTGGGGGGTGATCTTGTCGATCATGGACCAGGGGAAGGTCACCTTACTTCTGTCTCTCAGCCAGGTCAGGAAGTCCTGGGGTACCAGACCGCGCTCCAGCCATCCGGCGGCGATGCGCTCCACCGCGTCCTGGAGCTTTTGACCGTTCTGGGCACAGTTGTCCATGCTCACCATAGCGATGGGAGCGCCCCCGGCCTGGAACCGGCGGTAGAGCAGGGCGGCGGCGATGGACATGGTATGGCGGGGACAGTCGGGCCCGCTCTCCAGATCCCGCTCCACCACCGGCAGCAGATCGCCTTTCAGCCCGGTGAGGGCGTAGCCCTTTTCCGTGATGGTGAAGCTGGCCATTTGCAGGGTGGGCGACTGGAATACCTTTACCAGTCTGTCCCAGTCGGGGCCCTGGCAGTCGGCCTTCAGGCCGCCGGTCACGCTGCCGATCACCTCCATCTGATTGGGGCAGTCGGCCGCCATGCGGACCAGCAGGCTCAGGCTGTCGTAGGGGGTATAGACATTGTCAATGATCTGAAAATCAAAGGATTCGGCGGCAATGATACCGGTATCAGCCGCTCCGGTATGCAAAAGGGTCTGCTGCGCGGCGGCCAGGAAGCCCCGGAAGATGTTGCCCGCGCCAAAATGGACCCAGGCCGGTTTCTCCCAAGTGCGCTTACGCACCGCCTGCACGTCGTACCGGGGAAGGGCGATACCCGCCTTCTCCCAGGCCGCGGTGTCCCGCAGTCCCTGTGTATTCAAATGTAACATGAGTAATTGCCTCTCTTATTTTTACGCTCTGGTATCCACCAGATGCTTGCCCAGCTTCTTCTCCAGCATACTCTGCAGCTGCGTCAGGACGGTGCTGAAGATCAGGTAGACGACGGCTGCCTCACAGTAGAAGAGCAGGGGCTAGAATTTGATGGCAATGATGCTCTTTGCAGTCATCATAATCTCGGCCACGGTGATGGTGGACACCAGGGAGGTATCCTTCAGCAGGCTGATGAAGGAGTTGCCCAGGGAGGGTACCGCCACCAGAGCGGCCTGGGGGATGATGACCTTCCGCATGGTCTGCAATTTGTTCAGGCCCAGAGCCCGGCAGGCCTCAAACTGGCCTTTGGGGATGGAGCCCAGGGCGGCACGGATGACTTCGGAGTTATAGGCGCCCTGGCTGATTGTGAGGGCCAGAATGGCCGACGGAATGGGATCCAGGACCAGCCCCACCGAGGGCAGGCCGAAATAGATTACATAGATCTGGACCAGCAGAGGAGTGCCGCGGATGACCCAGACCACAAACCAGGCCACGGCCTTAAAGGGCGCGATCTTGGACATACGCATCAGCGCCAGGGCAAAGGCCAGTACCAGGCCTATGGCAAAGGATACCAACATGAGCGGGACGGAAATCAACAATCCGGCTTTAAACATGGGCCAGAAAGAGTTTATCAGCAGTTCCAGTTGTTCCACAGCGGCCCACCTCCTTCGAGTGTAATAAGTATTGAAGTTGATCGGGGCGAGGGGACTGCCGGCGGCAGTCCCCTCTGCCTCTGTTTGTGCTTACTTCTGGTAGATGCTGGTGCTGTCGGCCACGGCCTCACCGAAATACTTCACGGTCAGGTCGTACAGGGTGCCGTCGTCGATCATGCTCTGCAGAATCTCGGAGACCTTGTCGCACAGCTCCTGGTCCTCCTTGCGGAGCATGGCGGCGGACTCGATCTCGTAGCGGTTCTCTTCTTCGGGCTCATAGGTAGCCGCAATCTTCACGTTCACGTCGGGGCGCTCGGCCATGTAGGCATCCACAGCGGCCACGTTGTTCACGTGGGCGTCGGCCCGGCCGGTGTTGAGCTGCTCCATTGCGGCAGTCAGGTCGCCGTCAGCAGTGGTGGCGCCATAGCGCTGGGCAATCTGGCCGGCGGCGGAGGAGGGGGAGTTGATGCACAGCTTGCCGTCCAGATCATCAAAGGAAGTGATCTCTGTGTTGTCGCCGTTGACCACCAGGCAGTAGGGGTTCTCAGCGTAGGCGATGGTGCAGGCATACTTCTCCTGGCGCTCGGGGTTGGGGTTCACGCCGCAGATGACGATGTCATAGCGGGCGGCGTCCAGACCGGCCAGCACGGGGTCCCAGCTGTCGGAGATCTGGAACTCGGCCTCCACGCCCAGGCGGGCAGCCACTTCCTTGGCTACCTCAACCTCGAAGCCGGTGAGGTCACCGGTGCCGTCCTCGTTGTACACATAGGGGATCCAGTTGCCTTCGGCGCCGATGGTCAGCTTGCCGGCGTCCAGGACACGCTGCAGGGAACCGTCGCCCTCGGTCTGAGCCGGGGTGGTCTCGCTCTGGGCGGGGGTAGTCTCATTCTGAGCGGGAGTGTTGGCACTGCCGCTGCCGCCGCTGCCGCAGGCGGCCAGGGAAAAGACCAGTGCAAGAGAGAGGATCGAGGGGATCAATCTTTTCAGCTTCATGATGTTCACCTTTCCTTACATTTGATTTCATTTACCGATGGGGCGCATCGGGAAATAACGCTCAATCCTCCAGGAACCGCTCCAGTACCCGGAGGTTTTTCCGGTCTGCCTGGAAGGGGTCGGAGAAGTAGTGCTCATCCGCCACCTCCTGCACCAGGTAGCCGGTATAGTTCCATTGGTTCATGATTTGAATCTGTTGGGACAAGGAGGTGTTGCCGTCTCCCCAGATGTTGTGGAGCCAGGGGTCGCCGTCCAGAAAGTGCATATGGATCAGGTCCGAGCCGAAAGCCCGGAACCAGTCCTCCAAGCTCTCCCCCGCCGCTCCGGTGGCAATGTTGTCCACCATCATTTTCAGGCTGGGGTGATCCACCTCCCGGTACATCCGCACAGCTCGTTCCAGGTTGTAGACCAGGTTGCTCTCATCGTCCCGCAGGGATTCCATCACCAGGTTCACGCCCAGGGGTTGGGCCACCCTGCACAGACGGCAGAGATGATCCCGGCACCGGTTCCACATGGTGTCCTGGTCCTCCCCCAGATAACCCCAGCCGGAGTTGACCACCACCCGGTCGGCGCCCAGCTCGGCAGCCAGATGGATGGCGTTGGAGAAGTAGCGGAAGGAGTATTCCAGCTGCTCCCTGTCCTGGGCCGCGTACTGGTACTGGTAGGCCATGCTGGGGGCGGTAATGGATACCACCTTCACGCCGTGGTCCTTCAGCTTGCCCTTCAGTACCGATACGTCATCGTAGCCGGTGTGGTCCAGCCAGAAATGAGAAGCGCCACACCACAGCTCGATCTGACGAAAGCCCAGCTTCTGCTGGCAGTCCAGGAAGTAGTCCAGAGAGAACCGGCGGTAGTGCTGGTTCATGTTCACCAGCTGGTCGCGTCGGATACCCTTCATGTCCTCCCCCCTGTTCTCAGCGCCGCCAGGACCTGCCTCAGCGGATGGCCGGGCCTGTCCACATAGCGCTCGCCGGGCAGCAGCAGGGAGAGTTCTCCCCGGTACCCTGCCGCCTCCAGCTGTTCCACATAGCGGTTCAGGGGCAGACATCCCTCCCCCCAGGCCCGCCAGCCGTGGTAATTGCCGTCGCACAGCCGGACCAGATCGGTGCAGGTCCCCAGCCGGGCAAACCAGCCGGGGATATCGTCTCCCCACACACTCATAGCGTTGGTATCCAGACAGGTCCCCAGCCAGGGGCTGTCCACCCGGCGGATCATGCCCAGGATCTCCTCCGCCGGCCCCAGCACGGGAGACTGGGCGGCCAGAGGGGCGTCTGGGCCCAGCACCGGCATGAGCAGCAGCTTCACTCCGGCTGCCGCCGCAGTGGGACACAGCCTGTCCAGCAGCTCCGCCGCCTGGTCCAGCAGCCGGCCCCGTTCCAGGTCCCAGCAGGCCCCCTCCGCCCCCAGCACCACCCGGTCAGCCCCCAGGGAGGCCGCCAGCAGGATACAGCGGCGGTAATAGTCCAGAGTGGCCTGCCGCTGCATCCCCGCCGAGGCGGTGATGGAATAGCGGTAGGGCGGCGGGGTGACCACCGCGGCCCGCAGGCCTCTCTCCTCCAGCATCCGCCGGAGGGCGGCGGCGTCCCCCATCTCAGCATGACTGCACCAGAAATGGGGCGTCTGGGGTACAAAGTCCAGGGCCGTCAACCCAAGCTCCGCCAGTTCATCCAGACAGGCCTCCAGGGGCACATGGCTGTAGGTGCTGTTGGAGCCCAGCAGCTCCCAATTCCGGGCCATCCTTACTTGATCTCGCCGGGATAGCCGTTCTCACACAGCTCGAACCACACATAGGCGAACTTCTCGCCCTCGGCGCACTCGCTGCCGTGGTGGGAGCCGTGGGGGGTGTAGGTCACGTCGCCGCCCACCACATGGATCTTCTCGTCCTCGGCGGTGTAGGTGAAGGAGGCGCCGGGCAGCATGATGTACCACTGCTCCAGCTCGTTGTGGATGTGCTGGCCGATGTAGTTGGGACCGGTGCCGAAGTTGGCGCCCATAGACAGGCGGCCCAGGTTGCGGTGTTCGATGAGCATCATCTGCTGGATGTCGGCGCCGGTGAAGTCCTCCTTATAATGCCAGGCCTGGGACACACCCCGGAACCGGGGCAGAGTCAGGTGGGACTCCTTCAGGCAGGTCTTGTCGTAGTC
>NZ_CALWOJ010000031.1 GCF_944383115.1 uncultured Flavonifractor sp. | reverse complement strand
GGCAGGGAGCAGAGGGACACCATGCACTACGCCGGCGGCATCCGGGAGTTCGTGTCCTACATCAACCGCTCCAAGGATGCCATCCACCCCGACGTGGTCTACATGTCCGGTATGAAGGACGACTCCATGGCGGAGGTGGCCTTCCAGTATAACGACGGCTATAACGAGACCATCGTCTCCTTTGCCAACAACGTCCACACCCCCGAGGGCGGCATGCACGAGGAGGGCTTCAAGCGGGCCCTCACCACCGTACTCAACAACTACGGCAAGAAGATGAAGCTGCTCAAGGACGAGGACAAGGTGTCCGGCGAGGACTGCCGGGAGGGTATCGCCTGCGTCATCTCCGTTAAGCTCACCGACGCCCAGTTTGAGGGCCAGACCAAGGCCAAGCTGGGCAACAGTGAGATCCGCACCCTGGTCAGTTCCATCGTCACCGATAAACTCTCCGAGTATCTGGAGGAGAACCCCGCGGTGGGCAAGGCCATTCTGGAGAAGGCCCTCATGGCCAACCGGGCCCGTGAGGCCGCCCGCAAGGCCCGGGAGTCCATCCGCCGCAAGACCGCCCTGGGCGGCGCCGCCATGCCCGACAAGCTGCGGGACTGCAACGAGGTCAATCCGGAACTCACCGAGCTGTACATCGTGGAGGGCGACTCCGCAGGCGGCTCGGCCACCCAGGGCCGGGACAGCCGGTTCCAGGCCATCCTCCCCCTGTGGGGCAAGATGCTCAACGTGGAGAAGGCCCGGGCCGACAAGGTGTACGGCAACGACAAGCTCACCCCCGTCATCACCGCCCTGGGGGCCGGCATCGGGGACGACTTCGACCTGGAGAAGCTGCGCTACCACAAGATCATCATCATGGCCGATGCCGATGTGGACGGCTCCCACATCCGTACCCTGCTGCTCACCTTCTTCTTCCGGTTCATGCGGCCCCTCATTGAACATGGCTATGTGTACGCCGCCGTGCCGCCGCTGTACAAGCTGACCCGTGGCAAGACCAGCCGGGTGGCCTTCTCCGATGAGGAGCGGGACAAGATCTCCGCCGAGCTGCGGGGCGACAACCCCAATACCAAGGTGGTCATCAACCGCTTTAAGGGCCTGGGCGAGATGGACTACCACGAGTTGTGGGAGACCACCATGGACCCGGAGCAGCGCACCCTGCGCCGCATCACCCTGGACGACGCGGTGCTGGCCGACCAGACCTTCACCGTCCTCATGGGGGAGAAGGTGGAGCCCCGGAAGGAGTTCATCGAACGCAACGCCAAGTACGCGGTGAATTTGGATTATTAAGGGGGGTCGGGCGACCGTAAAGGCCGCCTGCCGTGAACCACCCTATCATGAAGATTGAGAGGCATCAGCATGAGCAAAAAGCCACAGTACGATCCGGAGGAGATCCGGTACCCGGACCAGACCATCGTCACCTCACCTCTGGTGAAGGAGATGGAGCAGTCCTATATCGAGTACGCCATGAGCGTCATCAAGGGCCGCGCCCTGCCCGACGTGCGGGACGGCCTGAAGCCGGTCCATCGGCGTATCCTGTACGCCATGTACGAGGACAATCTGACGGCGGACAAGCCCTTCAAGAAGTCGGCCACCTGCGTGGGCGACGTGCTGGGCCGGTATCACCCCCACGGTGACGGATCGGTCTACGACGCCCTGGTGCGCCTGGCCCAGGACTTCTCCATGCGCTATCCCCTGGTGGACGGCCACGGCAACTTCGGCTCCATCGACGGCGACCCCGCCGCCGCCTACCGTTATACCGAGGCCCGTATGTCCAAGATCTCCGACGAGATGCTGCGGGATATTGAGAAGGACACGGTAAACTGGGACCCCAACTTTGACGAGTCCCGGAAGGAACCCCGGGTGCTGCCCTCCCGGTTCCCCAACCTGCTGGTCAACGGCTCGGCGGGTATCGCCGTGGGCATGGCCACCAACATCCCGCCCCACAACCTGCGGGAGGTCATTGACGCCACCGTCTGCATCCTGGACAACCCCGAGGCCACCCTGGCCGACCTGATGGAGTATGTGAAAGGCCCCGACTTCCCCACCAAGGGCATCATTATGGGCCGCTCCGGCATCCGGGCCGCCTACGCCACCGGCCGGGGCCGGGTGTGCGTCCGGGCCCGGACGGAATTTGAGGAGTTCGGCCAGAACCGCACCCGCATCATTGTCACCGAGATCCCCTACCAGGTGAACAAGCGGATGCTCATCAAGAACATGGCCGACCAGGTGGAGGACAAGCGGCTGGAGGGCATCTCCGACATCCGGGACGAGTCCGACCGCAACGGCATGCGGGTGGTCATTGAGCTGAAGCGGGACGCCAATCCCCAGGTGGTCCTCAACCGCCTGTTCGCCCAGACCCAGCTGCAAACCACCTTCGCCATCAACATGCTGGCCCTGGTGGACGACCAGTCCCAGCCCAAGATTCTCTCCCTGCGGCACATCCTGGACGAGTACATTGCCTTCCAGGAGGAGATCATCGTCCGCCGCACCAGATTCGACCTGAAGAAGGCCCAGGAGCGGGCCCACCTGCTGGAGGGTCTGCTCATCGCCCAGGACAACATTGACGAGGTCATCCATATCATCCGCTCCAGCTACGACAACGCCAGGGAGAACCTGATGAACCGCTTCGGCCTGGACGAGGTGCAGGCCCAGGCCATCCTGGATATGCGCCTGAAAGCCCTCCAGGGCCTGGACCGGGAGAAGCTGGAGAACGAGTACAAGGAGCTGGAGGAGCGCATCGCCTACTTCAACGAGCTGCTGGCCAGCGAGGAGAAGATCCGGGGCGTGCTGAAGGACGAGCTGATCGCCATCCGGGACAAGTACGGCGACGACCGGGTCACCGAGATCCAGGATGTGGAGGACGAGATCGACATCGAGGACCTGATCGAGGAGGAGGAGTGCGTCTTCACCCTCACCGCCGGCGGCTACATCAAGCGCACCCCCGCCTCCACCTACCGGGCCCAGCGCCGGGGCGGCAAGGGCATTACCGCAATGGCCACCAAGGAGGAGGACTATGTGGACACGGTGTTTACCGCCTCCACCCACGACTATATCCTCTTCTTCACCAATAAGGGCCGGGTCCACCGGAAGAAGGGCTACCAGATCCCCGAGGCCGGCCGCACCGCCAAGGGCACCAACCTGGTGAACGTGCTGCCCATCGAGCAGGACGAGAAGGTTACCGCCATGATCCACCTCAGGGAGTTCCCCGAGGACCGGTATCTGGTGATGGTCACCCGCACCGGCACCGTCAAGCGCATCCAGCTCTCCTCCATCTTTACCGCCCGCAAGGCGGGTATCCGCTGCATCACCCTGGAGGAGGGGGACGAGCTGATCTGCGTCCGGGAGACCGACGGGGAGCAGGCCATTTTGATCGTCACCCACGACGGCATGACCATCTGCTTCAAGGAGACCGACGTGCGCTGTATGGGCCGGGACGCCTGCGGCGTCCGGGGCATCAACCTGCGCCCCGGCGACTTCGTGGTGGGTGCCGCCCGGGCCAAGCAGGACCATCAGGTGCTGATGATTACCGAGAACGGCTACGGCAAACGCACCGAGATGGACGAGTATATCCGGGCGGGCGGCCTCCAGAAGCGGGGCGGCTATGGCCTGAAGGGCTACAACGTCACCGACAAGACCGGCCCCGTGGTGGGGGTCAAGGTGGTGAGCGACAGTGACGACGTGCTGGTCATCAACGACGCCGGCGTCATCATCCGCATGGCGGTGTCCGGCATCTCCACCTACGGCCGCACCGCCCAGGGCGTCAAGATCATGAACCTGGAGGATGGCGTGAAGGTCATCTCCTTCGCCCGCACCGACCATGAGGAGGACGAGGAGGAGACCGCCCCGGAGGAGGGGCTGTCGTAACAGGAGAGCCATGAAAACAGTTACCATCTATACCGACGGGGCCTGCTCGGGCAATCCCGGCCCCGGCGGCTGGGGGGCCATTCTGCAGTACGGAGCATTCAAAAAGGAACTCTCCGGCGGGGCGGCCCACACCACCAACAACCGCATGGAACTTACCGGCGTCATCACCGCCCTGAAGGCCCTGAAGGAACCCTGCATTGTGGAGCTGTACTCCGACTCCAAGTACGTCATCAACGCCCTGGAGAAGGGCTGGGCCAAAGGCTGGAAGGCCAGAGGCTGGGTGAAGGGGGACAAAAAGCCCGCCCTCAACCCGGACCTGTGGGAGGAGCTGCTGGGGCTGTGCGAATACCACACCGTAAACCTCCACTGGGTCAAGGGCCACGCCGACAACCCGTTTAACAACCGCTGCGACGAGCTGGCGGTGGCGGAGAGCCGGAAGTACAAGTAAGGAGAAACCTATGAAAATCGCCATTGTATTTGAGAGTATGACCGGCAACACCGCCCAGGTGGCCCAGGCCATCCGGGAGGCCTGTGAGGGCCACGACATTGTGGCTTTCGGTCCGCCTCCCCAGAATGTGGATCAGGCGGAGCTGGTCTTTGCCGGGTCCTGGACCGACAAGGGGAGCTGTACCCCCGCCATGCAGGAGTTTCTGCACACTCTGTACGGCAAGCGGGTGGCCCTCTTCGGCACCGCCGGCTTTGGAATTTCGGAGATGTATTTTGCCTCTCTCTCCGACCGCTTCAAGGGGGAGGTGCCGAAGGGCAATCAGGTGGTGAGCAGCTTTTTCTGTACCGGCAAAATGCCTCAGGCCGTCCGGGACCGGTACGAAGCCCAGCTGAAGGCCGACCCGGACAACGCCAAGCTGAAGGCCATGATCCAGGCCTTTGACCTGGCACTGACCCATCCGGACCAGAGCGACCTGGACCAGGCCGCCGACTTCGCCCGGGAGGCCATGAAGGCATAAAAGGCAAGAAAAAATCCCTGTTGCGTCAGCAACAGGGATTTTTTTGATGAAAATCAGAACTTCACGCGCTCAGCGATATAATTCTTGACCTCAGACATGGGGATGCGCACCTGCTCCATGGAGTCGCGCTCACGGACGGTGACGCAGTGGTCGGCGGGGGTGTTCTCGTCGCCCACGGTCTGGAAGTCCAGGGTGATGCAGAAGGGGGTGCCGATCTCGTCCTGGCGGCGGTACCGCTTGCCGATGCTCCCGGCGTCGTCGTAGTCCACCATGAAGTCCTTTGCCAGCTCGTCCCGCAGCTGCTGGGCGGGGCCGGAGAGAACCTCCTTCTTGCTCAGGGGCAGCACGGCGCACTTGAAGGGGGCCAGAGCGGGGTGGAGGCGCAGCACGGTACGCACGTCGTCGTTGCCCTTCTTGTCCTGGCCCACCACCTCCTGGTCGAAGGCGTCCACCAGGAAGGCCAGGGTCACGCGGTCGGCGCCCAGGGAGGGCTCCACCACATAGGGGATATAGTGTTCGCCGGTCTCCTGGTCGAAGTAGGTCATGTCCTTGCCGGAGACGTTCTGGTGCTGGGTCAGGTCGTAGTCGGTGCGGTCGGCCACGCCCCACAGCTCGCCCCAGCCGAAGGGGAAGAGGAACTCGAAGTCGGTGGTGCCCTTGGAATAGAAGCACAGCTCCTCGGGGCTGTGGTCCCGCAGCCGCAGGTGATCCTCCTGCATGCCCAGGCTCAGCAGCCAGTCCTTGCAGAAGGAGCGCCAGTACTGGAACCACTCCATGTCGGTGCCCGGCTTGCAGAAGAACTCAAGCTCCATCTGCTCGAACTCACGGGTGCGGAAGGTGAAGTTGCCGGGGGTGATCTCGTTGCGGAAGCTCTTGCCCACCTGGCACACGCCGAAGGGCAGCTTCTTGCGGGTGGTGCGCTGGATGTTGGGGAAGTTGACGAAGATACCCTGGGCGGTCTCGGGCCGCAGGTACACCGTGTTCTTGGCGTCCTCGGTGACCCCCTGGAAGGTCTTGAACATCAGGTTGAACTGACGGATGTCGGTAAAGTTGTGCTTGCCGCAGGAGGGGCAGGGGATGTTATGCTCCTCCACGAAGGCCTTCATCTCCTCCTGGGAGAAGGCGTCGATGGGCTTGGGCAGCTCCACCCCGTTCTCGCCGGCCCAGTCCTCGATGAGCTTGTCGGCCCGGAACCGCTCCTTACACTCCTTGCAGTCCATCAGGGGATCGGAGAAGCCGCCCAGATGGCCGGAGGCCACCCAGGTCTGGGGATTCATCAGGATGGCGGCGTCCAGGCCTACGTTGTAGGGGTTCTCCTGGACAAACTTCTTCCACCAGGCCTTTTTGACGTTGTTTTTCAGCTCCACACCCAGAGGGCCGTAGTCCCAGGTGTTGGCCAGGCCGCCGTAGATCTCGCTGCCGCCGAAGATAAAGCCGCGGCCTTTGCACAGGGTGACGATCTGCTCCATCGTCTTGTCAGTGTTTTTCATGTACCATACTCCTTTTATCTGGCTCAGGATAAAATAGAACGCCCTGAGCCGTTTTTCGGCTCAGGGCGAACAAAATTGTCCGTGGTTCCACCTGAATTCGTACCTGGCTGGTACGCGCTTCATTCCCGGTAACGGCGGGGGACCGGCGGGGCATTGCCTCCCCGCGGCTTACGGGCGCCTTCCCTCCACCTCCGCCGGAGTCTTGCACCGTCCGACTCCTCTCTGGTGCGGAAAATGGGGGTACTCCTCCCGATCACAGCCTTATCGCGGGCTATTCTATCATTTTTTCCCCCCACCGTCAAGGCAAAAAGGGGCGAAAACTCACCGGCGACCCATAATTTCGTCCAGCAGGGCGTGGGCGGCCTCCTCCTTGCTCATGAGGGGCAGCTCTTTCGCCCCGTCGGGGGAGATGAGGGTGAGCAGGTTGGTATCCACCCCGAAGCCCGCGCCTTCCTGCTTCAGGTTGTTGGCGGCAATGAGGTCGATGTGCTTTTTCTCCAGCTTCTGTTTGGAGTTTTCCACCATGTCACGGGTCTCCATAGAGAATCCGCACAGGAACTGGCCGGGGCTGCGATGCTCCCCCAGCCAGGCCAGGATGTCGCTGGTGCGGGAGAGGGGGAGGGAGAGGTCGGCATCATTGCCGCTCTTCTTGATCTTGTCCTCCGCCACGGATGCGGGGCGGTAGTCGGCCACGGCGGCCGCCTTGATGATGATGTCCTGCGTTGGCGCCCGGCTGGTCACCGCCTCAAACATGTCCTGGGCGGACACGATATCCACCACCTCCATGTAGGGGGGCTTTTTCAGATTCACCGGCCCGGACACCAGGGTGACCTCCGCCCCCCGGGCGGCGGCGGCTTTGGCGATGGCGTAGCCCATCTTGCCGGTAGAGTGATTGGTGAGATAGCGCACCGGGTCCAGGGCCTCCCGGGTGGGGCCGGCGGTGACCAGCACCTTGAGGCCGGTCATGTCCTTCTCATGGCTGAGGGCGTGGAGGACACATTCCAGCAGGTCCTCCGGCTCGGGCATCTTGCCCTTGCCCACCGCCCCGCAGGCCAGCCGGCCGCTGGCGGGCTCCACGATCTCCCAGCCATACTTGCGCAGAATGTCCAGGTTGTCCTGGGTGACGGGATTTTCGTACATCTTGGTGTTCATGGCGGGGGCGGCGATCTTGGGGCAGTTGCAGGCCAGAATGGTGGTGGTGAGCATATCGTCTGCCAGGCCGTGGGCCAGCTTGGCCAGCACGTTGGCGGTGGCGGGGGCCACCAGCACCAGATCGGCCTGGTCGGCCAGGGCAATATGTTCCACCTGGAACTGGTAGTTGCGGTCGAAGGTATCCACGCTCACCCGGTTGCCGGTGAGGGATTCAAAGGTGTGGGGGCCGATAAACTCGGTGGCGTTGCGGGTCATCACCACCTGGACGTTGGCCCCCTGCTTTACCAGGGCGGAGGCCAGATTGGCCGACTTATAGCAGGCAATGCCGCCGGTGACCCCCAGCAGCACGGTTTTTCCTTTCAGCATACAGTTCTCTCCTTTGCAGGCGGGCGGATGTGGGCATCCGCCCCTACTATCTGTATATGGCCATCCAATTATAGCAGACGGGAGGATCGTTTTCCACAATGTCATTGCATTTTGTGGACAAAGACGCTATAATAGCTCCGGCTGTCCCCGTCCGGGGCCGCTGTACTCTGTGAGACGGCAGGCCCTTTCCCAACCGGGACCGCCATCCAAATCACGCGCTGTATCCTCACAGGAGGAACGGCAGCTGGAGGTAATTGCATATGAAATCATCCCTCACCCGGTCCCAGCGGAGCAAGCAGGTGCAGGGCATGGCCATCCTGGCCATGTTTACCGGCATCATCTTCCTGCTCACCTTCACCCCCCTGGGGCTCATCGACCTGCCCGTCATCAAGGCCACCATTCTCCATGTGCCGGTGATTATCGGCTCCATCCTGCTGGGGCCCAAGAAGGGCGCCTTCCTGGGGGCCATGTTCGGCCTGTCCAGCATGATCAAAAATACGCTGGTGCCCGGGCTTTCTTCCTTTGTGTTTTCCCCCTTCATCCCCGTGCCCGGTCTGGACCGGGGCAGCCTCTGGGCTCTGTTTATCTGCTTTGTGCCCCGTATTCTGGTGGGCGTCACCCCCTGGCTGGTGTACACCCTCATAAAAACCCTCTTCCGCAAGTCCAACGCCGGTATCCAGACCGGGGGCATGGTGATTGCCGGGATCGTGGGCGCCCTCACCAACACTGCCCTGGTCATGGGCTCCATCGGCGTCATCTTCACCGAGGCCTATGCCGCCGCCCAGGGCATCCCCGCCGACGCGGTGCTGGGCTTCATCCTGGGCATTGTGGCCGCCAACGGCATCCCCGAGGCCATTGTGGCCGCCGTCATCACCCCCGCGGTGTGCGTGCCTATGGTGCGGGCCCTCAAGCTGGAGAAGAAGGCCCCCGCCGCCGCTCAGCCCGCCTGAGATGCTGCTGGCGGTTGATATCGGCAACACCACCGTTGCCGTGGCGGGGCTGGAGGGGGAGCAGGTGGCCTTTGTGAAGCGCCTGCCCAGCGACCCGGCCCTGGACTGGATCACATCTCTGAAAGAGCTGCTGGAGGGGGTGGAGGCCCAAGGGGCCGTCCTCTCCTCGGTGGTGCCCGCCCTCACCGGTCCGGTGGGGGAGGGGCTGGAAGCGGTCACTGGAAGGCCCGTCCTGGTGGTGGACAAAACCACTCATACCGGCCTGGATCTCAGCGGCTACGACACCGCCAACCTGGGTATGGACCGGGTGGTGGACTGCGTGGCCGCTCTGGCCCGCTGGGGCGGCCCGGCGGCGGTGTTTGACATGGGTACCGCCACCACCCTGTCGGTGGTGGACGGGCAAGGCCGCTTTTTGGGGGGCATGATCCTACCCGGCCTGGCCCTGGGCCTGGAGGCCCTGTCTGCCCGGGCCGCCCAGCTGCCCCCTGTGGAGCTGTCCCCGCCGGAAGGTTTGCTGGGGACGGACACCGCGTCCTGCATGAAGTACGGCGCCCTCTACGGCGCCGCCGGCGCCATCGAGGGCATCGTGGGGCGGCTGCAGGAGGAGCTGGGAGAGCTGACGGTGGTACTCACCGGCGGCAACAGCACCCTGGTGCGCCCCCTGCTGCGTATCCCCGCCGCCTGGGAACCCCACCTGACCTTTTTTGGGCTGGGGGAGATCTGGAAACGGAATACAAAAAAAGTAAGGGTATAAACAAAATTAAATTCCAGCAAGAGTAAGGAAACACCTTATCTCTTGCTGGAATTTCTTGCTTATATACCTTTTTGGCAACAGATCTACGACAGAGTAGACGGGTCAAACTCCATATATGCAACAGGGGGATTTTCTTCAAATGTAATCCATTCTTCCACTTCTACTTCAACAATTGAAGTGGTGTTGCTAAGTACAAATGCACTTTGAATGTCAATCGTAGTACCTGGACGAACTTCCCTCATGAAAGAACCAGAATCATAGATGGAATCATCCATAATAAGTGCGGTATCTAACTCTATTCCATCTTGAAAGGCAGAACAAGATACCGCAGTCATAGAACTTTCAGTATCGCTGCTGTTATTTGTCCACGAATATGTTACAACAATCGCCGGGTTTCCTTCATAATCTTCGGTTAGAACAGCTGATTTGATCTCTACTTCATAGTCACCAAGTGTTGCGGAATTTGTATTTTCGGAGGTCTCAACTGGCTCCGGCACCTCAGAAACAATAGGTGCAGAAGGGTTTGCATTAGGTGATGTGTTTACTCCTGATGTGTTATTGCCGGATTCAGCAGAACACCCAATGAGTAATCCCAAGACTCCTATGGACATACCAATTGTCATAAATAAATTTTTCCTCATATCCACCGCTCCTTAATTCAAGACATGTGAGTATGCATGAAATTTAGCATATGACATAATAATTGTCAAGTATAGAAAATTATCTCAAAAAACATTGAGAAGGAATATAGACAAATTGAAGTACAGCAAGGCGGTTGTACTTTTTTAATATGGCCAAGTTATTTATCGCTCCTCTTTTTTCAGCTCTTTCAGCAGTTTCAGCTTTTTGTGGCGGTACCACACGCAGTTGAATACGTTGCCCAGGATCAGGATGTTGCCGCACAGGTAGAGCCACACCAGCAGGATGATGATGGAGGCCAATGACCCGTATACCAGGGAGTACCGGGAGGACAGGCCGATGAACCAGGAGAAGAGGATGGAGAACACCGACAGGGCCACCGCCGCCAGGAAGGCGCCGGTCATGACGGGGGGGCGGGGCTTGCCCCGGGGGGCGGCCACCCGGTAGACCAGCAGCACAAAGAGGAACACCAGCAAAAACAGCAGCAGAAAACGCATCCACTGCCAGTCCCAGGGTAGCACGCCCGCATCCAAATGGAGCAGCCGCTCCACCTCCTGGAAGAGCCAGCCGCCGGTGAGCAGCACCACCAGGGACAAAAAGATGGTGACCAGCAGCAGCAGAGCAAAAAGCACACTGGCAACAATTTGCCGAAATCCGCGGTATCCCTTGCGGCTATAGATCTCCTCCATAATGTTCATCAGCGCCCGGAAGGCCGCCGAGGCAAAAAACAACGTCATGAAGATCCCCGCCGCCAGCAGACCGGGGGACTGGTTGGTGGTGATGTAGCCCACATATTCTCCCAGAATGTCATATGCGGCCTTGGGCAGCAGGGGGGCGGCGGCGGCCAGCACCGCCTCCAGATCCACCGGCAGCAGCACGATAAAGGCGTTGACGCAGATGAGCAGGGGGAAAAAGGACAGGATGAGAAAATAGGCCAGCTCCGCCGCCGAGCGGGAGATATGCTTGGAAAAATAGAGATCCGTCATCTCCAATATAAACTTGACCGGCTTTTTTTGCAGCAGCCGTTTGGGCATGGAGCCCACCTCCCTGAGACAGGTTCCCTATAGATATACCATAAAATGGAAGATAATGCAAGGGCAGCGGGCGCCCATTGGGCAGCAAAAAACCGCCTGCTTGGCAGGCGGTTTCATGTTGACCACAGATTAGGCCAGCTTGTTCAGCTTAATGGTCATGGCGCTCTTCTTGTGCGCAGCGTTGTTCCGGTGCAGCAGACCACGAACCACGGCCTTGTCGACCGCCTTAACGGCCACCTTGTAAGCGCCCTCGGCCTCGCTGCGGTTGCCTTCGACCACCGCGGCCTCAAACTTCTTGATGTCGGTCTTGAGGGCGGACTTCGCGGCCTTATTCTGCATGGCCTTGGTCTCGTTCACCAGGACACGCTTCTTGGCAGACTTAATATTCGGCAAACCAAACACCTCCTCCGATGACGATAGTAATACACATAGTTTGCCCCGTGCATTTTTACATTCTAGCAGGTGGGCAAGAAAATTGCAACAGTTTTTTTCAGGATTTTTCACTTTTTTCGTATATGAGTAAGCTCTTCGCAAAAAATAGAGGCAAGGAGAATACAAAACACCATATCTTGGGGTAGACAGGAGGGCCATTATGGACAAGAGACGGACGGATCTGGCGGTGGAGGCCGCCCAACTGTGGCGGGAAGGGGGCGGCGCCGAGGAATTGCAGGGCGTGACGCAGCAGGAGAGCCTGCGGGAGGGCTATCCGGTGACCACCGTGCGGGTGCTGGACCAGGAGGGGGCAAAAGCCATCGGCAAACCGGTGGGGGCCTATGTGACCATCACCCTGGACGGCCTGGCCCGCCGGGAGCAGGACGCCTTTGGCCGGGCGGCCCGGGCGGTGGCCGCCGAGCTTCGCGCCCTGCTCAAGCTGCCGGAAGGGGCTCCCGCCCTGGTGGTGGGCCTGGGCAACCGGGCCATCACCCCGGACAACATCGGCCCCGCCGCCGCCGACCACACCATGGTCACCCGCCATCTGGTGGAGAAGGTGCCGGAACATTTTGGTTCCTTCCGCCCGGTGGCCGCCCTGGCGGCGGGGGTGCTGGGCACCACGGGGGTGGAGAGCGGGGAGCTGGTGCGTGCGGTAACCGAAAAGATCCGCCCCGCCTGCGTCATTGCGGTGGACGCCCTGGCCTCCCGCAGCCTGAGCCGGGTGTGCAATACCATCCAGCTGGCGGACACCGGCATCACCCCCGGCTCCGGGGTGGGCAATGCCCGGGCGGCTCTGGATCAGGCCAGTCTGGGGGTGCCTGTCATTGCCGTGGGGGTGCCCACGGTGGTGGACGGGGCCACCCTGGCCGCCGACCTGCTGGCCGAGGCGGGCCAGGCCGACCTGGACCCCCAGGCCCTCCGGGGGGCGGGGGAGGGGGTGCTGGTCACCCCCAGGGACATTGACGCCAAGGTCACCGACCTGGCCAAGGTGGTGGGGTTCGGCATCAACCTGGCCCTCCAGAACGGCCTGACGGTGGAGGATGTGGAGCTGTTTCTCAGCTGAGGGGGCGGGCCCATGTGGGCATGGGCCCCTACGAATTGTAATGTAGGGGCGGGTGCCCACACCCGCCCGTAAAAAAGACCTGCCGCAATCTTGCAGCAGGTCTTTTTGGTTATTCCTCGTCCAGCTTCAATACGGCCATAAACGCCTCGGTCGGGATCTGTACCGTACCAAGGCTCCGCATCTTCTTTTTGCCCTCTTTCTGCTTCTCCAGCAGCTTCTTCTTTCGGGTGATGTCACCGCCGTAGCACTTGGCCAGCACGTCCTTGCGCATGGCCTTCACGGTTTCCCGGGCAATGACCTTGCCGCCGATGGCGGCCTGGACCGGCACCTCGAAGAGCTGACGGGGGATGTTCTCCTTCAGCTTTTCGCACAGACGGCGAGCCCGAGGATAGGCCTTGTCCTTGTGGGCGATGAAGGAGAGGGCGTCCACCTGGTCGCCGTTGAGCAGCATATCCACCTTCACCAGCTCGGAGGGCTCGTACCGGTCCATCTCGTAGTCCAGGGAGGCGTAGCCCTTGGTGCGGGCCTTCAGGGTGTCGAAGAAGTCGTAGATGATCTCGCCCAGGGGCATGGAGTAGTGCAGCTCCACCAGATTGGTGTCCAGATACTGCATGTCCTTATACTCACCCCGGCGGTCCTGGCACATGGGCATGATGTTGCCCACATAGTCCGGCGGCGTGACGATGGACACCTTGGCGTAGGGCTCCTCCGCCAGCTCGATCACCGCGGGATCGGGATAGTTGTGGGGGTTATCCACCATGACCACGCTGCCGTCGGTCTTGGTGATCCGGTAAATGACGGAGGGCAGGGTGGTGATGAGATCCAGGTCAAACTCCCGTTCCAGCCGCTCCTGGATGATCTCCATATGGAGCATCCCCAAAAAGCCGCAGCGGAAGCCGAAGCCCAGGGCCACCGAGGATTCCGGCTCAAAGGACAGGGAGGCGTCGTTGAGCTGGAGCTTCTCCAGGGCGTCCCGCAGGTCGGGATATTTGCTGCCGTCCTCGGTGTAGATGCCGCAGTACACCATGGCACGGGCGGGGCGGTAGCCGGGCAGAGGCTCCGCCGCCGGGGCCTCCGCCCCGGTGATGGTGTCGCCCACCTGGGTGTCCTTCACGTTCTTGATGGAGGCGGTAAAGTAGCCCACCTCGCCGGCGATCAGTTCGTTGCAGGGCTCCATGCCCAGGGGGAGCAGGTGGCCGCACTCCAGCACCTGGTAGGTGGCGCCGGAGGCCATCAGCTTCACGTTCATGCCGGTTTTGATGGTACCCTCCATCACCCGGAAGTAGACGATGACCCCCCGATAGGGGTCGTACTGGCTGTCGAAGATGAGAGCTTTCAGGGGGGCCTTAGGGTCGCCCTTGGGGGCGGGGACGTTCTTTACGATGTCCTCCAGCACAGCGGGGATGTTGATGCCCACCTTGGCGGAGATCTCGGGGGCGTCCTGGGCGGGGATGCCGATGATATTCTCGATCTCGTCCTTCACCCGCTGGGGGTCGGCGGCGGGCAAGTCGATCTTGTTGACCACCGGCAGGATCTCCAGGTCGTGTTCCATTGCCAGGTAGGTGTTGGCCAGGGTCTGTGCCTCAATGCCCTGGGCGGCGTCCACCACCAGGATGGCGCCCTCGCAGGCGGCCAGGGAGCGGGATACCTCGTAGTTGAAGTCCACATGGCCCGGGGTGTCGATGAGGTTGAGTTCGTAGGTCTCGCCATCCTCCGCCCGGTAGTTCAGGCGGACGGCCCGGGCCTTGATGGTAATGCCCCGCTCCTTCTCCAGGTCCATGTTGTCCAGCAGCTGGGACTCCATCTCCCGGGCGGCAACGGCGTTGCACGCCTCGATCAGCCGGTCGGACAGCGTGGATTTGCCGTGGTCAATGTGGGCGATGATGGAGAAGTTGCGGATCTTGGATTGGTCAGTCATAGATAAAACCTCCGGGAGATCATTTTTCCCTGCGCTCGGGGGAGCGGCGGTTGATGCGCTCGCCGGTGTTGTGGATGATCTGGAGCAGGGACTGGTACAGGCCGGGATAGTTCTCCATCAGCGCGTCGTTGTTCATGGGCGGGAAGTTTCCCTTGTCCTTGACATGGGCGGCCAGAGCTTCGGTATATTCCGTCTCGGCGTAGATCATGTCGGCAAAGGGGATGCCGGTGGTGAACTGCCGGGCGGAGACCGAGAAAAAGTCCTCGTTCTGGGTGCCGTCCGCCCGGTAGAGATGGCGGAACAGCTTGTAGATGGCGGTGCCCAGGTAGTCGGCGGCGGCGTTGATGGCCTCCTTCTTGCCGGTCTTGCCCAGCAGGTCGAACAGCACGCCGGTGGAGTTGACCAGCAGCTTCTTGTTCAGGGTGGCCAGGATGGAGCCATGCAGCACGTTGTCCTTCTCGGTGGAGTAGTCGTACAGCTCCTCGGCGGCAATGGTGGTGCCGTCCCGGCTCAGGGTGCGGCCCAGCAGAAAGTCGGCGGACACATTATAGTAGTTGCAGGCCTTGATGACAAAGGCCAGGCCCGGTTCCCGAACGCCGTTTTCATAATGGGACAGCAGCGCCTGGCTGATGCCCAGGTCCTTGGCCACCGCCCGTTGGGATGCCCCCTTCTCCTGCCGCAGCAGAGACAGACAGCGGGAAAAATCAGACGTCATAATGCACCTCTCCTAAAAAACAGTGTGTATAGTATAATTGTAAAAATACCAAAAGTAAAGCACATTTTTTTAATATTTTCGTCCAGGTTCTTGTGAACGCCGGGAGGACAGGTGTATAATAATCATACCGCCAAGTATTTGGCAAAAGTACGGAATATTGAAATGGAGGAGATTCCCGTGGCCATTCATATGTTTCAGCAGCTCATTGACACGCTGAAAAAGAGCCCCAAACGGATTGTATTTACCGAGGGCACCGACCCCCGCATTCTGGAGGCAAGCGCCCGGCTGCTGGCCGGTACCTTCCTGACCCCCGTTCTCATCGGCAACGAGGCGACGGTCAAAAACGCCGCCGAGGAGGCCGGCTACAACATCCGGGGCGCCGAGATCATTGATCCCGCCACCTATGCCGGTATGGATCAGCTGGTGGAGCAGATGGTGGAGCTGCGTAAGGGCAAGATGACCGCCGACGAGTGCCGCGCCGCCCTGCAGAAGGGCAACTACTTCGGTACCATGCTGGTCAAGGCGGGCGTGGCCGACTGCCTGCTGGGCGGCGCCACCTATTCTACCGCCGATACCGTCCGTCCGGCCCTGCAGCTCATCAAGACCAAGCCGGGCAACAAGATCGTGTCCTCCTGCTTTATCATGGTCCGTGAGGGCGTGGGCGACAACACTGTGCTGGCCATGGGCGACTGCGCCATCAACATCGATCCCACCGAGGACGAGCTGGTGGAGATCACCACCGAGGTGGCCCACTGCGCCCGGATCTTCGGCATCGACCCCAAGGTGGCCATGCTGAGCTATTCCACCAAGGGCTCCGGCAAGGGCGAGACTGTGGACAAGATGCGCCACGCCTTTGAAAAGGTGATGGCCACCAATCCCGACTTCGACGTGGACGGCGAGCTGCAGTTTGATGCCGCCGTTTCTCCCGCCGTGGGCCAGCTGAAGTCCCCCGGTTCCCCCGTGGCCGGCTACGCCAACACCTTTATTTTCCCCAACATCAACGCCGGCAACATCGGCTACAAGATCGCTCAGCGCCTGGGCGGCTTTGACGCCTACGGCCCCATCCTGCTGGGCCTCAACGCCCCCATCAACGACCTGTCCCGTGGCTGCAACGCCCAGGAGGTCTACTCGATGGCCATCATCACCGCGGCTTTGGCCTAACAAAACGGTACGAAAAGCCGGAGTACTCTCAGGGGTACTCCGGTTTTTTATGCCTATGGGCAAAATGCCGAAATGTGGCGAAAGAACTGCGAGGCGACACCGCCCTCCTTGGGGGGTGTCGCCCCTGTTCTTTGCCGTATACCACCAGATGTCGTGGCGTGAATTTTATTTCCAAAGGATGGATCACAACCCCCCGTTTTTCCCGGAAAGCCTTGACTTTTGGTACAAATGCGTGTATGATTACGACTGTAACCATTTGTAACTTTTCGTTTCCAGCTGTTACCGATCAGATACAGATCGGTTTCAATCCCATAATATAGGAGGGGGACGCCCCCATGGATGAGATCCTTCATATTCCGCAGCAGGAGGAAAAGGCGCAGAGCCTGACGGACCGTGTTCGGACTAAAATGGAAGCTGCCAGCGCCGTGATCCGGGCCAATGCCGAGCGGCTGCGCCGCTGGTCGGACGCCGCCACCGCCGGTGGGGGCCGGATCATCAGCCCGGTGCATTTCCTGGCTGCTGCTGCTGTGGTGGGCGTGGCCGCCGTGGTCACCACCGTCTATACCCCTGCCTATGTGGTGGCGGTGGACGGCGTGTCCCTGGGCACTGTGGCATCCCCTCAGGTTTTTGAGCAGGCGGTGGAGCGGGTGGAGGCCCGGGCCACCGAGATCCTGGGCTATGAGTACGCGCTGGACGGTGAGATTTCCTACTCCCTGGCGCTGACCGAGCCGGAGAACCTGACGCCTGTGGCCGAGTTTGAGAACTATCTCTTCGACCAGATTGGCGACGTGATGAAAAATTATGTGCTTACCGTCAATGGCCAGATGATTGGTGCGGCCCAGGACCAGGAGACCCTCAACCTGATCTTGGATCAGGTAAAGGCTCCCTATATTAATGAGAATACCATTTCCGCCGAGTTTACTTCCGGCGTGTATATTACTCAGGAATACACCGCTTCCAGCGTGAACCAGGACGCCGACGCCATGTTGGCCGCCCTCACCGCCAACACCAACGGCCAGACCACCTATGAGGTGCAGAAGGGCGACACCTTTGTTGGGATCGCCGCCGACAACGGCATGACCCTCTCCGAGCTGGAGGCCCTTAATCCCGACACCGACAGCAGCCGGATCTATGTGGGCCAGATTGTCAACGTGAAAGAGGAGGTCCCCTTCCTGTCGGTCAAGACGGTGGATCATGTGACCTACACCGAAGAGATCGACTGCCCGGTGGTTGAGGTGGAGGACGACACCATGTACCAGGGCCAGTCCAAAGTCCTGGACGCCGGCGTACCCGGCGAGCAGGTGGTTACCGCCGACGTGGCCTACCTCAACGGTGTGGAGCAGGAACGGACCGTGCTGGACACCCAGGTTACTCGGGAAGCCACCAATAAGGTCATCGCCGTAGGCACCAAGGTGCGGCCCACCTGGTATCCCACCGGCACCTATATCTGGCCGGTGTACGGCACAATCACCTCCCGGTTCGGTTACCGCTCCGTCTTTGGCTCCTACAGCTATCACCGGGGCCTGGATATTGCCACCGCCTACGGCACTACCATCAAGGCCTCCGACGGCGGCACGGTGGTGTGGTCGGGTACCGGTACCGGCAGCTATTGGAGTTACGGCAACTATGTGGTCATCGACCACGGCAACGGCGTTCGCACCCTGTACGCCCACTGCTCCAGCCTGCTGGTCTCCACCGGCGAAAAGGTCTACCAGGGCCAGCCCATTGCCCGGGTGGGTTCCACCGGTCGGTCCAGCGGCAACCACTGCCACTTTGAGGTGCAGATGAGCGGCACCCCCGTCAACCCCCTGGCCTACCTGGGGTAAAATAAGATCATCAAAAAGCCCGGCGCGTCTCATGACGCGCCGGGCTTTTTCACATGGGGGATCTGGTTACGCCAGCTTCATCACGGCCTGGAACAGGCGGTAGATGGTGACGTAGGACTGCTCACGGGTGTAGGTGCCCAGGGGGGTGAAGGCGTTGCCGCCGGTGCCGCTCATCACGTTGATCTGGTAGACGAAGTTCACCGCGTCGGTAAACCACACGCCCACCTTGTCGCTGTCCACGAAGCCGGCGTTTTCCACCTTACTGGTGTCCATGCCCAGCACCTTGGCGGAACGCATGAGGAGGGCGGCGGCTTCCTGACGGGTGATGGTGGCGTAGGGGTCGAACAGACCGCCGCCGCGGCCGGAGACGATGCCCAGGGCATAGGCGGCAATGGCGCTGGAGTCGGTGGTGTCCTTGAAGGGATACTGGCTGATCCAGCTCTGCAGATCCTTGCCGGTCTGCGCCTTGACGATGTCCTCAATATCCTGGTCCAGGGTTTCCTCGATGGCCTGGATGGTCAGGTCGCAGAACTCGCCGCGGGTGATGTTGTTGAGGTACAGGTTCTGCAGATAGGTGGGTACCAGGTTCTCCTCGATGGCGGCGGTAACCTCCGCATAGGCCCAGCCGCTCATGTCGCTCTCGGCGGGCAGGGGGGGCAGGTACTCAATGTGGCCGTAGCCGTACTTGCCGTTTTCCTGGATGACCACATATTCGCTGGGGGTAACGATGGTTTTGTTGTCCCCTTCGCCCATAAAGTAGGTGGAGGGATCCAGCTTGTCGGCGCCGGGGATGGCGTTGCCCTTGCTGTCAATGAGGAAGGCCTTGCTGCCGTCATAGGCCACGGCGTAGCCGCTGCCGTTGAAGCCGGTGGTTTCGGCGTACTGGGCGGGGATGACCACGTTCAGGTCTTCGTCCAGATAGCCCCACTTGCCGTTCTGCTGGAAGGCAAGCAGACCGAAGGAGTAGGTGTACAGATGCTCGTAGTTGAAGGGGATTACAGTCTTGCCGCTCTTGTCGATGGCGCCCCACTTGCCGGCGGGGTTCTCCACCATAGCCAGGCCGGTGACGCCAAAGACCTCATAGGCCCCATAGATGTCGTTGACCCGGAAGTTGGTGTAGGCGGAATCAATGACAAACCGGCCGGAGGCGTCCACAAAGCCCCACCGGCGGGTGGTCTCCCAGGTCTCGTTGTCCATGCGGCAGACACACACGGGAGCCACGCCCTGGTTGAAGGGACGCAGATCGAAATAGTAGTAGGCCTGATCGTCCTCGGGAAGCTGGATATTCAGCAGCTGGCCGGTCTTGAGATCCGCAAAGTGCAGGTCGCCGCCCTCGATGGCGGGCTCGCCAATGATGACCTTGCCCTCGGTGACCTGGAAGCCCCAGGGAGTGAGATAGCAGTCCTCGGGCAGGGGCAGCTCCACAATGCTGCCGGTGGTGTCGTAGATGTAGCTGGTGGGCTCATCGGGGCGCTGCAGGATAATGTAGCCATTGTGGAAGATCATGTCGTTGCTCAGCATGGAGTCACCGGTCACATACTGGATGGGGCCGGTCTGATAATCGTTGGTCTTCCAGTCGTACTGATCCGGGCAGATGAGCGGGGTGTAGTTGCCCTTGGTATCCACAAAGCCCAGCTCGTAGGCGGCCAGGGACTCGTCCGGATCATAGTACGGATCCATCTCCACCTCGTTGCCCACCAGGGCAAACCCCTCGCTGAACAGGCCCACGATATCGTACTGGAAGGGGATGACGGTCTTGCCGGTCTCGTCGATGTAGCCCCACTTGCCGTTCTGCTTCACCGGAGCCAGGCCGTTGTTGAAGGTGCCGGCGTCCTCGTACTTGGGGGCGATGGCCTCGCTGTAGGTCAGCACGCCCCGCTCCGGGGCGTCCTCCCCGGCAGCCAGGACGGCGGGAGCCAGAGACAGAGTCAGGCACAGGGCCAGACCCGCTGCGGCCATGCGTTTGGTCAGGGATTTCAATGTGCATCTTCCTTTCTCTTTCACTCTATAGAAGTATTATTTCATGAAAATTCGGATATAGAAATAACACTTCCCTGAGAGTATAGTACAGGCAAGCAGGAAAGTCAATCGGAGAAAAAGAAAAGCGGCCGCCAAATGGCGGCCGCTTCTGCGGCAATGGTTTTTTGGGACAGTTACTCGTCCTCTTCCTTTTTGGTACACACGATGTTCAGCTCGTCCAGCTGGGCGTCGGTGACGAAAGAGGGAGCGCCCATCATCAGGTCCTGGGCGTTCTTGTTCATGGGGAAGGGGATAATCTCGCGGATGGACTCCTCGCCGGCCAGCAGCATGACCATCCGATCCACGCCGGGGGCGATGCCCGCGTGGGGAGGCGCGCCGTAGGTGAAGGCGTTGTACATGGCGGGGAACTTGGCCTTTACGTCGTCCTCGCCCAGCCGCACCAGCCGGAAGGCCTCGATCATGATCTCGGGGTCGTGGTTCCGCACCGCGCCGGAGGACAGCTCCACGCCGTTGCACACCAGGTCGTACTGGAAGGCGGTGATGGACAGGGGGTCCACCTCGCCGGCAGCGGCCTTCTTCAGGATCTCCAGGCCGCCGTTGGGCATGGAGAAGGGGTTGTGGC
>NZ_CALWOJ010000030.1 GCF_944383115.1 uncultured Flavonifractor sp. | reverse complement strand
GCCGTGACCGGCAGCTGCCACTGTGTGGAGTGCGGCGGGAAGAAGATTCTGGTGGACTGCGGCCTGCAGCAGGGCAGGGACGAGCGGGACAACCAGGAGCTGGACTTCAACGCCGGGTACATCGACGCGGTGGTGGTCACCCACGCCCATATCGACCACTCCGGCCGCATCCCTCTGCTGGTGAAGCAGGGATTTACCGGCAACATCTACTGCACCCGTCTCACGGGGCAGCTGCTGAGCATTATGCTGCGGGACTCCGCCCACATCCAGGAGAGCGACGCCCAGTGGCAGAACCAGAAGGGCAGACGTGCCGGGGCTGAGCCGGTGGAGCCTCTGTACACCGTGGCTGACGCCGAGGAAGCCATCAAGCACATCGTTACCTGCGAGTACGGCACCCGCCTCCAGATCGAGGACGGGGTGAAGGCCCGCTTTGTGGACGCGGGCCACCTGCTGGGTTCGTCCAGTGTGGAGATGTGGCTCACCGAGGGAACCGAGACCCGGAAGGTGGTCTTCTCCGGCGACATCGGCAACCGGGATCAGCCCATCATCCGGGACCCCCAGTACATCAAGGAGGCCGACTACGTCCTCACCGAGTCCACCTACGGCGACCGCCTCCACGATATGGACAAGGACCCGGACTACACCGGCGACCTGGCCGCCATCATTGACGAGACATTGGGCAAGGGAGGCAACGTGATCATCCCCTCCTTCGCCGTGGGCCGCACCCAGGAGCTTTTATACTTCATGCGGGAAATGAAGGAGCAGGGGCTGGTGAAGAGCGTGCCCAACTTCCAGGTGGTGGTGGACTCCCCCCTGGCGGGCGAGGCCACCCGCATCTTCTCCGGCGACCTGCGGGGCTATCTGGACGACGAGGCCATCGCCGCCCTGAAGGGGGGCGCCCTGTTCCAGTTCCCCGGCCTCACCATCACCGAGTCCAGCGAGGAGTCCCGGGCCCTCAACGCCGACAAGACCCCCCGGGTCATCATCTCCGCCTCCGGCATGTGTGACGCCGGCCGTATCCGCCACCACCTGAAACATAACCTGTGGCGGCCGGAGTGCGCGGTGGTCTTCGTGGGCTACCAGGCCGAGGGCAGCCTGGGCCGGCGACTGCTCAACGGCGTCACGTCGGTGAAGCTGTTCGGCGAGGAGATCGCCGTCCGGGCCAAAATCGTCAACTTCCACGGCCTCTCCTCCCACGCCGACAAAGACGGCCTGCTGCGGTGGATCGAGAGCTACAACCCCCATCCCAAGCAGATCTTTGTGGTCCACGGCGAGGCGGAGGTCACCGAGATCTACGCCGACACCCTGCGGCAGATGGGCCTGGCCGCCCACGCCCCCAACTATGAGGAGGTCTACGACCTGCTGGCCAACAAGATGCTCTCCCCCGGCCTGCCGCCGGAGAAGAAGCCTGCCGTTACCCCCGGCGCCTCCCCCGCCTACCAGCGGCTGGAGGAGGTGGGCCGCAAGCTCATGGAGGTCATCTCCCACAACAAGGGCGGCACCAACAAGGATCTGGGCAAGTTTGCCGACCAGCTGCGCGCCCTCATCGAGAAGTGGGATCGCTGAGGGGGCGGGGAGGACCATCCGTCATGAAAAAATTCCAGCGGTGCGCGGCCCTGGCGGCGGCGCTCTGCCTGTTGGCCGGCTGTGCCGGGGAACCCTATCCCACCCCCGACTACACCTATCAGGACCACACCGACCCCAACGAGGATCAGTATGTGACCCAGCTGGCGGACCTGTCCCTGCTGAAGGAGGGGCAGCTGGTGCTGGCTGTAAAGGAAAGCGCGTCGTCCTACCGCAGGGAGGCGACAATGACCAAGGATCCCAACTTCGGCTATGACTTCCGCTACTGCAATCTCTCGGATCTGGATCTCAGCGGCATCGACCTGTGGGAGTCCTCCTTTAGCAACACCACGGTGTGGCCCGACCAGCTGCCGGAGGACTTCTCGCCGAAGGAGATCCTGGAGGCGGGCAAGGACCCGGGGCTGGGTATCCGCGCCATGCACCAGCAGGGCATTGACGGTACCGGCGTGGGCATTGCCATCATCGACCAGGCCCTGCTCACCGGGCACGAGCAGTACAAGGACAACCTGATGCTCTACGAGCGGATCCACTGCGGGGACGCGGAGGCCACGCTGCACGGCGCTGCGGTGGCCAGCCTGGCGGTGGGGAAGGACACCGGCGTGGCGCCGGGGGCCAAGCTCTATTACATCGCCACCACCCATGGACACAATGGGGACGACGGACGCCAGTTTGACGCGTCCATCCTTGCCGACTGCATCGACCGGGTGGTGGAGATCAACCAAGAACTGCCTGATGGGGAGCAGATCCGGGTGATCTCCATCTCCAGGGGATTCAATGAGCAGGACGAGGGCTATGACCGGATGCTGGAGGCCATCGCCCACGCGGAGCAGGACGGCATTTTTGTACTAACCACTACCACCATGCAATATGAGCCCTTTCAGTTGTATGGCCTGGACCGGGATGTGAGACGGGACGCCGACGATCCGACGGCCTATCATCTGGCGGCCTGGATCTCGAAGGATAACTATGCACCCCTTTCCGCTCAAGGGCATCTGCTGCTGGTCCCCTCCGGCGGACGCACTTACGCCTCTGGTAACGGGGTGGGGCAATATGAGTGGGATTACACCGGCGGGCTGAGCTGGGGCGTACCCTGGCTGGCGGGCGTCTATGCCCTGTGCTGTCAGGCGGACCCGGATCTGACCCCGGAGCGGTTCATAGAGGCCGCGGAGCAGGCCGGAAAAACCATAGAGGTGGAGGCCGACGGCGCCACCTATACCATCGGCAAGGTGGTGGACCCTGTGGGGACCATCGACCTGCTGCGATAAGTAACGCAAAAACAGGGCGCGCTGCCAAAGCAGCGCGCCCTGTTTGTATGCTGCAAAAGAAAGGAAGCGGTCAGCATCCGGCCCCGTAGCCGAATTTGGCCCGGTAGCGCCACAGGAAACCGATGGACAGCAGACAGGAGACGGCTTCCGCCACCGGCACTGCGATCCATATGCCGGTGACTCCAATGATCCGGGGCAGCAGGAGCAGCCCGGCCATAAGGAAGCCGAAGGTGCGGGCAAAGGAGATGAGAGCGGAGGTCCGCCCGTCGGACAGGGCGGTGAAGAGGGCGGAGGCGAAGATGTTGATCCCGGCGAAGAGGAAGGTGGGGGAAAAGAGGTGGAAACCCTCCAGGGCCAGGGTGTAGACCGTGGTGCCTTCCGGGGAGAACACCCCCACGATGACGGGGGCCAGAAGCAGGGAAGCGGCAAGGATACCCACGGCGGCCCACAGGATGAAGCGGGTGCAGTGGCGGAAGGTGATCCGCAGCCGGTCATACCGTTCCGCCCCCAGGTTAAAGCTGAACACCGGAGCCACCCCCATGGAGAAGCCCAGGAAGAGGGCTACCAGCAGGAACTGGGCGTAGAGGACGATGGTGATGGCGGCCACCCCCGCCTCCCCCAGCAGCTCCAGCATGATGGCGTTGAAGAAAAAGGTGGTGACGGCGGTGGACAGGTTGGTGACCATCTCGGAGGAGCCATTAAAGCAGGCCCGGCCCAGCAGCCGCCAGTCCAGACGGGGCCTTGCAAATTTCAGCCCCTCCTTCCTGCTCAAAAAGAAAACGACCCCGCACACTGCCGGGATACAGTAGCCGGTGACGGTGGCTACGGCAGCTCCGGCGATGCCCATCTGCAGCGGCCCCATGTACAGCCAGTCCAGTACTCCGTTGGTGACGCCGGCGGCAATGGTGAGCCCCAGCCCCAGACCGGGCCGTCCCGCCGCCACAAAAAAGCTCTCAAAGAGCAGCTGGAGCATGGACAGGGGGGCAAAGAGCAGCAGAATGCGGAGATAGACCACCGTGTCATCCAGAAGCAGGACGCTGGCCCCCAGCAGCCGGGCCAGGGGCTCTGCCCCCAGGAGGGCCAGCAGGGCGAAGCACGCCCCGGCGCACACCGCCGTCAGAGCCAGAAAGCTGAAGGTGCGCCGGGCCCCTTCCAGATCCCCCGCCCCCATCCGGTGGGAGACTACCGCGCTGCCGCCGGTACCCAGCATGATGCCCGCTGCCAGCACCACGCTGACGGCGGGATAGGCAATGTTGATGGCAGCCAGGGCGTTCTCCCCCACCAGCCGGGAGGTCAGGATCCCGTCCACGATGGTGTACAGCGAGGTGACCAGCATCATGATGGTGGTAGGCGTGGCAAAGCGGAGCAGCCCGCCCAAAGTAAAGTCCTGATCCAGCCGGTTTTTCATGGCGGCGCCCCCTTTCTTACCCGGTACTTTACAAGAACTACGGTACATGATAAGCTATCGGGTAACCCGATAGTCAAGAGGGAGGTTTGGGTTATGGATCAAACGGAAATGCGCTTTACCACCGGGGAATTTGCGGCCCTGTGCGGGGTCACCAAGCACACCCTGTTTCACTACGATGAGATCGGTATTTTCTCCCCCGCCATCCGGGGCGAGAACGGCTACCGCTACTATGCGCCCGCCCAGGTGGAGGTATTTCAGGTCATTTCCGTGCTGAAGGAGCTGGGAATGCCGCTGTCAGAGATCCGTGCCTACCTGGATCGGCGCAGCCCGGAGACGCTGCTGGCCCTGCTGGAACAGGAGGGGAAAGCCCTGACAGAAAAGCTTACACGGCTGCGGAGGCTGCGGAAACTGATCCACCGGAAAGCGGAACTGACCCGGCAGGCGCTGGCCGCCTGCCCTGGCCAGGTGACGGTGGAGGAGTGGCCCCGGCGGTGGTATGTGGCCACCGCCGCCCCCGGTATCACCGACGCGGGCAAGTACGTCCATATCCTGGCCCGCCACCTGGAATACTGCCAGGCCCACCAGGTAGAGAGTCCCTATGCCCTGGGGGCCATCCTGCCGGTGGAAGCCGCCCGACAGGGCGACTGGGGCGGGTATACCCACTGCTATACCCAGGTGGATCGGCCCGTCCGGGGCATACGGCTGCTCACCGCGCCGGAGGGGCGATATTTGACCTACTGCCACGCAGGCAGCTTCGACACCGTGCAGGAGGGCTACCGCCGCCTGCTGGACTGGGCGGACGCCCACAGGCTGGTTCTGGGGAAAGAGTTCTGGGAGGATGTGCTGCTGGACGAGCTGACCGCCAAGGGTTACGATCAGTACCTGCTGCGGCTGTCGGTGTTTGTTGAGCAGACCGGGGGAGGAAGGGCTCAGGAACCGCTCTGATCTCCGTGCCCCAGGGCGGCGTTCAGCTTTTTGACGCTGCGCAGGGCCAGAAGGTACTGAATGATCCAGATCAGGAAAAAAATCACCGTAAAAATGACCAGATAGGCCAGTATGCCCGCCGCACTGCGCTCCATCCAGTGACAGACGTAAGCGGTGGGGATCAGCAGGGCGGCCCCCAGCAGGAAATAGACGGCAGTCTGCCGGGCCAGACTCCACCGCTCCAGCTCCCACAGCACGGAGCCGGCGGCAAAACCGAAGCCCACCAGACCGCACAGGGCGGTCTGGAGCAGGACCGCCTGGGCCTCACTCCCCACCTGGGCCGCGAAGGCGGGCATACAGGGATAAAAGGCGCCGGTTCCCCAAAACAGGGAGGAAAAAACGGTGATGAGATGCCCGATGGCGATCCCCAGAGGAATGCCCAGCAACCCCCGCAAAAGCAACTCTTTTTTCATACGGTTCACCTCACAGACCAAGTTGTTTTTTCAGCTTTGATACATACCGCCGGGAGACATAGGTGACCGTGCCGTCGGACAGCTTTACCCGGATGGTGCCGGTCAGGCCCAGATCAAAGCTCTGTACTTTTTTCAGATGGATGAGTTCCGAGTTGGAAATGCGCACAAAGAGATGGGGGTCCAGCCGCGCCTCCGCCTCATACAGCCGCAGACGGAGGGTGTATTCCCCCCGCTCGGTGGCGGCCAGCACCTTTCCGGCGCTGGCGTAGATCCGGATCAGCTCCGCCGGGGCCAGGAGCCGGACGATCTCGCCCTGATAACCGGTGATTGGAGGGGCGTCGGCGTGGGAGAGGAACTCCACCGCCTGCCGAACCTCGTCGGTGAGAGCGGCGGTGAGGATTACCGCCTTGGGCCGGGTATAGGTCTCGTCGATGTTCACTTCCACTTGCATGTCGGTCACCTCTTCCTGTGGTGATGCCATTATAAAGAGCGGACAGGCAGTACGCAACGTATTTTTTACAGATGGTCGCTGTGGCCCCACAGGTGGCTGCCTGCGTGGAAAAATGGGGGATTTTAGAACAAATGTTTGCAATGCTGGAGGAAGTATGGTATACTGAAACCGAACGAACTTGACAAAGGAGGGGCTGCCATGAAGGCGCTTTCACCCAAACAGCAGCAGATCTACGATTATATCATTTCTTTCTCGGCGGAACACGGCTATCCCCCCTCCGTCCGGGAGATTGGGGCCTATGTGGGGCTGAAATCCCCCTCCACCGTCCACTTCCACCTGAAAGGGCTGGAGTCGGCGGGACTGATCCACAAGGCGGAGGGCAAGACCCGCTCCATCACCGTCAACGCATCGGAAGCGGAGGCCCCGGAGGACAAGGTGCCGGTGGTGGGCAGCGTAGCCGCCGGCTCTCCCATCCTGGCCCAGGAGTGTGTGGAGGATTACCTGACCTTTGATACCGACGGGCGGCCGGGGGAGTACTTTGCCCTGCGGGTGCGGGGGGAGTCCATGAAGTATGCAGGCATCCTGCCCGGCGACCTGGTGGTGGTCCACCAGCAGAGCGACGCCCGCAGCGGGGAGATCGTAGTGGCCCTCTTTGAGGACGAGGCCACGGTAAAGACCCTCCGCCGGAAGGACGGCCATGTGTGGCTCATGCCGGAGAACCCGGACTATGATCCCATTGACGGCGAGGGCTGCGCCATCCTGGGCAAGGTCACCGCCGTGGTGCGGCGGTACTGAGATGAACCGCATAGCCTTTGATACCCCGGTAGGCCGGATGGCGCTGGAGGAGGACGAGGGGGCGCTTGCCGCTCTGTACCTGCCTAATTCCCCCATGCCTCCGGCGGGGGAGGAGACACCCCTGCTCTCCCGGGGCAGGGAGGAGCTGCTGGAGTACCTGGCGGGGAAGCGACAGGGCTTTGATCTGCCCCTTGCGCCAAAGGGTACTCCCTTTCAGCACAAGGTGTGGTCCGCCCTGGCGGAGATCCCCTACGGGCAGACCATCACCTACGGAGAACTGGCCCGCCGGGTGGGCTGCCCCAAGGGGAGCCGGGCAGTGGGCCAGGCCAACCACCGCAATCCCCTGCCCATTCTGCTGCCCTGCCACCGGGTGGTGGGGACGGGCGGCGCCCTCACCGGCTACGGGGGCGGGCTGGAACTGAAGCAATGGCTGCTGCGACTGGAGGGAATCTTATGAGAAAACTGTTTTCTGCTGCCGACGCCTATATTTCCAAAATGAATTGGAAGGACCTGGCCCTGGTGAAGCTGTGCCTGTGTGCCGCCGGGGTCATGCTGGGACTGGCCGCGCCTAAAAAGCTGCGGAAATGGGCGGCCCTGGGGGCGGTCATCGCTTTTGTGGCCACCTATATCCCCATCATGCTGAAATTCCTCCCCCATCTGACTGCCTGGGGGAGAGAGGAGACGGACGCATGAAGCTGATCACCTGGAATGTCAACGGCCTGCGGGCCTGCCTGGGCAAGGGCTTTCTGGACTTTTTCAAGGAGATGGACGCCGACGCCTTCTGTCTCCAGGAGACCAAGCTCCAGCCCCACCAGATCGAATTGGACTTGCCGGGCTACCACATCTACTGGAACAGCGCCGAAAAGAAGGGCTACTCCGGTACCGCCCTTATTACCAAAACCGAGCCTCTGGCCGTGACTTACGGCCTGGGCATCCCGGAACATGATACCGAGGGCCGGGTGATCACGGCGGAGTACCAGGACTTCTATCTGGTGTGCTGCTACACCCCCAACGCCCAGAACGAGCTGGCCCGCATCGACTACCGGATGCAGTGGGAGGACGACTTCCGCGCCTATCTGATGGAACTGGACCAGCGCAAGCCGGTGGTGCTGTGCGGCGACCTCAACGTGGCCCATGAGGAGATCGACCTGAAGAATCCCAAGACCAACCGGGGCAACGCCGGCTTTTCCGACCAGGAGCGGGAGAAAATGACCGTCCTGCTGGGCAGCGGCTTTGCCGACAGCTTCCGGGCCCTCTACCCGGACAAGACCGGGGCTTATACCTGGTGGAGCTACCGCTTCAACGCCCGGAAGAACAACGCCGGGTGGCGCATCGACTACTTCATCGTGTCTCAGCGCCTGCTGCCCCGGGTGAAGGACCAGATCATTCACGCCGACGTCACCGGCAGCGACCACTGCCCGGTGGAGTTGGATCTGGAGTGAGGGGCCGAAAACGCATATCAACAGGACCTGCCGCAGCATGACGACTGCAACGGCAGGTCTTGTTTTATGTGATACGGAAAAACATTGGTGCGGCAAGGATTATTTCGAAAAAGGGAAAGTTACACTGCGAGAGTGTTGAAAAAAAAGTAAATATATAGTATATTATCAACAAGCCTATTTACATGAATATAGCATCATTTTGTGCAGAAATTGAAGGTGCCAGGGTGATATGAAATGAGGGATATTCACAGTTTTGAGCCGTTCTGGAATGAATGGTATCTGGTGCGTCCGCTGGGCCAGGGATCCTACGGAACGGTTTATCTGGCGGAGAAGGAGAGCTTTGGGGAGAAATACTATTCTGCCATCAAGCATATTCCCATCCCGCCCAAGCAGTCCCAGGCGGACGAGCTGCTGGCGGAGGGCGTGATATCTTCCCCGGAAGAGGCCAGGAACTACTACATCCAAATGGTCAACGACCTGATGTCGGAAATCAATGTGAACTACCGCCTGAAAGGTCACACCAATATTGTCTCTTATGAGGAACACCAGATTATTGAGCGGACCGACTCCCCTGGTTTTGATCTGTTCATTAAAATGGAACTGCTCACCAGCCTGACCGACTACATGAGAAGCCATCCCTTCACCGTCAGCGATGTGATCCGACTGGGCATTGATATCTGTAAGGCCTTGACGGTATTGCAGCGGGAACATATCGTACACCGGGATATCAAGCCCGCCAACATCTTTGTCAACGACGGCGGCGACTACAAGCTGGGCGATTTTGGCGTGGCCCGCACCATGGACAAGACGGTAAGCAGCATGTCGGTAAAGGGTACCTTCGCCTACATGGCGCCGGAAGTGGCCCGCGGCCTGGACGGCAGCTACAGTGTGGATATCTATTCCCTGGGCCTGGTGATGCACAAGCTGCTCAACTATAACCGCGCGCCCTTCCTGCCTCTGCCGCCGGCGATGGTCAGCTACGCAGATAATCAGGAGGCACAGCGCAAGCGCCTTCAGGGTACGCCCATTCCGCTGCCCGGCCTGGGCCCGGAGCTGCTGGGGCGGATCATCCAGCAGTGCTGTGCCTATCGACCGGAGGACCGGTGGAAGAATCCGGGCGCCATGCAGTACGCTCTGGAGCAGCTCCAGCAGGAACTGCCCGCCCAGGTCCTGGCGCAGGTGGTGTCTGATACCAGCCGGATCTCCGGCGGCTATACCATGGGCAACTCCACCATCCGACATCTGCTGACGGAAGAGTCCCATGGCTTAAACCAAACGGATCCGGCCCAAATCCAGCAACCGTCCCACGTTGATCCTCAGCCGGCACCTGCCCCGCAAGAGAGCCCGCAAGAGAAGACGGAGGAGACGGTATTTTTGCCCCGTGACAAGGCCGAGCCGGATGACGAGGCAACTGTGTTTCTCCCCCAGGACCGGTCGGAGCAGGACGGCGAGGAGACCGTGTATCTGCCCCGTGACAAGGCCGCACCAGATCAGGAGGAGACGGTTTTTCTCCCCCCGGATCAGGCCTATCAGGCTGGGCCCTCCACCCCCCAAACGCCCCCGCCGCCAAAGAAACCCGAACCGCCTCGGGGAGGAGACAATGCAGCCCGCCCCAAAAAGGGCAAGGGCATCCTGCTGGGCGGGATCGCTGTCGGCGTGGTGGCGGCGGCAGCGGCCATCTTTGTTTTGTTGGGAACCGGCGGAGATGGGGATCAGCCCGCTATTGCAGTACCCTCTCCCTCGCCCACTTCCATAACGGCGGTGGTCAATACTGCCGAACCCACGCCGACACCCACGCCGACACCGACGCCGACGCCGACGCCCACGCCGACGCCGACGCCGACGCCGACGCCCACGCCGACACCGACACCGACGCCAACACCCACGCCGAAGCCCACGCCGCGGCCCACGCCCCGGCCTACACCCCGACCCACCCCCAAGCCTTCTGTTGTCGCGGTGACCGGGATATCGGTTTCCCCCACCAACGCGATTTTGGAGGTAGGCGGGAGCGTGAAGTTGACGGCGACGGTATATCCGTCCAACGCCACGAATAAGACGGTAAAATGGACGTCGTCCAACACCGCCGTGGCTACGGTAGACAGCGCCGGCAACGTCCGCAGCAATGGAGCCGGCACCACCATTATTACTGCTACCTGCGGGGGCTATGCGGCCTCCTGCGCAGTGTCGGTGAGTTAAAGTGACCAACCGCCCCAGAGAGGACGATCATATCAAAGGAGGATGTGGATCATGAAGAAGAGACGGATTGTGGCTATGTTTCTGGCCGTGCTGATGCTGCTGCCTTTTTCGGCTCATGCAGCGGGCATAGACGCCCGGTATACCAGCGTATCCGGCGGCAGCAGCCATTCAGTGGCGGTCAATGAGAAGGGTGAAGTATATACCTGGGGATCCAACAACTCGGGCCAGCTGGGCCTGCCGGGAGAGAGCAGCGCGTCCAAGCCCACCCAGGTTACCGGGATCACCGCCGTGTCGGTGGCGGCGGGCTATGACTTTTCTGTAGCCCTCAGCGCCGACGGCAGCGTGTATACCTGGGGCATGGGCGTCAATCAGACGCCTGTGAAGGCGGCCATCAGCAATGTCATAGCGATTGATGCCGGCCAGTCCGACATCGTGGCCCTGCGGGCCGACGGTACGGTGTGGAAATGGACCTACGGCAGCACCCCCGCTCAGGTATCTGGCCTGAGCCGCATCGTAGACATTTCCGCCGGCGCGGGTTTTGTGCTGGCGCTGAGCCTGGAAGGCCGGGTCTATGCCTGGGGCAATAATCAGAACGGTCAGCTGGGAGACGGCACCGTTACCAACCGGCCCACGCCGGTACAGCTGTCCCTTCAGAACATCGTGGATATCTCCGCCGGGTATTCCCACTCCCTGGCCGTAGCCTTTGACGGCACGGTTTACGCCTGGGGCAGCAACGAGTATGGCCAGCTGGGTCTTGAGGAGCAGGCCAACAGCCTGAAGCCGGTGCCGGTGGAGAAGATCTCCGGCGGGGTAAAGGTGGCCGCCGGTTCCGGCACATCCCTGGCCCTGACCCAGGGCGGGAAACTCTATGCCTGGGGCTACGGGGAATACGGCCAGATCGGAAACGGCAACACCCCCATCTCCCAGGCCAATCCCACTCAGGTGAGCAACCTGTCCAGCGTGGAAGAGATCGACTGCGGGCTGCACCACTGCTTTGCGGTCACGGAAAGCGGCGTGCTGTATGCCTGGGGCAGAAATCAGGCCCTCCAGCTGGGCACCGGAAAGAACAGCAACCAGGACACGCCCACCCGAATCACCACCCAGCTGAGCAGCGGCTCCATGCCTTGCGGTTATCTGACCACCGGCGCCAGCGCGTGGGCGGTGGGCGACATCAACCAGCTGTTCCGTACCTCCATGGTCCCGCCCATGCTGTGGGGCAGCTACACCAAGCAGATCACCCGTGCGGAATTTGTTACGCTGCTGGTGGGTATGTACGAGCAGGTGAAGAATACCACTGTCAATGAGAGCGGCACCTCCAAGTTTATCGATCTGGAGGGCCACCCTCTGGAGACCTATGTACGCAAGGCGGTCAACCTGGGCCTGCTCAACGGCACCTCCGGCAACACCATTTCCCCCGACAATATTCTGACCCGTCAGGAATGCGCCAAGATGCTGTGTTCCTTCCTGCAGAAGGTACGCAACGTCTCCATTTCCACGTCCAGGCCCAGCCTCAGCTTCTACGCCGACGAGGCCAAGATCCCCGACTGGGCGGCGCCCTATGTAAGCTATACCTATAAAAACGGTATCATCAACGGCTACAGCGACGGACGCTTTGCCCCCGCCGATCCTCTGACCCGGGAGCAGAGCCTGAGCATTGCGTTCCGGCTGGTGGAGAAGTATGGCTGGGACTGAGGGAATACAAGCAGTTTATCAGCTGGGTGTAAGCTGCCAGATGGGCCTGCACCGCAGCAACAACGAGGACAACTTTTTCTTCAACGGTATGTATAAGCCGCTGGAACTGGCCGATACGCCCTACCACCTGCCCGGCAGGGCGGAAGGGCGAGCTGTGTTGGCGGTGTGCGACGGTATGGGCGGTGACAGCTACGGCGAGTACGCCGCCTGGGTGGCGGCCTCCGGCCTGAGCGCGCTGGACCAGGAGCATGTGGCGCCTGAGCAGGTGCTGGCCTGTACCCAGCAGCTCAACGAGAAGATCTGCCGGGAGGCGGAGCGGCGCCGATGCCGGATGGGCAGTACGCTGGTACTGGCCGTGCTGGACGGGAACCGGGCGGCGGTCTATAACCTGGGGGACAGCCGGGCCTATCTGTGTTCCGGCGGCCAGCTCACGCAGCTGTCCCAGGATCATACCGTGGAGCAGTCCTTGCGCAGCATGGGCGTGTCCGGCGCCAACAGCCGGTCGGCCCAGCAGCTGACCCAACATCTTGGTATGGCGCAGGAGGAATTTATTCTGGAGCCGTATCATACAGAAGTAACGATGGCGCCCGGTGACCGGCTGCTGCTGTGCAGCGACGGGCTGACAGGGCAGTTGAGCGATCAGCAGATCGCATGGCTGCTGGCGGACGACGCGCCGCCGGATATCCAGGCCCTCCGCCTGACCCGGGAAGCCGAGCAAAGGGGAGGCAGCGACAATATTACCGCACTGGTGGCCGCCCTTGCCCCTTAAAGACGGCGGGGCCGGTCCCATCCAGGCAGGATAGGAGAGAGAAATCATGATGATCAGGCTGGCCGTTTTGGACGGCAATTCGGACTATATCGGGCGGCTGTTGGATTTTTGCAGGGAAGCTTATTCCGATAAGCTGGAGCTGTCCTGCTTTTCCGCCCCGGAGCGTCTGACGGAAGCGGCGGCGGAGGAGCGGTTTGACGTGATCCTGGTGGATGAGGCCATGCAGGCCATTCCGGAGGGCCTGGCCGGACAGACCGTGGTGGCCTGGCTGACCGGGGAGGTCTACGAGGAAAAGGACGGTCTGCCTGCCATCTGCCGGTATCAGCGCATGGAGCAGTTTTACCGGGAGGTGCTGGCGCTGTATGCCGAACACAGCGGCCATGTGCTGAAAACGGGCGGCTGCGACGGCGAGGGCGCCCAGGTCATTGCGGTGGTGGGCGCTGCGGGAGGCTGCGGTGCGTCCTGTGTGGCCGCCGCGCTGGCGGTTCATTTGGCCCAGCAGAAGCGCCGGGTTACTTATGTAAACCTGGAGCCGTCTGGTGAGCCGGAACTTTACTTCCATGGGGACGGGAAGGAGACGCTGTCCGACCTGCTCTATGCCCTTAAGAGCAACCGGGTCAACCTGGCGCTGCGGATGGAGAGCATCATCCGCCAGGACCCCTGCGGCGTGCGCTATTATGCCGCGCCCACCAATGCGTTGGAGCGGGCGGAGCTGACGGAAGAAGACGCCCAGCGGTTGCTGACCGCCCTGCGGGAAAACCCGGAGAACCAGGCGGTGGTTCTGGACATTCCGCTGGCCTTCCAGGGGGCGGGCAAGTACCTGCTGGAAGCGGCCTCCCGTATTCTGATGGTGACCTCCGCCTCCATGACCGGCCAGGCCAAGCTGTTTCATACCGTACACGCGATCAAAACCGGCTTTTCCAGTGATCTGCTCAGCCGGATGGCGCTGGTGGGCAACCGGGGACAGGAGCCGCCCAACCATATGGGCCTGCCTCTTTTGGGTGTGCTGCCCGAGTATGCCGGCGGTACGGAGCGGCAGGTGGTTCAGGCCATGTCCGGGCATTCCATATTTGACTTGCAGTGAGCATTGGGGGGCGCCATGACAGAACAAGAGTTGGATCAACTGGCAGAATCCATCAAGCATCTGCTGTTTGAAAATGCCGAGGTAGTCAGCCTTTCTGACGACGAGCTGTACCATCGCATTGAAGAGCTGGTGGCCCAGCGGGCCGGACAGCGTTATATGTCCATCCAGAACCGGATCGATGCGGTGCAGCGCACCTACCAGTCCATACGAGGCCTGGGCCTGCTGGACGAGCTGCTGCGGGACGAGAGTATCACGGAGATCATGATCAACGGCCCCGACCATATCTTTATCGAGCGGCAGGGCGAGGTATCCCGGCTGGACAAACGATTTGAGAGCGCCCGCCGGCTGGAGGATATCGTGCAGCGCATCGTGGGACAGGCCGGACGTGAAGTCAACCAGGCCAATCCCATTGTGGATACCCGCCTGCCCGACGGGTCCCGCGTCAACGTGGTGCTGCCCCCCGTCTCTCTGGTGGGCCCGGTGGTGACCATCCGGAAATTTTCCAAAACCCCCATGACCATTGAGCAGCTCATCAAGTACGGGTCCATCACGCCGGATATTGCAGAAGTACTTAAAATGCTGGTGCGTGCCAAATACAACATTTTTGTATCGGGAGGCACCGGTTCGGGCAAGACCACGTTCCTCAACGCCCTGTCCAATTTCATTCCCAAAAATGAGCGCATCATCACCATCGAGGACTCGGCGGAACTGCAGCTCAAACAGGTGGAGGACCTGGTGGTGCTGGAGGCCCGCAACGCCAACACGTCGGGCGCGGGCGCCATTACCATCCGGGATCTGATCAAAGCATCTCTGCGTATGCGCCCGGAGCGTATCATTGTAGGCGAGGTCCGCGGCGCGGAGGCGCTGGACATGCTCCAGGCCATGAATACCGGCCATGACGGGTCCCTGTCCACCGGCCACGCCAACAGTACGGTGGACATGCTCAGCCGCCTGGAGACCATGGTGCTGCAGGGTGCGGAGATCCCTCTGCCCGCCATCCGCCAGCAGATTGGTTCCGCCATCGACATTATCGTACACCTGGCCCGGCTGCGGGACTATTCCCGACGCACGATGGCCATCAGCGAGATCCTGGGCGTGGAAAACGGGGAGATCCAGGTCAACCCCCTCTATGTGTTTGAGGAGGACGACAAGAGTACCATGGAGAAGGTGTCCGGCCGTTTGATCCGCACCAAAAACCCCATGGTGAATGTGGAAAAGCTGCGGCGCAGCGGATATAATGCCGTAATTTGACGCCTGCAGAAAGAGAGGGAGTGGTTGCATTGACCTTGACATGGAAGAAGAAGGCGCCGCCCGCGCCGCCCCGCAAGGGGTTGCTGGGCAACGCCGACGACTACGAAGTATGTCCCTTTACCCCCTCCCAGCAGATCCTGTATTTTGCGATAGGCTTCCTGGCGGGCGGGGTGGTCAGCTTTATCTTTTATGAAAGTCTGATCCTGTCCGCCGTTGTGGCGGTGGCCTGCGGCCTGATCTACCCCAAAGCGCGCAGGAAGCAGCTCATCGAAAAGCGCAAGCAAAAGCTACTGCTGCAATTCAGAGACTGTCTGGAGTCGCTGTCCACCTCTCTGGGGTCGGGCTCCAACGTACCCCAGGCCTTTGAGGCGGTGGCGGCGGATATGGTGGTCCAGCACGGTCCGGAGAGCGATATCAGCCGGGAGATGGCCATCATCACCGAGGGCATTGCCGACAATATCAACGTGGAGGTGCTGCTGGGCGACTTCGGCACCCGCAGCGGCCTGCCCGACATCAAGAATTTTGCCGATGTATTTGAGATCTGTTACCGCAAAGGCGGCAACGTCCGTGAGATCGTGAAAAGTACCTACCAGATCATCTGCGACAAGGTGGACGTACAGCTGGAGATCAATACGGCGGTAGCCTCCAAGCGGATGGAACAGAACGCCATGCTGGTCATGCCGGTGGTCTTTATCTTCCTGCTGAAAATGATGGGCAGCGATATGATCGACCTGCGTTCTGTGCAGGGGATGCTCTCCACCACGGCGGGCCTGGCCTGTTTCATTGTGGCCTACCTGGTGGGTAAGAAGATCCTGAGAATCGACTTGTAGGGGAGCGCAGCCATGGGAATCATCATCAAACTGATTGTTATGGGCGTTGCCACCGGGGCCGCCGGGCTGCTGTTCAGCGGCCTGATCATGGGGCAGAAGCGGTATGCGCCTCTGGTGCAGAGCGTCTCTGCCAAGGACCCCTTCCGTGGCTTTTATGTGGCGGGCTTTTCCCTGTGCCAACTGCTGCGGATCAACTTTGCCTCTCCCCGTGCCCAGCGCCGGATCGCCCAGTGTGCCGTCATCCACGGGGAGAAATACGCGGAATATCACTACCGGTTGCTGGTAGCCAAACAGATCACCATACCGCTGCTGGTGCTGGTTGTGGCGTTGTCCCTGTCGGTGATTTTGGACACCCCCATTCTCATCCTGCTTGCACTGGTAGCGGCGGCGGGGGTGGCGTACTATTTTGAGACCACGGTGACCGATATCATGACGGCCCGCAGCCGGGCCATCAACCGGGAATTCCCCACGGTGGTGTCCACCCTGGCGCTACTGGTGAATGCGGGCCTCATTGTGCGCGAAGCGTGGGAGCGCATCAGCCAGTCGGGTGAGGGTGTGCTTTACGAGGAGATGCGCCTGGCGGTGCTGAACATGAACAACGGCGTATCGGAGGGCCAGGCCTATCTGGACTTTGCCCGCCGCTGCCGGGAGGAGAGCGTCACCAAATTTGCCGCCTCTCTGAACCAGAACCTGACCAAGGGCAACCGGGAACTGGTGGATTTCCTGCGGCAGTATGCCGCTGAGAGCTGGCAGGAGCGCAAGCAGGCGGTCCGCGTCCGGGGTGAGGAGGCGTCCACCAAGCTGCTCATCCCCATCACCATCATGACGCTGGGCCTGCTGATCATGCTGTGCGTACCGATTATGAGTGGGATCGCCTTTTGATCCCCTTGTAATAGAAAGAGACCATGAAAAGAAGAAAGAAGGAATCTGTATGAATGCAATGTGGATGAAGCTGTACCTTCTGTGTCAGGGCGTCAAGGACTCCTGCACCTCCGCCGGCCGCAAGCTGGCCCGGGAAGAGCGGGGCGGCGCCGAGATCATCGCGGCCATCATCCTGTTGGCCGTCGTGATCCTGCTGGCGGTGATCTTCCGGGACAAGATCCAGGATCTGCTCAACAACATCTGGGGCAACGTGGATGGCAAGGTGAGCGATCTGGGTCAGGAATTCACCATGCCGTAACGGCATCCGAGACCGTATGAGGGAGGGATGGCTCCCGCCTTTGGCGGGGGCCATCCCCAACCAAAAAGGGGGATCGCAGAGATGAAAAAGCTGCGGGAAGAGCAGGGAGCTTCCACCATCATTGAATATCTGTGCGTGCTGCCGCTGTGCCTGATCGGCATCTGCTTTATTCTGATGGTAGGCTACTATTTTCACCAGAGCGCGCTGCTGGAGTCGGCGGCCTACCGGGCGGCCATGACGGTGCAGCGCATCTACAACGATCCCAACGCCACCACGCTCATTGATTTCGGCACCGAGCCGGAGAGCAATCTGGCCGGCTATCGGGAAAAGGCCTCCCTGGAGGACGAGCCCAGACTCCCCCGGGACCCCTACCGGTATTTTAACAACGGCTACAACGCCTCCGCCATTGAGAATACGGCGGAGAAGAAAATGGAGACCATCATCAACGCCGGCACCCTCTCCCCGGTGGAGGCCATCTATGTGGAAAAGGCCGACCCGGATGTGGGCGGTGTGACCGGCTTCATTTCCAAGAACGCCAAAGTCTCCGTGACCCAGGCGTTCAAGCTGCCCAGCGTATTCCGCATTGTGGGCCTGCCCGACAAGGCGGAGATTAAGGTGGAAGTGACGGCGCCCGTCATTTCCCAGACGGAATTTGTACGCAATGTAAAATTTGTGGAAGATATCATTGAGGAATTGAGCGAGAAATCCGAGACGGTAAGCAAGATCACCGAGACCATTGGGATCGCCTTCACAAGGATCAGCGACTTTTTCAAAGGCTAACGAAGGAAGGAGGACGGGATTATGAACTGGTGGATGCGGTTTTGTGAGCATAACAAGGGCTCCATTTCCATTTTCCTCTCCGCCATCCTGCTGCCCTTTCTGTGGCTGATCGGCATTTTGGTGGACGACAGCAATCTGAACCTGTCCATCGCGTCGGTGGAGGGCGCTGGCGAGCTGACGGTAAACGCCGCGCTGGCCAATTATGACAGCGTCCTGGCCGACGTATACGGCCTGTACGCCATGAGCCAATCCTCCGAGGACGACAACCTGGGCCTGGAGAGCTATTTCCGGGACAGCCTCCACGCCGGCGAACTGATGCAGGCCGTGGACGCGGACAGCGAGCTGGGCCAGGCGGTGGTAGACGGCAGTCAGGACCTGCTGGGCCTGACCCGTGCGGAGGATGTGACCCGCAATTTTGTTGACGTAGAATACAGCAATTTCACGGCTGGCGGACTGCCGGGCAGCAGCCTGGCCAACCCGGAGATTTTGAAGAGCCAGATCGTGGAATTTATGAAATACAGGGGCCCTGCCGACATCGGCATGAGCCTGTTGGACTCCCTGGGCGTATTCAAGAAGGTGGGGGAGCAGGCCAAGGTCCTGAAGGAGAAGGTGACCACCGACCAGAAGGTGGCCACCCTGGCGGAGGAATCCCAGCGGCTTTATGACGCCATCGTGCATCTGGACCAGCTGCTGACGGATTACCTGGCTAAGCGTAACAGCTTCTACCCCGGCGGCCTGAACACCGTCCGCTCCTGCCTGGAAAAGGCGGACAAGATCATCCGGGAGCAGCTGGCCGACGCCATCACAATGGACGACCTGCCCGATATCAGCAAGGACAAGGAGCGTACCGAGTACCAGGGCGAGAGCTACTATACCTTCAAGATGTCCGGCGTGTCCGCCAAATCGCTCAATGACGACTACACCCTGTCCGATGCCCGTTCCGACCTGAACAATGCCCTCAACGGTTTTGACCTGAGCCGGATGGAGAGCGCGGTGACCCAGCTGGGTACCGTGGATTCCGATACCCTGTCCAGCCTGTTCAGCAAGTACCGCAGCTTTGGCGAGGACATGAAGCAGCTGTGTCAGGCCATCCTCACCCTGGAAGCCCACGGGGAGACCAAGTGGGAGGAAGGGAAGCAGCTCAGCGGCGACGCCCTGTCGGTGCAGGAGGGCTGGATGCTTCTCACCGAGGCCTATGAAGAGGTAGTCACCCCCTTTGAGGAGAAGGCGAAGGCGTATGACGACCAGCTGAAAGATGCCCGCGAGCAGGTAGGCGAAAATGTCCGTACCGCCGCCCAGACCATCCAGGACTATCAGGGCAGCGCCCAGAAAATGGCCTCTGAAAAGCATATGACCGAATGGTACGAGTATTTGGCCAATATGATTGGCGCCATTGGCTCCGCGCTGGACAGCATGCTGACCCAGGTGGACCGGGTGCGTGACGCCATGAATGAGGTTTCCACCGCCAATGCTGCCCTTGAGAATGCGGCAAAAGACTATAAGAAAAACACCTCCGAGGACGACTTCTATGCCGGTATCCAAAGCCAGGTGGAGCAGAACAAGCAGAACTTTACCACCCAGGATCTGGACGCCATCGAATCCCAGATCCGGGCCATTAAAACCTATCTGGGCGATGAGGACAGCGGCGAGATCGGCCGTCTGAGCCACGACTGCACCCTCTACGGCCGCTCCCTGGCCGACATTTCCATCTATCAGAGCAACGACAAGCTGGGGCGGCAGACCCTGGATGACTATAAAGATTACACCGGAAGCCCCGGCTACCAGCTGATCAGCGGCGAGCAGCGCCAGACCAAAGACTGCTACGTCAAGCCCATCGGCAGCGAGGTACTCAAGCTGGACGACGGTACCACCGTGGCGCCCCCCGCCTACTATGTGTACATGGAGTGCAACTACACCTCCGGTGAGGGGGAGAAAAACGACGACAATCTGGATCAGACCGCAGAAAATGTCAACGAGATGGCTGGGGAGGAGACGGCGGCTTCCGACGGCGATGCCACTGGATCCCAGGCCGGCAGCGCCAGCGTTTTTGCCGACGCCCCCTCCGGTGGCATCGGCGGCGGCGGCGCCAAGGACTATGGGGACCTGGGCTCCGGCAACACCGCTATCCTGGGCCAGCTGGCCTCCATGATGGACCTGGTCATTAACCTGGTCAGCGGCATCGACGATTTTCTGGAGAATGGCCGGGACAACCTGTTGGTCACCCAGTATGTGGACTCCAACTTCTCCTGCGCCACCAAAAAGGACGACCAGGGCCTCACCACCATGACCAACGTACCCATCAATACCAAAAATAACCCCCTCATGGGCTGCGAGATGGAGTACATCATCTACGGCGACAAGGGCGACAAGGCACAGAAGTTCTTGTTTTTCTTCACCATCAGCGAGGCCCCTGGCCCCATCATCAACGTCAGCTACGCCAAGAACAACATTCTGGCCATCCGCTTTGCCTGCAACGCCATCGTGGCCATCACCAACGGGGAGATCAACAACCTGACCCGCCCCCCCGCACTGGCTATCCAGGCCGCCACCTGCGGCGTCTTCCCCTACAAGGTGGCCCAGGTGGTCATCGACGTCTGCCTGGCCTACGCCGAGTCCCTCTCCGACCTCTCCCGTCTCATGAAGGGGGAAAAGGTGGAACTCATTAAGAACTATGAAAGCTGGACCATGAAGCCGGAGACACTGTTAGACGGGGGAAAAGTCCAGGAGCTGGCGCAAAACACCATTAAGGAATGGTCCAAGGATGTTCAGGAAATTGTAACTAATAACATTCAGCAGCTCATTGACGAGTCGGCCGACCGCCTGAAAGGGAGCGGCGAAGAGCTATTAAATGAAATAAATCGAGAGGTTCGTACTATGGTCCAGTCCTCCATCAACTCCTGCATCCAGACCCTCCAGACCCTGCTGGTGGACAGGGTGGACCAGATGTTTACCAAGGGCATCCAGCAGGGCATTACCTGGACCAAGGATACGGTGCGCGCCCAGCTCACTGAGGCCGCCGCCCCCTACCTGGAGAGCCTCAACGGCGCCGAGATGCAGCCGTTTGCTGAGCAGGCCCTCTCCGCTATGGTGGACGCCCTGGTGGATGACAACGCCCTTGTCAAGGCTCTCAACGACAAGGCCAAGCAGCTGGACGACACCGTCCAGTCCTGCGCCGCCCTGGCCAATGAAAAGATTGCCGGGGCGCTGATAGGGCTGGAACAGCTTATTTCAGACGAAGTGGACAGCATCTCCGCAAAGATAAATGGGGAACTAGAATCTGTGGTGGACGGCGCATCAGCGGAGCTGAAGGATGCCACGGAGGAAACAGTGGCCCAGGTGACCCAGCAGCTGTCCGAAGATGTCTCCAACACCATCAACGGCCAGCTCAA
>NZ_CALWOJ010000029.1 GCF_944383115.1 uncultured Flavonifractor sp. | reverse complement strand
AGGGCGGAGTGGGATTCCCTGTACCAGCGGTGCAGTGATATTATGGACCACCCCGCCGATTTTATGGACGCCTGCCGGGGGCGGGTGATGGCCAGTTTGTTCTATGAGCCCTCCACCCGCACCAATTTCTCCTTCCAGACCGCTATGCTGCGGGTGGGAGGTACCGTGTTTGGCTTTGCTGATCCAAAGTCCACCTCCACTGCAAAGGGCGAGACCTTGAAGGACACCATTAAAATGGTGTCCGGCTACGCCGATGTGGTGGTCATGCGCAACCCCAAGGAGGGCGCCGCCAAGGCTGCTTCTCTTTACTCTGACGTGCCGGTGATCAACGCCGGCGACGGCGGCCACATGCATCCCACCCAGACCACCGCCGACCTGACCACCATCACCCGCCTGCGGGGCGGGGTGGACGGGCTGTCCGTGGGCCTGTGCGGCGATCTGAAGAACGGCCGTACCGTTCATTCCCTCATTAAGGCCCTGGCCAAGTTCAAGGGGCTCAAGTTCTTCCTCATCGCCCCCCGTGAGCTGGCGGTGCCCGAATATATGCGGGCCTTTATGCGGGAGAACGACATGTGGTTTACCGAGGTCACCGGTCTGGAGGCGGTCATCCCCCAGCTGGACGTACTCTATATGACCCGTATCCAGCGGGAGCGGTTTGTGGACCCCCTGGAGTATGAGCGGTGCAAAGGCGTGTACGTCCTCACCCGCCGGAAGCTGGACCGGGCCAAAAAGGACCTGCTGGTGATGCACCCCCTGCCCCGGGTGGACGAGATCGCCATCGATGTGGACGACGATCCCCGGGCGGTCTACTTCGAGCAGGCCCGCTACGGCATGTACGCCCGCATGGCCCTGCTCACCGACCTGGCCAATCAGGACCGGATGCGCCCCGGCGCGGTGGAGATCGGCACCAAGCCGGTATGTTCCAATCCCAACTGCATCACCCAGACCGAGCTTTATCTGCCCCCCCTGGTGAAGCAGAACGGCGGCGTGGATTGCTGCGCATACTGCGACAAGGAGCTGCGGTGATCGGTCGGGCTTGACATTTGCCGGAAAAGTGCATATACTATGTCCCAAAGGCTGAGATGGGAAGGAGTACCTGCGCAAAAGGTACAGAGAGGAGCCGGTCTGGTGCAAGGCTCTCCGGAGGCGCGGGGAAGGTCGTCCCGGAGTCCCGCTTGTGAAGGCAGTAAGAAGCGGCGGAATCCTCCCGTTACAGAGGCAATGAGTGTCCCGCAAGGGAAATTCAGGTGGTACCGCGGACTGAGTTCGGTTCGCCCTGAGCAACAGCTTGGGGCGAACCTTTTTTGCCCCGAAAAGGAGTGTAACAGATGAAGAAAGAACTTCCCAAGGTCTATGAACCCCAGGAGGTGGAGGGCCGCGTCTACGAGATGTGGGAGAAAAACGGCTGCTTTGAGGGCCACCGTGATCCCGACAAGAAGCCCTTCACCATTGTCATGCCGCCCCCCAACGTCACCGGCCAGCTCCACATGGGCCATGCCATGGACTCCACCCTCCAGGACATCCTGATCCGCTTCAAGCGGATGCAGGGCTACGCCGCCCTGTGGGTGCCCGGCACCGACCACGCCGGCATCGCCACCCAGATCAAGGTGGAGGAGGAGCTGCGCAAAAACGAGGGCCTGTCCCGTTATGACCTGGGCCGGGAGAAATTCCTGGAGCGGGTGTGGGACTGGAAGCACAAGTACGGCAACCGCATCGTGGAGCAGCAGAAGAAGCTGGGCGCCTCCTGCGACTGGTCCCGGGCCCGGTTCACCATGGACGAGGGCCTCAGCAAGGCCGTCCGCCATGTGTTTGTCTCCCTGTACAAGAAGGGCCTGATCTACAAGGGCAGCCGTATCATCAACTGGTGCCCCAACTGCGTCACCGCCCTCAGTGACGCCGAGGTGGAGTATCAGGACAAGCCGGGCAACTTCTGGCACATCCGCTACCCCATCCAGGGGGAGGAGGGCCGGTACGTCATCGTGGCCACCACCCGGCCCGAGACCATGCTGGGCGACACCGGCGTGGCGGTCAACCCCAACGACGAGCGGTACAAGGACATTGTGGGCAAACGTTGCATCCTGCCCCTGGTGGGCCGTGAGATGCCCATCGTGGCCGACGACTATGTGGACATGGAGTTCGGCACCGGCTGCGTGAAGATGACTCCCGCCCACGACCCCAACGACTTTGAGGTGGGCCTGCGGCAGAACCTGGAGACCATCCGTGTGCTGGACGACAACGGCAAGGTGGTGGAGGGCTACGGCCGCTACTCCGGCATGGACCGCTACGAGGCCCGGAAGGCCATTGTGGCCGACCTGGAGGAGCAGGGGTATCTGGTCAAGGTGGAGCCCCACCAGCACAACGTTGGTACCTGCTACCGCTGCCACAACGACGTGGAGCCTCTCATCTCCGCCCAGTGGTTTGTCAAGATGAAGCCCCTGGCCGAGGAGGCCCTGCGGGTGGTCAATGAGGGCGAGGTCAAGTTCGTCCCCGACCGCTTCTCCAAGATCTACACCAACTGGATGGAGAACGTCCACGACTGGTGTATCTCCCGCCAGCTGTGGTGGGGCCACCAGATCCCCGCCTGGACCTGCCAGGAGTGCGGCCACATCACCGTGTCCGAGGACGACCCCACCGAATGCGAACACTGCCACTCCCACAATATTAAGCAGGAGGAGGACGTGCTGGATACCTGGTTTTCCTCCGCCCTGTGGCCCTTCTCCACCCTGGGCTGGCCCCAGGAGACCGAGGACCTGAAGTACTTCTATCCCACCGACGTGCTGGTCACCGGCTACGACATCATCTTCTTCTGGGTGGCCCGCATGATCTTCTCCGGCTGCGAGCATACCGGCAAGCCCCCCTTCCACACCGTGTTCATCCACGGCCTGGTGCGGGACGACAAGGGCCGCAAGATGTCCAAGTCCCTGGGCAACGGCATCGATCCCCTGGAGATGGCCAACCAGTACGGCGCCGACGCCCTGCGCTTCAATCTGGTCACCGGCAACTCCCCCGGAAACGATATGCGCTTCTACACCGAGCGGTGCGAGGCCATGCGCAACTTCGCCAACAAGATCTGGAACGCCTCCCGCTTCCTGATGATGAACCTGACCATCGACCAGTGCCAGCTGCCCGACAAGCTGGAGCTGGAGGATAAGTGGATCCTGTCCAAGCTCAACAGCGTCATCCCCGAGATCACCGAGAATATGGAGCGTTACGAGCTGGGCGTGGCCGCCCAGAAGGTGTACGACTTCATCTGGGATTCCTACTGCGACTGGTATATCGAGCTGACCAAGACCCGCCTCCAGGGGGAGGACGAGGACTCCAAGATCCGGGCCCAGCAGGTGCTGTGCTATGTGCTGACCGAGATCCTCAAGCTGCTCCACCCCTTCATGCCCTTCATCACCGAGGAGATCTGGCAGGCGCTGCCCCATCAGGGCGACTACCTGATGCTCCAGCAGTGGCCGGAACACCACGCCAACCTGGACTTCCCCGAGGAGGAGAAGGCCATGGAGCTGATTATGGACGCCATCCGGGCCATCCGGGCCAGAAGGGCCGAGATGAACGTGCCCCCCTCCAAGAAGGCGCAGCTCACCGTCTCCACCCTGGAGCAGGCTGTGTTCCATCAGGGCATCCCCTTCCTGAAGCGTCTGGCCTACGCCAGCGACGTAACGGTGGTGGAGGCCACCCAGGAGGTGGACGCCCAGGGTATGGTGACCGTAGCCACCCACGCCGCCCGGCTGTATCTGCCCCTGGCCGAGCTGGTGGACCTGGACAAGGAGCGCGCCCGCATCCAGAAGGAGCTGGATAAGAACCGCAAGGAGCTGGACAAGCTGGAGGCCAAGCTGAATAACCCCGGCTTTGTGAACAAGGCCCCCGCCAACGTGGTGGAGGCCGAGCGGGAGCGGGCCGGCAAGCTGCGCGATCTTCTGGTAAAACTGGAAGAGTCTGCCGCTGCTCTGGGCTGATAAAACAGCAGAAAAACGGAGAAACGCCGCCATCGAACGCGGATGGCGGCGTTTCTGTGCCTATATTGTCATACTTTGTTACACAACTGTGGTTGTGCTTCCGGGCAGAATCGGATAAAATGTAGCATAATATCCTGCGGCCTGTTTGAATAGAGGCCGTGGAAAGGAGGTTGGAGTGTTGAAAAGGCTGATCCCACTGCTGGCAGTGCTGTTGCTGTTGGGCGGCTGTACCAGCTCTTGTCAGGACACCGAGGCGGTGTCTACCGCGCAGCCCAGCAGTTCCCTCGCTCCGGAGGTGGAGCAGAGCGCCAAGCCTACCCCTTCCGCAAAGCCTTCCCCCACCCCAACGGCCCGTCCCACAACCATGCCGGAACCTACGGCCACACCGGAGCCCTCCGCGGAGCCCACCCCCACCCCGCCTGTTTACGACGGGCCTGACGATGAAGAAGTGCTGGCTGCCTACCGTTCGGCAGTGGAGGCCTTCTGGTGGTTCCAGGTGGAGACGCTGCCCTTTGACCCGGCAGACAGCCGGGAGGTGAACGGCGTCACCTATTACCGGGTGGACTATCCCGGCATCGACAGCACCGCCAGCCTGCGGGGCTATCTGAAAAGCCTGTTTTCCGACGACCTGGTGGAAAAGCTGCTGCCCTACGACGGTACCCAGTATGTGGACATTGAGGGCGCGCTCTATGTGCAGGACGGCGGCCGGGGTACCGACGTGACCCGGGGCGCCGAAACCGCCCAGGTGCTGCGGGACGGAGATCCCAACCGCTGCACCGTCCGGGTGACGGTGGAGGTGCTGGACCCGGAGCAGGACGGCGCGGTGGTGGATACCCTCACTTTTGACTTCCCCTACGAAAAGGTGGGGGAGAAATGGATCTTTACCGATTTTTCCCTGGTCCGGTGAGTCCTTCGACAAAATATATGCCCCATCTGTGATAGGATCGCAGTATACCAAAATTTGGTATACTGCGATTTTTTTTTACAGGAGGGACGAGCCATGTCAGTGACCTGCAAAGGGGAGGACCGGGCGCTGTACGCGGCCATTGACGGCGAGGTGGATCACCACCGGGCCAAACAGATTTTGAGCGAACTGGTACGGCAGATCGACCTGAACCTGCCCCGCCAGCTGACGGTGGATCTGGGGGGCGTCAGCTTTATGGACAGCTCAGGCATCGCCGTTTTGCTGCGGGCCAGCCGCCGGATGGCGGAGCTGGAGGGGACCATGAAGGTGGTCAACGTGCCGGTGCAGGCGGGAAAGGTACTGCGGGCGGCCGGCCTGGACCGGCTGATCAAATTTGAATGACGGAGGAACTACATAATGAAACCGATGAACGAGGCCACGGTGGTCTTTCTCAGCCGGTCGGCCAACGAGGGCTTTGCCCGCACCACGGCGGCCTGCTTTGCCGCCCAGCTGGATCCCACCCTGGAGGAGGTCAACGACATCAAAACGGCGGTGAGCGAGGCGGTGACCAACTGCATCGTCCACGCCTATCCGGAAAACCTGGGGCTGGTTCAGATGCGGCTGCGGCTGTTTGAGGACCACACCCTGGAGATCCAGATCAAGGATAAGGGGGTGGGCATACCCGATGTGGAGCAGGCCCGCCGTCCCATGTACACCACCGGCGGAGAGGAGCGCAGCGGTATGGGCTTTACCATTATGGAGAGTTTTATGGACCTGGTGAAGGTACGCTCCGCGCCGGGAAAGGGGACCGCGGTCACCATGCGCCGCAAGATCTCCCGCCGGATGGGAGGGGCCTGATGAGCGTGGCGGATACCCCCGCCCTGCTGGAGGAGGCCCGGAAGGGCGACAATGAGGCCTGCACCCGCCTGATTGAGGAAAACGGCGGGCTGATCTGGTCCATCGTGCGCCGCTATTATGGCCGGGGGGTGGAGCCGGAGGATCTGTATCAGCTGGGCTGCCTGGGCTTTGTGAAGGCGGTGCGGGGCTTTGACCCCGCCTTCGGCTGCCAGTTTTCCACCTATGCCGTACCCAAGATCGCCGGGGAGATCCGCCGCTACCTGCGGGACGACGGAACCATCAAGGTCAGCCGAGGTCTGAAGGAGCGGGGCATGGCCATCCGGGCGGCCCGGGAACGGCTGGCGGCCTCCCTGGGCCGGGAACCCACCCTGTCCCAGCTGTCTGAGGCCACCGGGCTGGAGCCGGAGGAGATCGCCGCCGCCGAGGAGGCGGGGCTGCCGGTGGCCTCCCTCCAGATGGAGACGGGGGACGGGCTCACCCTGGAGAGTGTGCTGGGTACCGACGGTATGGAGGAGGGCATCGTGGAGCGGGAGTCCCTGCGGGGAGCCATCGATGCCCTGCCCGACCGGGAGCGGCAGGTGATCCTGCTGCGCTATTACCGGGGCATGACCCAGGAACGGGCGGCCCGGGTGCTGGGGGTGAGCCAGGTCCAGGTGTCCCGCATTGAGCGCCGGGCGGTGGAGCGATTGCGGCACAAATTGGAGGAGTAACGGCGGGCGGCCCTTGTGGCCGCCCGTTTTATGGTTCCCGGCCCCAAAATTCCTCCAGCCGCCCCAGCTCCATGCCCAGCTGGAGCCCCAGGCAGAAGGCGGCGTCCTGCCGCAGATCCCACATCCCGTCCCGGCGATCCAGCAACTCCAGCACCTCGTCCCGTATTTGCGCCGTATGGGTAAGGCAGAATTGTTTCCAGGCGGCTTCACTGTCCTCCCTGGCCTTCTCATAGTGGGCCAGGGGGGACAGTTTTTTCTGGAGCAGCAGGGTTTTGGCCTGTTCCAACAGTACAAAGGGTGGTTCCATAACTGCACCTCCATAATATAGCTTATAGCTATATTATGACATGGGAGGAAGAAAGTCAATAGCTAAAAGCTATAGATGAAAAGGGTATTGCTATCAGCTATAATAGGGGAAAAGGAGTGATGCGGATGGACTATCGGACGCTGATTCGAGAAAAGAGGCAGGAAAAGGGGTTGAGCCAGGGCAAACTGGCCCAGCTGGTCCAGGTGTCGCAGCCTTTCATCGCGGAGATTGAGAGCGGACGGAAAAAGCCATCTGTAGATGTGCTGATGCGGATCTGTGCGGTATTGGACATTTCTTTATTTGGTCAAGAAGAAACTTAACGGTGTTTTTTTCGTCAAAAAGGCGTATAATGGCACACAGCAGACAAAAGATATAAGGAAGTTGGAATGATATGGAAGAGGTTCTCTACATTGTCGTCCCCTGCTACAACGAGGAAGAGGTGCTGCCCGAGACCGCCCGCCGGTTGAAGGAAAAGCTGGAGGCCATGATGGCCGCGGGAACCATTTCCCGGGAGAGCCGGGTACTCTTTGTCAACGACGGTTCCAAGGATCGGACCTGGCAGATCATTAAAGAGCTGCATGAGAGCTGCCCCATTTTCTCCGGGGCGGACCTGAGCCGTAACCGGGGCCACCAGAACGCCCTGCTGGCAGGGCTGATGACCGCCAAGGAGCGGTGCGACATGGCCATTTCGATGGACGCCGACCTCCAGGATGACATCAACGCGGTGGACGCTATGGTGGAGCAGTATTATGCAGGCTGTGACATTGTGTACGGTGTGCGCTCCTCCCGGAAGAAGGACACCTTTTTCAAGCGTTTCACCGCTGAGGGCTTTTATCGGCTGATGAACTCCATGGGAGCGGAGACGGTGTTCAACCACGCCGACTATCGCCTCATGTCCCGCCGGGCTCTGGAAGGCCTGGCGCAGTTCAAGGAGGTCAACCTGTTCCTCCGGGGCATTGTACCCATGATCGGCTACCGCACCGGCACCGTGGAGTATGAGCGGGGGGAGCGGTTTGCCGGAGAGAGCAAGTATCCCCTGAAAAAGATGCTCTCCTTCGCCATGGAGGGCATTACCTCCCTGTCGGTCAAGCCCATCCGCATGATTACCGGCCTGGGCTTCCTGGTGTTCCTGGTGAGCATCATTATGCTCATCTATTCCATCGTCCGCTGGGCCATGGGGGAGACCATTCTGGGCTGGGCAAGCATGATCTGCTCGGTGTGGGCCATCGGCGGCCTGATCCTGCTGTCCCTGGGTGTCATCGGTGAATACATTGGCAAAATTTATTTGGAGACCAAGGAGCGGCCCCGGTTCCTGATCCGCGAGGTTTTGGAGGACGAGCATGGCAAAGCTGATTGATAACTCCATCCCCAAGTTCCTGCTGGTGGGGGTGGGCAACACCCTGTTGTCCATGATCCTCATGTTCCTGCTGGAGGGGCTGGGCTACTGGCCCTCCACCGCCATCGCCTATGTGGCCGGCGCGGTGATGAGCTTTTTCCTCAACCGCCACTTTACCTTCCACAGCGAGGAGACCTTCCTGCGCTCGGCGGTGAAGTTCGCCGTCAACGTGGCGGTGTGCTATGTGATCGCCTACGCCCTGGCCCAGCCCATCGCCGGTTGGGTACTGGGCAATACCGGCATGGACCCCATCTGGCAGGAGCGGCTCACCAAGCTGGGCGGCATGGCCCTGTATACCATCCTCAATTATTTCGGTCAGCGGTTTTTTGCCTTCCAGAAAAAGAAGGATTAAATTTATGTGAAATCCCCCCGCGTTCTCTTGCGTACGCCGGGAATTGGGGGTAGAATAGGGCCAGCATGTGAGACACCATACCGCAAGGAGGTAAGAAGTATGGCCTTTTTTGACGATTTGAAGGATAAAGCCACCGACCTGGGCCGGGCGGGTATGGCCAAGTCCAAGCAGCTGATGGAGATCACCAAGCTCTCCCTCAACAATTCCGGGGAGGAGGACGCCATCCGGAAAGCCTATCTGGAGATCGGCAAACTCTACTATGCCGAGCGGGGCGGGGCACCGGAGCCCGCCTATGCCGCCCTCTGCCAGCGCATTACCACCGCCAAGATCAACATTGAGGAAAACAAAGCCCGTATCGCCCAGATCAAGAAGGACGGCACCCTGTCCGACGAGGATATCTCTCAGGCCGCCGCGCAGACGGAAGTCACTGACTATACCGTGGAATAAGACAACCAAAGCCCTCCGCCGGCTCGGCGGAGGGCTTTTTGCGTCCCTGTAACTGGATTGTAACTGGACAAACATCCACTTCAAATGTAGTATAATGATATCCACTACAAATGAAGTTGGTGATAGCGATGAAACGACTGCCCGATACCGAGCTGGAAGTGATGAAGGCCCTGTGGGCCTCCGGGCCGGATACTCCGCGCGCTGCCCTGGAGACCGCCCTGGAGGGCTTTTGCTGGGCCTCCAATACGGTGAATACCTATCTGACCCGCCTGGTGGAGAAGGGCTTTGCGGCGGTTCGCCGGGAGGGGAAGAGCAACCTGTACACCCCGCTGGTGAGCCGGGAGGACTACCTGGCCTTTGACAGTCAGGCGGTACTCTCCAAACTGTACGGCAGTTCCCCCCGCAATTTCCTGGCGGCTCTGGCCAAGAACGGCCTGGAGGAGCGGGACCTGGACGAGCTGCGGGATCTGCTGGATGAACTGAGCGGGGAGAAGCAGGTATGACGGACTTTTTGACCTCCATCGCCGGGGTAAGCCTGGGCGGCGGGGCGGTGGCTTTGCTGCTGGTGGTGCTGGCCAAGCTGACCCGGGGACGGTACGGGGCCAGGTGGCGGTGCTGGGCCTGGCTGCTGCTGGCCCTCCGGCTGGCCGTCCCCCTGCCTCTGCTGCCCGCCGGGTCGGCCTCCGCCCCCATCCAGATCCAGGTGCCGCCGGACCGGGTGATCTACCAGCCGGTGAGGACGCCCCGGCCCAGCGCCGCCCAGCCCTCCCAGCCCGTTCAGACGGCGGCCCCATCTGCGGCGCCCTCGTCTGTCCCGGTCTCCACCCCCGCGCCTGAGGTTCTGCCCACAGAGCAGACCCAGCCCGCCCCCATCACGGTGGGCGGTATTCTGCTGGCCCTATGGGTAACCGGTGGCGCGGCGGTGCTGGGGTGGAATCTCATAGCCCATTTCCGGTTTAAAAGATACCTGGCCCGGTGGTGCCGCCCGGCGGAGGATGCGGACACCATCCGCCTGTTCAACGGCCTGTGCGACAGCCTCTCCCTCCACCGCAGGCCCATGTTGCGGCTGTGTCCCGGTCTGGCGGTACCTATGCTGGCGGGGCTGTTCAGGCCGCTGCTGCTGCTGCCGGAGGAGGCCGGAGGTGAGAGCCTGCGCTACGCCCTGCTCCATGAGCTGATCCACTACCGCCGCCGGGACATCTGGCTGAAAACCCTGGTGCTGTGGGTGAACGCCGTCCACTGGTTCAACCCCCTGGTGTGGCTGATGGTGCGCTCCGTGGAGCGGGACACCGAGCTGGCCTGCGACGAGGGGGCCCTGAAGTTCCTGCCCCAGGAGGAACACGCCGCTTACGGCAGAGCGATTTTGCAGGCCGTGGCTGCCCTGAGAAAGGAGAAAGCATGACATTGCCCAAGACCCGGCTGTCTACAGCCATGAGCGGCTCGGCCAAAGAGACCGAGGGACGACTCCGCAATCTCTTTGTCAAGCACCGGCGGCCCGCCCTGGGCCTGGTGGCGGTGGTGGCCCTGGCCATCGGCCTGTGCGGCTCCCTGGTGGCCTGCCGCTCCGCCGCTCCGGCGGCGGAGGAGCCGGTCTTTGCCCTGACGGAGCCGGGGGAGGAAATAGTACCCTTTGCCGACCTGCTGGGCCTTTCCGGCACTGTGACTCATACCCTGACAGACGATGGCGTGCATAATTATGCCTATCAGATCCGGCTGGCGGACGGAACAGAGTTTCCGCTGACGGAGACCTGGATGCCCCTGTACCAGGTAGATCTGGACGGGGATGGGGCGGTGGACGCCCTGGTGGAGAATGAATTCTTCCTGCAGGTGTACCGCTATTGGCCTGACGGGTCCCTGCGGACCCAGCAGCTCCAGGCGGCGGCAGCCGCTCTGCTGGGCCTGGAGGGGGACTATTGGCGCATGGTGGAGCTGGCCTTCCAGCCGGAGGATGGGACGGTGGTCATCCACGTCTGGCCCTATGACGATGTGCCGGAGCGGGAGGAGCGGGTACCCCTGTCCCGGCTGCTGGAGGCGGCCAACTGGAGTGAGGTGGTGCTTACCCCGGAGGGACAGCCCCTGCCGGATGGGAGCAGCCTCAGTTATCTGGAGAACCTTACCCTGGACGGCCAGGGTGCGGGAGACGACCGTCTGGTGGCCAGAACCACCTGGCCGGACGGGGAGGACCAGGGCTCCACGGAGATGGAGGGGACCCTGGGTACCGGAGGGGTGCTGTCCTGGCGTTATCCAGCGGTCACCAGCCCAACGGTCACCCCGCTCCATATGACCTCCAGAGAGCGGCAGTCCCTGCTGGCCGCCCTGGCAAGTCCCGGGTCCAACTACGGCGCCTGCGCCTATGTGGTGCTGGAGGTGGAGGACAATAAGCTGGCCCAGCAGTTCCAACTGGACGCCGTAGCTAATGCCTATGTGGAGACCGGGGAGAACGGCCTGCAGGTTCTGCGTATCCCGGAGCTATATGACAAATGGCACAGCCACATCTGGGGAACAGCGGCCTGGGACGGCAGCCAGATTACCTATACCTCCGACGGCTACTTCACCGATACCTATGAGGTGGACGTGGGTGGGGACGAGACCCTGACCCTGGCCCTACGGTGTACTCCGCCCCAGGACGAGACACAGCGGGCGTATGACCGGATCACCATCCTGAATGACGGCCAGGTGGTCCAGACCATCACGCCGGAGGATGTGGCGGACGACGGGGTCCACACCTTCCAGGGCTTTTTGACCGACACCCCGGCAGGGGGGCCGGTGGCGACCCGGGATATCAACTTTGACGGGGTGGAGGAGTTCGGCCTGCTATGCGACGCCACCCAGAACGCCTGCCGCTGCTGGTTTGTGTGGGACAGTGAGGCGGGACAGTTCCGCCATCTGGCCACCCTGGCCGGGGAACTGACCCTGCTGCCTGAGGAGGGGCAGCTGGAGGAGCGGATGTGGAACCGGGACTGGAACGCCATGGTGACCCGCACCTACGGCTGGGACAGCCAGGGCAACCTGGTGCTGCAATCGGAAACATAACAGGAGGAACGCTATGAAATTGCCCAAAACCCGGCTGTCCACGGCCATGAGCGGCTCGGCCAGGGAGACCGAAGGACGGGTCCGCAATCTCTTTGTCAAGCACAGACGGCCCGCCCTGGCCCTGGTGATGGCGGTGGGCTTTGCCATCGGCCTGTGCGGCTCCCTGGTGGCCTGCCGTGCCCAGGTTGGCCAGGAGCAGCGGCTGGATGCCCTGTATGATGCCGCTGAGGTCAGTTTTGATGGGAAACCTCAGCGGGAGGAGCTGGCCTGTATCCAGGGCCAGGGGCGCACCCTGGTAGCCGGCCATTTTTACGACGACTATCCCCGCTGTGCCCTGGTCATCGGCGTAGAGGATGACCGGGGCCAGCTTACCGGGCCGGTGTTTTCCGCCACCTCCAGCGGCGGAAGGCCCCAGGTTTCCACCTTCCGAAAGGACGATGTGGACTATCTCCTCTACACCGTCAACGGCGGAGGGCAGGGTTACACCTATGGAGAGGGGGGCCTGCTGGCCTTTGACGGCACCGACTTTACCTGGGTCTGGCCCATGAAGGGAGATCTGCGGCAGGGGGACGCCCAGGTCTGGATGGAGTACCAGAACTACTGGGAGGACAAAATACCCCTGCCCTGTCCCGGCGGGGTAGAGATCTTTCAGGGTGCGGATGACTGGCGCCTGTATGGCCAGGGTCCCCAATGGTCCTTTCGGGAGCGGCTCCAGCTGACGGGGGGGTACCATGCCCCTGAGCGGGTTATGAATGAGCTGCGCAGGGTTGTGGAGAGCCGCACCAGAGACCAGGATAACCCCTGGCAGGCCAGCAATACCTCCGCCCAGTGGCAGATCGTCCAGGTGACGCCGGGGGAGGAGACCCTGTGCGGACAGCGGTATACCCTGCTGGCCTGCTCTGTTTTGACGGGGAAGGAGTGGCTGGGAATGGAGGTGCTGCTCTGCCCCACGTTCTGGAGTGGTGAGGAGCAGCTCTGGCCCAATCTCATCCGGGTGGTCACAGGGAGCGAGGAGGAGGTGCGGCAGGCCCTGTCGGAGGGAAACCGGCAGGTGGAGACCGAGCGGATTACCATGACCACTGCCACCGGGCGAAACCTGTCCCTGGAGCTGGAACTGGAGCCGCTGGACCAGCAGCCCTATTGTCTGGCAATCGAGCAGATCCGGGTCTATGAGGGTGACACACCGCTTCAGTTCATGGCGGTGGAGGACGATGTGTATACGCCGGACAGCTTCTACCGGGGCCTGTTTCTGATCCGGGACCCCAATATTGGGGAGCCGGATATCCGGGACCTGAATTTTGACGGTTCCCCCGATTTGGGCCTGCTGGCGGAGTCGAGCTTCCCCCACAATGTAAGCTATGTGTGGTTCTTGTGGGACGAGGAGACGAGCCGGTTTTCCTTTTCCACCTACCTGTTTTCCAATCCCACCCTGGACGCGGAGAACCGGCAGGTGGTGGAACACATCCGGGGGGATGTGGGCCGTCCGGAGGAGGCGGTATATATCTGGAACGAAAATGGTACGCTGGAGCAGATCAGCTACCGGCAGCTGGATTGGTAACAGAAGGGGAGGAACAAGTATGAAGGTGCCGCATACCAGGCTGTCCACCCATATGAGCGGCTCGGCAAAGGCCACCGAGCAGCGCCTGCGTAATCTCTTTGCCCGGCACAAGCGGCCTGCCCTGCTTTTGGTGGCGGTGGTAGCCCTGGCCATCGGCCTGTGCGGAGGGCTGGTGGCCTGCCGAAGTACCACGCAGGCCGGAAGTTTCACGATGGATGCCCAGTATTATGACGTCTTGGGCAACTACATTGAGATCCCCAGGCTGACGGCGGAGGGGGAGGGCGCCCAGGCGGTCAACCAGGCCCTGGCCGTCCTCAAAAGTCAGTATCAGACCGTCATGGCCGCCCCCATAAATACGGCAGGGGGCCAGCGGTGCCTGTTTTATCCCGCGGTCACCGAGCGGTATGATAACCTGATCTTCTACCTGGACTCTGCCAGCTCCGGCAACGACGGTGATATCTACACCCTGGTCTACGACCGGCAGGAGGATCGGGTGGTCACCCTGACGGAGGCCCTGGAGTTGGCGGGAACCACGGAGGATGCCCTCTGCCGGGGAGCGGAGGAGTACCTGAATGGGGAACTGGCGGGTACGGAGGTGGCCCTGGTCGCCCGGGATGGGGCGGTGACCGGGTTCCGCATTCGGGATGACGGGGGCGTGGAGTTTTATCTCACCTGCATGACCGACGACGCCGACCCGGCGGTGGACGCTGTGGATGGCTGGCAGCATCTGCTGGTGTATGCGGACGATAGCTGGCGCCACTACAACTGCAAGGCCACCGCTCCGCTTACGGAGGAGCTGCTCATTCCGTTGGAGGAACTGACCGGCTTTGACACTCCCCTGTGGTATCAGTGGGGCCCATCCAGCGGGGTGCCGGAGGGCGGATTCCAGCTGGAGCAAATCCCGGAGCAGGTGGAGACCCAGGCCCAGACCTTTTTGGAGGGGGAAGGCTACCATGCACCCCCGGACAGCCTGCTGCTGCAGGTCTGCTTTGACGATCTCAGCGGCCTGGAACTGGCGTCGGAGTGGCAGGGCTATGATGCTATGGAGTGCTACCGGATGACCTACTCGGTGCCGGATACCTATAGGGCGGTGGATTTGCTGTTTTTCCGGCGGGGAGAGGACTATACCTATGTGGGGGAACTGATCGGGATGGACTACCAGACGGTGGAGCCCACCCGCCTGGCTTCTGTGGGGCCTTACAACTATGCGGTGATGTACCATCTGCTGGAGGAGGGTATCCTTACCGCCTTCCCCGAGGCGGACGCCATGCTGCGGGACGCCCCCATGCCGCTGGCGGCCCAGAGCGCCGCAGTGGCCTATTTTTACAGCAACAGGCCGGCGGATATGACTGTTTTCTTTGCCGACCAGGCGCCGCTCCAGCCGGAAGGACGCACCATGCGGATTGATGAAGCAACCTACCTGGGCCTGCGGCAGCTTTACGAGACCTACGGTGTAGTCTATCAGCTAAGGTGCAGCGGCTGGGAGGATGGAGGCTGGTATGCCTACCCGGAACCCCTGTGGCTGGTGTTCCAGCTGGGCCAGGGAGGAGACATGACTACCGTTCTGGGCGAAAGTGTGCCCAGGAAAACGGTGGAGCAGGCTGCGCTGGAGCAGGGATACCATCTGGTGGATGGGGAGATAGCCCTGTGGCGGGACGGATACCCCAACCCGGCGGGGCCGGGCAGTGAGGTGGGCTTTTTCCGGGAGGAGCCTGTGGTTACCGTCCTGGAGGGGGCCGAGCCTATCTACCAGGAGGGTGACTGGTGGCAGCAAATGGAGTGGGAGGACCTTTCGGCCCTGTGCTACTGCAATGCCGACGGCGGCTATGCGGCGTACCGTCTGGAGACCACACGGATCGATCTCTTTACCGACCGGGGCATCCGGGTGGGTTCCACCCGGGCAGAGGTGGAGGCTGCCTACGGGGAAAATCTCTCCCATACCGACTACTGGGGCCTGTATCCCGGGGAGGATTATCTGTGGTACTGCGCGGACCCGGAGGGCTGGGGGGCGGCCATCCTCTTCTTCTTCGATGGGGACGGGGTGAGCCGTATCGTACTCAACAATATGTTTAACTGACATAAAACAGAGGGGCCTGCCGCGGCTGCGGCAGGCCCCTTTCTCATCAGGCGGTAAGGGTGGCGGAACGGCGCTGGGAGAGCCACAGTCCCGCCAGAATGAGGGCAATGGCCCCCAGGGTAAAGAGGGTCACCGGCTCCCCCAGGATGAGGAAGGAGGCGGCTACGGTGATGACCGGCATCAGGTAGAGGTACACGTTGGTGGCTACCGGGCCGATGAGGGCGGAGGCTTTGTTCCAGGCCAGGAAGCACAGGGCGGAGGCCACCACGCCCAGGTACACCGTATTGCCCAGCATCACCGGCTGGGCGAACCGGGTCAGGTCAAAGGTGATGCCGGTACCCAGGCAGAAGGGGAGGGTAAATAGGACGCCCCAGAAAAAGACCTTCCGGGTGACCAGCAGGTCGTTGAGACCTTGCTGCTGGGCGGCTTCCAGACACAGACCGTAGACGCCCCAACTGACGGCGGAGCCCAGGGCCAGCAGACAGCCGATGGGATCAAAGTCGAAGGATTCCCCCTCCGCCAGGGAAATGAGGGCAATGCCAGCCATGGCAAGTACAAAGCCTATGAAGAAAGCGGCGCCCGGCCGGGTAGTCCGGCGGCACAGCCACAGCAGCAGCGCGGTAAACATGGGGGCGGAGGAGACAATGAGTCCCACGGTGGAGGCCATGGAAAACATGAGGGCGTAATTCTCCAGCAGAGAGTAGAAGGTGAGCCCTGACAGGGCGGCCCCCAGGAAAGGCAGCTCGGATCGGAAACTGCGGGGGAGCATGGGCCTGGGTGCGCACAGGAAGAGGATGGCCCAGGCCAGCACGAACCGGAAGATGAGGATCTCCACCGGATGGAAGGAAACCAGCAGCACCTTGGTGGAGATGTAGGTGGTGCCCCATACGGCCGAGACGGCCAGGGCCAGCAGATGGCCCAGGGCGGATGAACGGGTCAAATGACAGAACTCCTTTCGCCGCCCCATACAAAAACCGTCCCGCCTGCGTCAGCGGGCGGGACGGTGGTGGAGCGATGTATGATCTTTACCTGCCAAGCAAAATGATCACAGGATGCGGCGGGCAGCGATATACACGTTGGCGTAGTGGCCGGTCAGCAGCTGATCGATCTGCACCTGATACTTGTTGGTGGAAGCGTGGATGAACTGGCCGCCGCCGATGTAGATGCCGCAGTGGGAGGCGGGATAGGTGGTGTTGTAACGGAAGAACACCAGATCACCGGGCTGCAGCTCGCTCTTGGAGACGGGGGTGCCGTTTTTCAGCTGAGAGGAGGCGCCGCGGTTAAGTACATAACCGAAATGCCGGTACACATAGTTGGTAAAGCCGGAGCAGTCAAAGCAGCTGGGACCGTTGCCGCCGTAGACGTAAGGCACGCCCAGGAACTGCTTGGCATAGGCCACTACCTGCTGCCCCATGCTGCTGTTGGAAGCGACAGCCACAGCAGTGGCGCCGTCGCCCCGGGAGCCGGCGGAATCCTTGCAGGTCACCATGTACTCGCTGCTGACATAGCCGGTAGTGCCGCCGGAGGTGGTGATCTTATACCAGCCGTTGTTGATACCCACGATGGTGACCACCGCGTTATCGCTGAGGGAGGTCACCTTACTGTATGTAGTGCCAGGCCCGCTGCGCACATTCAGGGTGGAGCCGCCGGTCTGAACCAGACCGTAACCGATGGCTACGTCAGCTTGAGCAGTTACCGTCAGGTACTCGCCGGACATATAGCCCTCCACGGTGTTATAGTCCACCTTATACCAGCCATTGCCGGCATCCTCCAGAATGACAACGGTGTCGCCCCTGGAAGCAGTGCCCAGGATGGTGGAGGTGGTGTTGGCCTCGTTACGAAGGCGAAGGGCATCGGTGTTTACGGTACCCACGCCGCTGGCGGCAGAAGCGCCGATCATGCAGACGGCGGAGACGGCAACGGTCAGGAATGCGGTGCGCAGCAGCTTGGCAGGTGTTATCATTGGTAATATTCCTCCGTTCTGATCGTTTGGGTGGGTAGGAACTTACTTACCGGACAGAGCCCGGTCCAGCCAGACAGCAGCCACATCCATAGCGGCGTACAGACTATCCTTTTCGGTCTTCTTCACAACACGGTCCCGGCTCTTCAAGTCGGGATCGGTGAGCTGGAGCTGAACGGATACGCGAATGGCCAGATCCAGGTCCTGCTCCTTCTTCTGGTCCAGTACCTGGAGCATGATGATATATTTCTCGGCCATGCTGCCGTAATAGATCAAACTGTCTTTCCGGCGCAGCGGATGGCCCTTATAGGTCAGAGGGATAGATTGGGTCGCCATTTTGGCCTCCTTCAAGAGTTGTTACTGCTTTTTAAATACTGTAACCAAATTGTAACACATTGTTTCCAAGGCGTCAACTGCTTTTCCGGGGTTTTTTGTTTTTTTCGCCGAGAGAGGGGGAATCCACCGCCAAACGGAGGATCAGGAGACAGACGGTGGCAATCAATGCGGCCAGGATCATAAGACTCTCCAGCAGCATAGTGAACATCTGTCTGCCCAGAGTGATCACCAGCGTGTATTTCATTCGGAAGTAGGTCAGATAGGCGCTGAGAGAGGACAGCTGTACCAGCGCCGCAACCGGGAGGCCACTGGGACGGATACAGGCCCAGGCCAGCGTGAGTACGTCGGCCAGGAAGTAGTAGCGGTCGTGCATATAGGGCAGGAAAAAGGGCACGCCCAGTGTAAGGATGATGCCGAAGAGAAACAGGGCTCCGTCATCCAGCCGGTCCCGGAACATAAAGGCCAGTACCAGCAGGGCGGCCACCAGAGCAAAGGCAGCCAGAATGCCCAGCCGGGCGCCGAAAGCCTCGTCGATGCGGGTGCCGTAGGGCAGCATGGAAAAAAGCGAGGCGCAGTTATAATTCAGCGCGCCCACGCCGTCCTGGGTCTGGCCCACATAGACGCCAAGGATGTCGCCCAGGGGCTTGCCCAACAGCAGGGCGGGGATGCAGGTGGCGGCGTAGGCCAGCGGGAAGCAGAGCAGATCCCGGAATCGGGTGCGCCGGGCCATCCACAGCACCGCCCACAGGGGGAGGATGAATACCGTCTGCAATTTAAAGGAGAAAGCCACGCCCAGCAGGGCGGCGGAGGCTTTGGGACGGCCGCCCAGACCGTCTGCCAGAGCGTGGAGGACCAGCGCGCCATACAGCGCGTCGCACTGCCCCCACAGGGAGCCGTTGAGGACCACGGTGGGCAGCAGCAGCAGAGCGCAGAAGCACACCAGGGGACGGATGCTGTCTTTGCCGGTGAAGTGGCGTACCAGCCGCAGACCGCCCCAGGCCAACAGCACATCAAACAGGATGGAGAACAGCTTGATGAGGTACAGGTCGGGTACCGGCAGATAAGAGATGGCGGCCAGGAAATAGAGATAGGGGACGTTGTAGTTGCCGATGGACAGCTTGATGGCGGCGAAGCCGCCGTTGTCCCGGAAGGTGGCTACCCACTGGGACAGGAAGATCTCGTAGTCGTCCGCCGCATAGTCCAGCAGGGTGGCCCGGAGGAAGAAGGCCAGGCCGATGGGCAGCAGCAGGGTACACAGCCGGTTCAGGGAGCAGCCGGAACGGCGGAGCAGCCAGAGGGCCAGAGCGGCCAGGGCAGCCAGCAGCACAAAGACGGCGGCTTTTGCCCCCGGACCGCCCCGGGACAGTTCCGAGACCGGGAACAGGGTCAGGATCAGCAGCGCCAGACCTCCGGCGCCGGCGGACAGGGAGAGAGGGGAGCATTGTTTCATCATGTTACCTCACAGTGGGACGGATGGGACGAGGACAAGCATAGAAAAAGGGGGGCGCTGCATGGCTGCAACGCCCCCCAAAATCATTGGGATCAAAGATCCGCGCTGTCGGTCAGGATGGGCTCCTCCGTCATGGGAGCATCGTCGGTCACTTCGGCGGTCTCTTCCGCTGCCTCGCCGCTCTGGGCGGTGCCCTCGTCGTCCATCTGGTCGTACTTGCGGTACATGGACAGACCGGAACCGGCGGGGATCAGCTTGCCGATGATGACGTTCTCTTTCAGGCCCAGCAGGTGGTCCACCTTGCCCTTGATGGCCGCTTCGGTGAGGACCTTGGTGGTCTCCTGGAAGGAGGCGGCGGACAGGAAGGAGTCGGTGGCCAGGGAGGCCTTGGTGATACCCATCAGCAACCGGGTGGCGGTAGGCAGCCGCAGCTCCAGACCGTCGTTGGTCTCACCGGCGTCAATGCGGGCCTGGACGGCGGCCTTGGCATCCTCAAACTCGATGAGTTCGATGGTGGAACCGCTGAGCAGGTCGGAGTCGCCGGCGTCCTCCACACGGACCTTCCGCATCATCTGGCGGCAGATGACTTCGATGTGCTTGTCGTTGATATCCACGCCCTGCTGACGGTAGGGCTTCTGCACTTCCTGGATCAGGTAGTCGTATACGGCGTGGATGCCCCGGACCCGCAGCACGTCCTGGGGATAGAGGGCGCCCTCGGTCAGGGCATAGCCCTTCTCAATGACGTCGCCGTCCTTGACTCTGAGACCGGCGGAATAGGGCAGGGTGTAAGTGACGGTCTCGCCATCGTCGGCGGTGATGGTTACGTTGCACATGGAGTTGCGCTTGGCCTCCTCCAGGGTGACCTTGCCGCCCGCCTCGGCCAGCTGGGCCATCTTCTTGGGCTTGCGGGACTCGAACAGCTCCTCAACACGGGGAAGACCCTGGGTGATGTCGCCGCCGGCCACGCCGCCGGTGTGGAAGGTACGCATGGTCAGCTGGGTACCAGGCTCACCGATGGACTGAGCGGCGATGATACCAACGGCCTCGCCGGCACCCACAGGCTCGCCGATGGCCAGGTTGATGCCGTAGCACTTGGAACATACCCCGCTGCGGGCCCGGCAGGTCAGCACGGAGCGGATCTTGACCTGATGGATGCCGTGAGACTCCAGCAGCTTGGCATCGTCGGCGGTCATCATGGTGTGGTGGTCGATGAGGACCTCGCCGGTCTGGGGATCGCAGATGTCTTCCACCGGGTAGCGGCCCTTCAGACGCTCGCCGAAGGTCTCGATGACCTGGCCGTTCTCCACGATCTCGCTGACCATGATACCGTCGTCGGTGCCGCAGTCGTCCTCGCGGATGATCACTTCCTGGGACACGTCCACCAGACGGCGGGTCAGGTAACCGGAGTCGGCGGTACGCAGGGCGGTATCGGCCATGCCCTTTCGGGCGCCTCGGGAGGAGATGAAGTACTCCAGCACGGACAGGCCTTCACGGAAGTTGGACTTGATGGGGATCTCGATGGTGCGGCCGGAGGTGTCGGCCATCAGGCCGCGCATGCCGGCCAGCTGACGGATCTGGGCGGAGGAGCCGCGGGCGCCGGAGTCGGCCATCATCCAGATGGGGTTGTAGCGGTCCAGGCCGGCCATCAGGGCGTCGGTCACGTCCTTGGTGGTCTTTTCCCAGGCCTCAACCACCAGACGATACCGCTCGTCGTTGGTCAGGAAGCCGCGCTTGTACTGGCGCTCGATCTTGACGATCTCCTTCTCGGTGTTCTCAATGAGACCGTACTTCTTCTCGGGGATGGTCATGTCGTAGATGGACACGGTGAGGGAACCCCGGGTGGAGAACTTGTAACCCTTGGCCTTGATGGTGTCCAGCACGCCGGCGGACACGGTGAAGCCGTGTTTGACGATGCACTTGTCGATGATCTTGCCCAGCTGCTTCTTGCCGGTGACGAAGTTGATCTCGGGCTCAAACATCTGCTCGGGATCGGTACGGTCCACAAAGCCCAGATCCTGAGGGATGCCCTCATTGAAGATCAGACGGCCCACGGTGGTGCGCACCAGCTTATAGCGGGTTTCGCCATCCACTTCAGCGGAGCGGCGGACCAGGATGGGAACGTGCAGTTCCAGCTCACCCTCGTCGTAGGCCAGCCGGGCCTCGGTGTCGCTGCCAAAGACGTGGAACACCTCACGGGGCAGCTGGCCGTCTTCGGTCTCGGCACAGATGCCGGCGTAGGTGGGAATGTCGTCCAGCGCGCCGGGGTTCTTGACCCACACCAGGTCGCCGGGAGTCAGGGTGCCGGCCTCCAGGGCGGCCTTGACGGCGGCAACGTCGTCATAGGTCTCCTCAGCGGAATGCTCGGCATACTTCTCGTAGGTCAGGTAGTAGGAACCCAGCACCATGTCCTGGGTAGGCACGGTGACGGGGCCGCCGTCCTGGGGACGCAGCAGGTTGTTGGCGGAGAGCATCAGCACCCGGGCCTCAGTCTGGGCCTCGGCGGACAGAGGCACATGGACGGCCATCTGGTCGCCGTCGAAGTCGGCGTTGAAGGCGGTACACACCAGGGGGTGCAGCTTGATGGCCCGGCCCTCCACCAGCACCGGCTCGAAGGCCTGGATGCCCAGGCGGTGCAG
>NZ_CALWOJ010000028.1 GCF_944383115.1 uncultured Flavonifractor sp. | reverse complement strand
TTACCCATGAACAGAAGATATCGTAAGACCATCATTGCCGGCAACTGGAAGATGAACAAGACCCTCTCCGAGACCCGCGCCTTTGCTGAGGAACTCAAGCCCCTCATCGGCAAGCCCAAGTGGTGCGAGGTGGTGCTGTGCGTGCCCTCCGTGAACCTCCAGGCCGCCGTGCGCCTCTTCAAGGAGAGCCGGGTGGCCATCGGTGCCGAGACCTGCCACTATGAGTCCCACGGCGCCTTCACCGGCGAGGTTTCTCCTGAGATGCTCAAGGAGATCGGCGTGAAGTACGTCATCATCGGCCACTCCGAGCGCCGTCAGTACTACAATGAGACCGACTTCACCGTCAACAAGAAGGTCCACGCCGCCCTGGAGGCCGGCCTGTACCCCATCGTGTGCGTGGGCGAGAGCCTGGAGCAGCGTGAGCTGGGTGTCACCATGGATCTGATCTCCTACCAGGTGAAGGCCGCCCTGTCCGGCGTGCCCGCCGACAAGATGCGCCATGTGGTCATTGCCTACGAGCCCATCTGGGCCATCGGCACCGGCAAGACCGCCACCGCCGAGCAGGCCAACGAAGTCTGCGAGGCCATCCGCACTGTGATCCGCAAGCTGTACGGCGCCCGTGTGGCCCGCTCCGTCACCATCCAGTACGGCGGCTCCATGAACGCCAAGAACGCCCAGGAGCTGCTGGCTCAGCCCGACGTGGACGGCGGCCTCATCGGCGGCGCTTCCCTGAAGGCCCCCGACTTTGTGGAGATCATCAACGCTGCTAATCAGGAATAAGCCCCCGCTTTTGTGTAGAGAACAGAGGTAAACTATGAGTAAAACACCGACTACCCTCATTATCATGGACGGTTTTGGCCTGCGGGGCGACAAGACCGGCAACGCCATTGCCGCCGCCCGTACCCCCAACCTGGACAAGATCTTTGCCGAGAACCCCGGCTGCAAGCTGGCGGCCTCCGGCATGGACGTGGGCCTGCCTGAGGGGCAGATGGGCAATTCCGAGGTGGGTCACACCAACATCGGCGCGGGCCGGGTGGTGTTCCAGGATCTGCCCCGGATCACCAAGTCCATTCAGGACGGCACCTTCTTTGAGAATGAGGCCTATATTGAGGCCATGGACGACTGCAAGGAGCGGGACGGCGCGCTGCACGTCTTCGGCCTGCTGTCCGACGGCGGCGTCCACAGCCACATCACCCACATCTTCGCCCTGCTGGAGATGGCCAAGAAACGGGGACTGGATCAGGTATTCGTCCACTGTTTCCTGGACGGCCGCGACGTACCCCCCGCCTCCGGCAAGGAGTATGTGGAGCAGCTGGTAAACAAGTGCAAGGAGCTGGGCGTAGGCAAGGTGGCCACCGTTATGGGACGCTTCTACGCCATGGACCGGGATAAGCGTTGGGACCGCCTCCAGCGGGCCTATGACGCCATCACGCTGGGCGTGGGGACTGAGAATCCCGATCCGGTGGACGCCGTGCAGAAGTCCTATGACGCCGGGATCACCGACGAGTTCGTGGAGCCCGTGGTATGTACCAAGGAGGGCAAGGTGAAGGAGGGCGACTCCATCATCTTCATGAACTTCCGCCCTGACCGGGCCCGGGAGATTACCCGCTGCTTTGTGGACCCCGCCTTCACCGACGTGGAGCGGAAGAAGGGCTATTTCCCCGTCACCTACGTCTGCACCACCGAGTATGACGCCACCATGCCCAATGTGCTGATCGCCTTCCCTCACCGTGAGCTGGTCAACATCTTCGGTGAGTATATCGCCCGCCAGGGCTACACCCAGCTGCGCATCGCCGAGACCGAGAAGTACGCCCATGTGACCTTCTTCTTCAACGGCGGCGCCGAGCAGGTCTTCCCCGGTGAGGATCGGTGCCTGATCCCCTCCCCCAAGGTGGCTACCTACGACCTGCAGCCCGAGATGAGCGCCCCCGAGGTCACCGAGGAGGCCGTCAAGCGCATTGAGAGCGGCAAGTACGACGTCATCATCCTCAACTTCGCCAACTGCGACATGGTGGGTCACACCGGTGTGTTTGATGCCGCTGTGAAGGCTGTGGAAGCTGTGGACGAGGGCGTGGGCAAGGTGGTGGAGGCTACCACCAAGATGGGCGGCGTCACCCTTATCACTGCCGACCACGGCAACGCCGACCGGATGCTGGACGACGACGGGGTCACCCCCTACACCGCCCACACCACCAATCTGGTGCCCTTCTACATTGTGGGCGCCGACGTGAAGCTGCGGGACGGCCGCCTGGCCGACATCGCCCCCACCATGCTGGATCTGATGGGTCTGGAGAAACCGGCCGAAATGGACGGGGAGACGCTGATCCTCAACTAAAGCGGTACCCGGCGGACTTCCGCCGTACCAAATATTGCTTTGGCAGGCGGCATGCCTGCCCCCCACAATTCAATTCCCCTCTATGGCGGGGAATCCCCCGCCGCCAATACGAAAGGAGTTTTTTACCATGAAGCAGATCATCGAGATCGTTGACGTGCTGGGCCGTGAGATCCTGGACAGCCGCGGCAACCCCACCGTTGAGGTTGAGGTTTATCTGGAAGACGGCACCGTGGGCCGCGCTGCTGTACCCTCCGGCGCTTCCACCGGCATCTATGAGGCCTGCGAGCTGCGGGACGGCGACAAGAATCGCTACCTGGGCAAGGGCGTTCTGACCGCTGTGAAGAACGTGAACACCGAGATCGCCGAGTGCCTGGTGGGCATGAATGTCCTGGATCAGACCGCCATCGACAAGGCCCTCATTGCTCTGGACGGCACCCCCAACAAGACCAAGCTGGGCGCCAACGCCATTCTGGGCGCCTCCCTGGCCTGCGCCAAGGCCGCTGCCGAGAGCCTGGGCACCTCCCTGTACAACTACATTGGCGGCGTCAACGCCAAGGTTCTGCCCGTGCCCATGATGAACATCCTCAACGGCGGCGCTCACGCCACCAACAACGTGGAGATCCAGGAGTTCATGATCATGCCCGTGGGCGCCTGCTGCTTCCGTGAGGCCCTGCGCATGTGCGCCGAGGTGTTCCACCAGCTGAAAAAGACCCTGAAGGAGAACGGCACCCCCGCCGCCGGCGTGGGCGACGAGGGCGGCTACGCCCCCAACCTGAAGAAGGACGAGGACGCTCTGAAGGTCATCGTGAAGGCCATCGAGGAGGCCGGCTTCAAGCCCGGCGAGGACTTCATGATCGCCATCGACGCCGCTTCTTCCGAGTGGTGGAACGAGGAAGAGAAGTGCTATATCCAGCCCAAGTCCGGCAAGAAGATGACTCAGCAGCAGCTGGTCAATATGTGGAAGAAGTTCGTGGAGACCTACCCCATCATCTCCCTGGAGGACGGCATGGCCGAGACCGACTGGGAAGGCTGGGCTATGCTGACCAAGGCCATCGGCGACAAGGTGCAGCTGGTGGGCGACGACCTGTTCGTCACCAACGTCACCCGTCTGGCTACCGGCATTGAGAAGAAGGTTGCCAACTCCATCCTGATCAAGGTCAACCAGATCGGCACCCTGACCGAGACTCTGGACGCTATCCAGATGGCCAACCGCGCCGGCTACACCGCCATCGTGTCTCACCGCTCCGGCGAGACCGAGGACGCCACCATTGCCGACATCGCTGTGGCTCTGAACGCCGGCCAGATCAAGACCGGCGCTCCCAGCCGCACCGACCGCGTTGCCAAGTACAACCAGCTGCTCCGCATCGAGGAGGAGCTGGGCGATGTGGCTCAGTACCTGGGCAAGGACGCTTTCTTCAACCTGAAGTAAGTTTCGACAAGCGCAAGGGGCCGCTGCCAATGGCAGCGGCCCCGTTTTTGTATCGCCCGGCTCCTCCACCCCATCAAAGATGGGGCGGCGCTTTGCGCCGTACAAGCGTTTTGGGCTTGCCCAAAACCTTGGCGCAGGGGCAATTCATTTGCCCCGAGCAAGTAAAATCAATTTGGGCCCCCGCAGAAAGCTACAGCTTTCTGTGGGATTGCTGGGCGATGTGGCTCAGTACCTGGGCAAGGACGCTTTCTTCAACCTGAAGTAATTGGAAGCGCTGAGCCGTCGTGAGCAGCGCGGATGGACCGGAGCGAGGGCGAGAAACCGAAGGGCTGCGCAAGCAGACCTGTTTTGAGCCCGAGTCGGAGGGAAGCCGCTCGTCGCGAACAGGCGAAGCGTGACAAGAGGAGAAGCGCTGAGCGCCCGGGAGCAGGCGCACAGCGAGCCGCGGAGACAAAAAAGCAGTTTGGCCGCAGGCCAAAGGTGTTTTTTGCGCAGCGGTGAGCAGTGTGCCGTCGCGGAGGGCGCGAAGCGTGACAACAGAAGACAAGCGCAAGGGGCCGCTGCCAATGGCAGCGGCCCCTTTCTATCGTAAATATTGCGACAAGAATAGCGGGCCGATGAGGGTATCGGCTCCTACAGGAAGGGCATATAAAAGCGGCTGCCGCAGATGCGGCAGCCGCTTTTACTGTTTGACATCAGACCTCCATGATGACCGGGAGGATCATGGGGTTGCGTTTGGTCTTTTTATACAGGAAGCTGGAGACGGCGTTTTTGATCTCCGATTTGATGGCGGCCCAGTCGGTGAGACTGTCCCGCTGACAATTCTCCAGGGCGGTAATGGCCACTTTTCGCAGTTCCTCCATCAGCCCCTCCGACTCCTTCACATAGACGAAACCGCGGGTGATGATGTCGGGGCCGGACACCACAGAACCGTCCTCGCCGGACATGGAGACCACCACCACGATCATACCGTCCTCGGCCAGGTGCTTGCGGTCCCGCAGCACCACGCTGCCCACGTCGCCAACGCCGTAGCCGTCCACAAATACCCGGCCGGCGGGCACGGTACCGTTGATCTTGGCGGAGTTGGGGGTCAGTTCAATCACCTTGCCGATATCGCTGATGATGATGTTTTTGGCCGGCATACCCATCTGCTGGGCCAGCTTGGCGTGGGTTTTGAGCATCCGCTGCTCGCCGTGGACGGGAATAAAGAATTTGGGCTTGACCAGGGCGTGGATGATCTTCAGCTCCTCCTGGCAGGCATGGCCGGACACATGGAGGGCACGTTCCCGCTCGTTCACCACCTCGGCGTCCTTGCGGTAAAGCTCGTTGATCACATTGCCGATGGCATGCTCGTTGCCGGGGATGGCGGAGGCGGAGAGGATCACCCGGTCGCCGGCCTGGATATCCACCTGTCGGTGGGTGTTGAAAGCCATGCGGGTGAGGGCGGACATGGTCTCGCCCTGGCTGCCGGTGGTGATGATACAGATCTTGTTTTTGGGCAGGCTCTTGATGTGGGCCAGATCCACCAACACCCCGTCGGGAATGCTCATATAGCCCAGCTCGGTGGACACCTTCATGGCGTTCTCCATCGAGCGGCCGGTAACCGCCACCTTGCGGCCGTACCGGGCGGCTACGTCGATGATCTGCTGGATGCGATCCACATTGGAGGCAAAGGTGGTGACGATGATGCGCTGCTCGCAGCCCCGGAAGAGGGCGTCAAAAGAATCGCCCACGCTGCGCTCACTCTTGGTAAAGCCGGGACGCTCCACGTTGGTGGAGTCTGCCAGCAAAGCCAGCACACCCTCCTTGCCCAACTGCCCCAGACGGCCCAAATCCATCATACCGCCCTGAATGGGGGTGGGGTCGATCTTGAAGTCGCCGGTGTGGATGACGGTGCCTACGGCGCACTTGATGGCAAAGCCGCAGGCGTCGGCAATGGAATGGTTCACATGGATGAATTCCACCGTGAACTTGCCGGCCTTCACCGTTTCTCCCGCCTCACAGGTGATGAGCTTTGTCTTGTTGACCAGGCGGTGTTCCTCCAGCTTCAGCTTCACCAGACCGGCGGTCATCCGGGTGGCATAGATGGGCACGTTCACATCCCGCAGAAGGTAGGGGATGGAACCGATGTGATCCTCATGCCCGTGGGTCAGGAAAATGCCCCGGATGCGGTCCTTGTTCTTAATGAGGTAGGAAAAGTCGGGAATGACCACGTCGATGCCGTACATGTCGTCGTCGGGGAACCCCATGCCCACATCCACGATGATCATATCTCCGCCGTACTCATATACGGTCAGGTTCTTCCCAATCTCGTTGAGACCGCCCAGAGAAATGATTTTTAATTTTTCAGCCATAAAAGTATTGGCACGCTCCTTCATATCCATTTTAAGTAGGTTATTTCGTGGACACGACAGGGATCTGGGCGCACAAAAGAAAAGCGGTGGTATTCCGCTCTTTCCGGCCCTGCCTCGCCGGAAAAAGGGAACGGCCATGCACCGCCTGGCGCCTGTATCCAGTCTGTGTCCTTGCCTTATTCAAAGCGCAATTCTGCGCATAAAGCCAAATCAGCACTAATAGTATACCACACAACAGGGGAAAAGTATACCATTATTTTGGGGCCTGCCCCTCAGTTGCCCGGAAAGCGTGGATATGGTACAATACCGGCAACACAATGGAAGGAAGGGGGAGCATCATGGATAACGTCCAACTGCGTCCCGGCCGCTACCGGCACTTTAAGGGCAATGAGTATCAGCTGCTCTATGTGGCCCGCCACTCCGAGACCCTGGAACCTATGGTGGTTTATCAGGCCCTTTATGGGGAGCGGGGGATCTGGGTGCGGCCGGCGGCCATGTGGAATGAGACGGTGGAGCGGGACGGCTATCACGGCCCCAGATTTGTCTACATAGGAGCGTAAATCATGAATATTCAAATTTTTGGAAAGAGCAAGTGCTTTGATACCAAAAAAGCCGAGCGGTGGTTCAAGGAACGGCGTATCAAGTTCCAGGCTGTGGACCTGGGCAAGTACGGCATGAGCGCCGGGGAGCTGAAAAGCGTGGTGAACGCCGTGGGGCTGGACAACCTGATTGACCAGAAGCATCCGGACGCCGCCCTGCTCAACTACCTGGCCTACGATAACCACAAGCTGGACAAGCTGCTGGACAATCCGAAGCTGCTCAAGACCCCCATTGTCCGCAACGGCAAGCAGGCCACGGTGGGCTACTGCCCGGAGGTGTGGGAGAGCTGGAGCTAACTGTACAACCCGGCCACCGCGGATAGCTGATCACGCAGCTGCTCCACCGCCCATGCGGGCCGGAGCAGCTGCACCCCATCTCCCAGGCCGAAGAGCCAGCCCAGAAACTGAGGGCTGACCACGGCGGCGACCGTGACGGTGAAGTGGGTTTCCCCGTCGGGCACCAGAATGGCTTCCATTCCGAAGCGGTCCAGTACCACCCCCACCAGACTGTTGCGGCAGCGCAGGGTGACCTGGCCCTCCTGGCCGGAAAACATACCGAAGTGTTTTTCCGCATAAGCTGCCATATCAAACTGATCCGGTACCCCTGTCAACGGCAGGCAGGTCACCGCCAGATCGGCCATCTTGTCCACCCGGTAGTGGCGCAGCTCATTGGAGCGATGGTCATATCCCGCCAGATAGTAATTCTCATTGTCCCAGATCAGACCGGCGGGGGAGACGGTATACCGCCGTCCGTCGTGGCGAAAGACCTTTTCCTTGCGGACATTATACTCAAAGTAGAGGAAGGTCACGGTTTTCCGGTTTGCAATCGCGCTGTGGAGCTTATCAATGGTGTAATAGATGCTCTCGTTCATGGTTTTGACCCGCCGATCCACATAGACCTGCCGCTGGAGCTGGCGGGCCTGGTGGACGCTGGCCTGGGACTCCAGTTTCCGGATCAGCTGATTGCTTTTCCGCTGGGTGATGAAGCGGGAGGACTGCACCGCGTCCACCAGCAGCTTCAGCTCAGGCAGCTGGAAGGAACGCTCCCCCAAAAACCAGCCGGGCGCCCGGCCCTTCCGGCACTGCACATCCAGGCCGAACTGACGCAGGGCTTCCATGTCTGTATAGATACTCTTGCGCTCGGCCTTGATATCCCAGGCCTCCAGACGGGCAATGATCTCAGGAACGGTAAGGGTATGCTCCTCGTCGGTACACTCCCACAGAAGTTTGCACAGACACAGCAGTTTCAGCTTTTGATTGGCACTTTTCGGCATGAAAGAGACCCCCTTTTTTACCGTGCTTCTTTTCATCTTATTTGATATACTGTCCTATAAACGGTACATTTAGCATACCACAAATCATCGGGAAATGCGAGGGCATATGATGTATGTTGCAGCAACGCCCCTTTGCCCGCTGTTTGAGGCGCCGGAGGAAGGCGCCCAGCGGGTGGATGAGATCCTGTTGGGTTGGCCGGTGTCCGGGCCGGAGGAGGTGCGGGGCGACTGGTGGCGGATACGCACCCACTACGGCTATACCGGCTGGGTAAGGCGGGAGGGACTGGCCCCGGCGGCGGAACGACCCCTTGGGGAGCGGATGGTGGTGACCGCCTCCTTTGCCGACGTGCTGGCCGGGCCGGAGGTGGAGCGGCCGGTGCTGACCACCCTGCCCCGGGGCAGCCTGCCCACGGTCCGGGAGGGGCAGGCCCCGGAGGGTTGGCGGCGGGTGGAATTACCCGACGGGCGAAACGGCTATACAAAAGGTAGTTTTCTGGAGAATTATTATGGGCAGCCCGGGGATTTGCCGGAAGAACAGCTCCGGGCCAGAGTGGTGGAGCGGGCAAAAAGCTATCTGGGGGTACAGTACCGCTGGGGCGGGAAGTCCCCCCTAGGCATCGACTGCTCGGGGCTTACCTTCATGGCCTGGTTTTTCAGCGGCGTACTCCTGTATCGGGACGCCAGGATCGTACCCGGCTATCCTGCCCGTCCCATTCCGCTGGAGCAGTGCAGGCCGGCAGATCTGCTCTACTTTCCGGGCCATATCGCCCTCTACCTGGGGGAGGGCCGGTATATCCACTCCACCGCCCGGGCGGGCAGCGACGGAGTGGTCATCAACAGCCTGGACCCGGACCACCCGGACTACCGGGCGGACCTGCGGGAAAAGCTGCTGACGGCGGGCACGGTGTTTCCCCTGGGGTGAGAAAATAACAACTTCATAAAATTTTGCGCCAGCCCCTTGCCAGATGGCGGTTTCTCCTCTATACTGATTTATGTTTGTTGACATAATGCGATTGGAGAAAGGGGCGCGCCTCAGTGGCCCAGACACATCAGAAAAAACGGCGCCGCCGTACCTCGCCGGCACGGCGGGCGGCAAAGTTCCTTTATGGCGTTCTGGTGGTGATATCCGCCTTGATCGTGACGCTGTTCTGCGTGTACAAGCTGCTGGCCAAGGAGCCGGAGATGGCGGCGGAACCCACGCCGGAACCTGCCCAGCCGGGGACCAGTGCCGAGCCCACCACAGGACGGCAGCGGAGGCCCTATACCTATACCTTCCTGCTGGTGGCCAAGGATCAGGTGGGCAGCAATGCCGATACCATGATCGTGTGTACTTACGATACGGTGGAGCAGACAGTGGGCATGGTGTCTATCCCCAGAGATACCCTGGTGGAGAGCGGCAAGCTGAACGCGGTCTACCAGAAGGGGATCGAGACCCTGCGGGACACCGTTTCCGATATGCTGGGTATCCCCATCGACTTCTATGTGGGGGTCAATATGGATGGATTCAAGGAGCTGGTGGATGAATTGGGCGGCATTGAGTTCAACGTGCCCGTCCATATGGCCTACGACGATCCGGCCCAGGATCTGCACATCCACTACGAGCCGGGCCTCCAGCACCTGGACGGGCAGGATGTCCTCAACGTGGCCCGATGCCGGAAAAACTCCGACGGCCCGGGCGTCTATCCCCACAATATCTACTCGGCTTACCCGGACAATGACATCGGACGCACCAGGACCCAGCAGCAGCTTATCGCCACCATTCTGAAAAAGGCCCTGTCCAATCCCCAGAAGATCAATCGCTATATCGAGATCTTCCTGGAGTATGTGAATACCAACCTGGAGTTCGGCGAGATGCTGTGGTTTGCCCAGCCCGCCCTGGGCTTCGATTTCGAGTCCGGCATGACCAGCGCCACCCTCACCGGAAACGGCAACACCTACTACCCCGGCTGGGGGCAATACTGCTATCAGCTCTACCCCGAGGAGACGCTGGAGACCGTCAACCAGCTGATCAACCCCTACAATGAGGATCTGACCTTGGAAGATATGAATATTTTCCAATATGAGTAACGTACATGGGAGGGGCTGCTGCCAACGGCAGCGGGTCCTCCGCACAAACAGGAACCCGGTCGCGCCATATGCGCGGCCGGGTTTTCGTCTGTTTCAAGGCCTCAGCCAAGGCGTTTTTCCAGCTGAGCGGCCAGTCCGGCAAATTCCGGGATACCCAGACGCTCGCCCCGGACGGCCTCGGGCAGCCCGGCGTCGGCAATGGCCTGCCGCAGCTGATCCTTGTCCAGCCGGTCGCCGAAAGCGGCGGACAGGCCGTTGAGCAGGGTCTTGCGGCGCTGGGCGAAGGAGGCGCGCACCACCTGGAAGAACAGCTTCTCGCTGGCCAGGGTCTGCGCCGGTTGGGCGCGGGGTACCAGACGGATCACCGCCGAGGTCACCTTGGGGGCGGGCAGGAAGCACTCCGGGGGCACCTCAAAGAGGTATTCCGGCGTGGTGTAATACTGACAGAACAGGGAGAAGGCGCCGTAATCCGCGGTACCGGGCGCGGCGCAGATCCGCTTGGCCACCTCCCGCTGGATCATCACCGTGATGGAGGCAAAGCAGCCCGCCTCAATGAGGGCGGTAATGACGGGGGTGGTGATGTTGTAGGGCAGGTTGGCGCAGGCTACCGGGGTGAGGCCGGGAAACTGCTCTGCCGCCAGGGCGGCCAGATCCAGCTTCATGGCGTCTCCGGGGATGACCGTCACATTGTCGAAGGGGGAGAGGGTCTCCGCCAGGATGGGCAGCAGGTCCCGATCCAGTTCCACAGCGGCCACTTTGCCCGCCCGCTGGGCCAGCTGGACGGTGAGAGGCCCGATGCCCGGGCCGATCTCCAGCACGCCGCAGGTCTGGTCGGCGCCGGAGGAATCGGCAATATCCCGGGGTACCCAGCCCTGAATGAGGAAATTCTGGCCCATGCTCTTGGAAAAGCGAAAGCCGTGGCGGCCCAGCAGGGCCTTGATGTCGTTGCTGTTGCAGAGATCCATAATCCACCTCGTACACATACTGACACCAGTATACGGGAAAATAACATAAAATACAAGCCTACCGCCGGGGTAGCAATACAGTGAAGGTGGTACCGGCGCCGGCGGCGCTGGTTACCGTGATTTTTCCGCGGTGGGTCTCGGTGATGCTCCTGGCGATGGCCAGCCCCAATCCATAGCCCCCCTGGGAGCGATCCCGGGCGGCATCCGCCCGGTAGAACCGCTCAAACAGGTGGGGCAGGTGTTCCGGCGGGATAGGCGCGCCGGTGTTGTGGACGGTGAGGCGCAGCTTGTCCTGCTGCCGGGTGAGGGTAACCGTGACAGCGGGGGCGTCGGCGCCCGCGTACTTCACCGCGTTGTCCAGCAGGATGCGCACCAGCCGCCGCAGCTGGGCCTCGTCGCCTGTCACAGTCAGGCCGGGATCAATGCGGGATTCCAGGGCCACACCGGCCTCAAAGGCCACCGGCTCGAAGGGGAGCAGACAGCCTTGTACCAATTGGCTCAGGTCAACCTGGGTGGGATGGGTGGCCAGCCGGGCGTCGTCCGACTTGGCCAGGAAGAGCAGGTCCTCCACCAGCCCCTTCATCTGCCGGGCCTCCTCCTGGGTGTAGTCCAGCCACTTGGACTGGCTGTCCACCGTGTCCGACGGATGGGCCAGCACGATGCCGGTGTTGGCCAGAATCACGGTCAACGGTGTTTTCAGTTCATGGGAGGCGTCTGCGATAAATTGGCGCTGCTGCTTCCAGGTCTTTTCCACCGGCCGCAGGGCCAGGGAGGCCAGAAACAGGCTCACGAAGAAGAAGGCGGCCATGGCCAGCAGCCAGATGAGTAGACAGGTGAGGAAAAGGGTACGCAGGATGCTGCGCTCCCAGGACAAGTCGGCAAAGGCGATGCGGATGGTGCCGTCGGGCTTCTCCTCCATTAGAAAACGCAGGCCCAGGCTGGAGAGTACGCCGCTGTTCTGTCCTGAATCCGTGGCCTCTTGGGCGGCCTGGGCAGCGGTCTCCTCCGACACGTCCACATGGCCGCCGTCGTTGATGGACACCACCGTCCCATCTTCCACGGTGACGGAAAAGACGGGGATCATGGAAGCATTGGAGTTTCCATATCTGTCGCCCTGCTCCGGAGGTGAACCGATCTCAAACCGGGGTGGCAGCTCGTCGGCATCCCGGTTCAGCGCCATATGGAGGGCGGCGGTACCCTGTTCCGCCAGCCGCCGGGCGTTGGAGGAGAGCAGCAGGACAAAGACCACCGTCAGCACCAGCCCTACCAGCAGCAGGTTGATGAGGATAAACTTCCACCGCAGCCGCCGGATCATGAGACGGGGACCTCCAGGTAGTAGCCCACCTTGCGGACGGTGCCGATGCTCACGTTGGATTCCAGAAAGGTGAGCTTTTTCCGCAGGAAGGAGATGTACACCTCCACATTGTTATCCTCGGCCTCCGACTCCAGACCCCACACCCGGGCGATAATATCCTCCTTGGGTACCACGGCCCGGGGGTGGGCCATCAGCTGCCGCAGCACGTCAAATTCCTTGAAGCCCAGCCGCACCGACTTGTCTCCCCGCCGCAGGCAGCGGGTGGATAAGTCCAGGATGTGGACACATGGGCGTGACGCAGCCGGCTGGCCACCTCAAAGCCGTCCAGCTTTGGCAGCATCACGTCCAACACGATCACGTCATACTGGCCTGTCAGGCCGTAATCCAGCCCGTCGGCCCCGTCGTACACCACGTCGGCCTGGTAACGCTGCTCCATCATGATCTGGCCCAGAGCCTCCGCCAGCCGGCGCTCGTCTTCCACAATCAAAACTCTCATAGGTAAGATCCTTTCCTGTTTGGTGTGCGTAGTTGCTGAGCAAAGGATACCGTTCTATCCTGAAATTTATCTGAAACCATTATAAAAAACAGGAAGAAAAAAAGGATTTACAGAGTGTTAACAATTCCAGGTGCCAATCCTTCAGGCTAATTTCAGCTTGAGACACTATACTGGCCCGGAATCCGGAACAGACGGGAGGACCCACCATGGAATGTGCAGAAATCATGACCCAGGAGACCCCTCAGATCCCCCAAAAGACCCGGCGGAAGCTGCCCATCAAACGAATTGTGGCCTTGGTTGTGGCGGCTGCGGTAGTCGTAGGCGGTGCTTTTGGGATCAAGATCCTTTTCTTTCAGGGCGAGACCAGGATCGCTTTGACCGAGACCACCACCTACGGCAGCCTGTCCACAGTCATTGAAGGCACCGGAACCACCATGCCTGCCGACAGCGTTACTTATACCACGGCCTCTACAACGGAGATCACCGGGGTCTATGTATCCGCCGGCGACACGGTGGCGGCGGGCGATCTGCTCTATACCCAGGACGATTCCGAGCTGGACGAGGAAATCGAGGGCTATCAGGATGAACTGACCGAGCTGCAGAACACCCTGTCCGACGCCGGCGACCAGCTGTCCGAACTGAACCAGCGGCTGGCCGATCTGACAGTGACCGCCTCCTTCTACGGCCGGATCACCGACGTGACCGCCCGGGCGGGGGACAGTGTGGGATCGGGTACAAAACTAGCCACCCTGGTGGACGACAGCAAGATGACCCTCACCCAGTATTTCAGCTACGCCTATGAGGATCAGGTCTATGTGGGTATGAAGGCGGGGGTATCCATTGCCAGCCTCATGACTACCCTGAACGGCACGGTTACCGAGATCAAGAAGGTGGACCGGGTCACCGCCGAGGGCACCCGCTGCTTTGCGGTGACGGTGACGGTGGATAATCCGGGGGCCCTTACCGAGGGCATGACCGGCGCGGGCTATCTGCTCACCGGCAGCGGGGAGAAGCTCTACCCGGCTGTGGAGGGGACCCTGGAATACTACGCCAGCGAGGACATCACCGCGCCGGAGAGCGGCAAGCTGACGGCTGTCAACGTGGACGACTATGAGACGGTGACGGCGGGGGCTACTCTGTTTGTCATCGACGGCTCCGACCTGGAGGATCAGGTGGAGACCACCCAGCGGAGCATCACCCAGACCCAGGAGAAGATCACCCAGACCCAGGAGAAGATCTCCGAGGCGGAGGAGAAGCGCGCAGACTACCAGGTGACGGCGGAGATGGACGGCAAGATCATCATGGTGGGCGTACAGGAGGGGGAATCCCCCCGGCAGGCGGGCCAGACGGCGGTGACGCTCTATAATCTGGACGCCATGACTATCACCGCCAACATCGATGAGCTGGACATCGACAACATCACCATGGGCATGGAGGTGGACATCACCCAGTCCGGGGCGGAGAGCGACACCCATTACACCGGCACGGTGACCGCCATCAGCTATGAGGCCACCAATACCAACGGCGTGGCCTACTTCCCCATCACCATCACCATCCCCAGCGAAGGCGCCCTGTCCGCCGGCGTCAACGTGTCCTACACCATCACCGTGGGGGATGAGTCGGAGGGGGTTCTGGCCCCCATCGCCGCGCTTCAGAGTACCACGGAGGGGACCTGCCTCTTTGTGAAGGCGGATACCAAACCGGACAACGCGGTGGATCTGGAGGAGGGCGTGGTGCCCGACGGCTTCTACGCCGTGCCGGTGGAGACCGGGGTGTCCAACAGCCAGTATGTCCGCATTCTCTCTGGCGTGGAGGAGGGGGTGGAGGTATTCACCCGCTATCAGCAGGCAGCCCCCTCCGGCGGCGATACCACCAGCCAGAACGGTGAGGAGCAGGGCTTTGAGGGCATGGGCGACTTCTCCGGCGGCCGGCCCGGTGGTATGGAGCAGGGCGGAGGCATGATGCCCGGCGGCAATATGGGCGGCGGCATGGGCGGCGGCCCCAGAGGCTAGGAGGCGCGATATGAGTCTGATCCGACTGGACAACGTGTCTAAGATATATGCCCAGGGCCAGGAGAACCAGGTCAACGCCCTGGATGGGGTGACCCTGGAGATCAACCAGGGGGAATTTGTGGCCATCATCGGAACCTCCGGTTCGGGCAAGTCCACCATGATGAATATTCTGGGCTGCCTGGATGTGCCTACCGCAGGGGAGTATTACCTGGACGGGGTGCCGGTCAGCGGCTGTACCCGGCGGGAACTGGAGCAGATCCGCTCCCGGCAGATCGCCTTCATTTTTCAGGGGTATAACCTGATCCTCTCCCTCAACGTGTGGCAGAATGTAGCCCTGCCTCTGCTCTATCAGAAGGTGCCGCTGGCCCAGCGAAAACAGCGGGCCATGGAGGCCCTGGAGCAGGTGGAGATCGCCGTCAAGGCGGACAGCCGCCCCAGCCAGCTCTCCGGCGGCCAGCAGCAGCGGGTGGCCATCGCCCGGGCCATTGCCGCCCGTTCCCCCATCCTGATGGCCGACGAACCCACCGGCGCGCTGGACTCCCGGACGGAAGCCCAGGTGCTGGAACTGATGAAGGCCCTGAACCGCCAGGGTACCACCGTGATCCTCATCACCCATGATACCGGCATTGCCGCCCAGGCCCACCGCACTGTCCGGGTGATGGACGGGAAAATCGTCCACGATAGCCTGTGGGATGGGGTGCTGATGGATATAAACGCCCCTGCGATGGGGGTGACGCCGTGAACGCACTGATTATGGCCCTGGACTCTATCCGGGAGAAAAAGGGCCGCTCCTTCCTCACCATGCTGGGTATCATCATCGGCGTCACCGCCGTGCTGGTGCTGGTGGCCCTGGTTTCCGGCTATAACGCCGACATCACCGCCTACTATGAGAAGCTGGGCGTCAACAAGGTCAATGTCACTGTGACCTGGTATGATACCAGCCGCAGCGTGGATGTGATGAGCGCCTTGTACGACTACTGCGATCAGGAACTGAGCGACATGGTGGAGGAGGTGAGCCCCGACCTGTCCACCTCATTGCCCATGAAATACCGCACTACCACCCTGGACAGCAGTACCGTATATCTGGGCAGCGACGAGTACGCTGTGTGCAATAACTACACCCTGAAGAGCGGCCGGGATATCAACGCCTTTGATATTGAACAGCGCAACCGGGTATGCGTACTGGGGTCCTATGTGGCGGACAGCCTGTTCCAGTACGCCGACCCAATTGGGGAGACGGTGTATCTGGGGGGCGAGCCCTTTACCGTGGTGGGTACCTACTACCAGAAGGACGGGGGTACCGAGGGGGCCATGGACGATATGGCGGTGATTCCCTATTCCCTGGACCGGGCCATGCTCCAGACCGATTATCTCACCTCCTTTACGGTGAAGGTGGATAAGTCGGACAACATGGACGCCGTCATGGCAAACCTGGAGGTCTTTCTGGCCGACACCATCTCCTCCACCGTGGGGGAGTATGAACTGGAGAACGGCAACGCCGCCATGACCGAGTCCACCGAGGAGATGATCTCCATGAGCGTGGTGTTGGGTGGCATTGCCGGTATTGCCCTGCTGGTGGGCGGCATCGGCATCATGAACATCATGCTGGTCACCGTCACCGAGCGTACCCGGGAGATCGGCATTAAAAAGTCTATCGGCGCGCCCCGGGGGGAGATTATCGGCCAGTTTCTGGTGGAAGCCGCCATCCTCAGCGGCATGGGCGGCGTTATCGGCATTTTGTTGGGCTACGGCCTGAGCCTGATTTTGGGCAAGGCCATGTACGATTTGATCCTCTTCCCGGGCGGCCTCCTTCCCCGACGTGAGCGAAGCCGACACCGCCCTGGCGGTGGAGGTGCTGTCCGGCCTGGGCATCGTCTCCGGCGGCTCCGACGGCAACTACTACCCGGATCAGGGGCTGACCCGGGCCCAGTTCTGCAAGCTGGCGGTGCTGGCCGAGGGCCACGGGGATCAGGTAAGCGGCAGCGCCTACCGCACCCTCTTTTCCGACGTGGCGGGAAGCCACTGGGCGGCCTCCTACATCAACCTGGCCTGTGAGGAGGGCCTGGTGTCCGGCTACGGCAACGGTACCTTCGGCCCCGACGACCCGGTAACGGTGGGCCAGGCGGTGACGGTAGTGCTGCGCCTGCTGGGCTATACCACCGACCAGGTGGGACCCTTCTGGCCGGAGGACTACATGGTCCTGGGAGAGCGGTTGGGGCTATTGGAGGGGGTATCCGATGACCCGGATCACGCCCTGACCCGGGGTGAGGCGGCCCTGATGCTCTACGCCCTGCTGGGCCAGAGCGACAGCATCGGCAAGGACTACATTGACAACCTGTGCGCCTCCAAGGTGGAAAACGCCGTCCTGCTGGATGCCGACGCCCAGAGCGGCGATGGAACCGAGGGCATGGTGGAGGTGTACGCCAACCAGAACCTGTCCTGGTATGAGCCGGCGGCGGAGCTGGAGGGCCTGGCGGGCAGCCGGGGTACCCTGCTGCTGGACCAGAGCGGACGGGTGAGCGGTTTTCTGCCCGACGACACGGTGCGCTATACCCTCATCCCGGAGAGTGTCACCGCCAACCGGATCAATAGCAGTTATGCCGTCAGCAGCACCACGCCGGTGGTGGTGGGGGATACCCTGACCACCTTTGGGAACTGCTGGTACGATCTGGCCGACTGCCCCCAGCTGACCCTCTACTACAACCAGTCGGGCAATCTGGAGCTGGTGGCGGCCACAGAGAAGACGACCTATGAGGGCGTGACCCTCACGGGCTACTATGAGTCGGCCAGCCCCAACACCGCCACCCCCGACACCATCACCCTGCTGGGGATGGAGCTGGAGGTGGAGGAGAGCGCCGTCAGCAGCCTGAGCGCCTTTGCGGTGGGGGATAAGATCACCGTCACCCTGGACGGGGACGGGGCGGTGATCTCCGCCGCCGCGGGCGGGCAGACCGCCCTGTACGGGGTCCTGGGGGAGGGACAGGTGGAGCTGACCTGCGGTCTCACCGCCAAGGGTACGGTCAGCGGTTCCGCCGGTGCGGGGGACCTGGTGAAGGTCACCTCCAGCGGTGTGGGTAAGCTGTCGGTATCCCAGGTGTCCGGCGGCAGCAGCCTGGATCTCAATGTGTCGGAAAAAACCCTGGGCTCCATCCCTCTGGCAGATAACGTGCGGATTTACGAGCGGGCTGGGACCAGCGTGGTCACGGAGATCGACCTGGAGGATATTCAGATCGCCACCGTGAAGGCCTCTGACATTGATTTCTACGCCACCGACAGCAATGGCCTTGTCAGTGTGCTGCTGCTGGATGACGTGACGGGGAACGCCTACACCTATGGCCTGCTTACTATGGGCAGCAGGACGGAGGGCAGCGGCGGCATGACCTACACCAACCGTACCGTGCGCGTGGAAAACGGCGACGGTACCACCCAGGAATATATCACCGGCCAGTCCGGGCGTACCGGAGACATAGGGGGCATCGCGGTATCCTCCGAGGGAAAGGCGGTGTCCGTTGTTACCCTCAGCCAGGCGGAGGGGGTGGATCAGAGCGCCTTTGACAGCCTGGATGCGGTGGTGATCGACGGGGTACGGGTACCCATCAGCGACACCGCAGAGGGCTATAACAGCGATACCGAGCAGTGGGTCACCCTGTCCCAGGCCCGAGCCTACAGCGATACCTTTACCGTGTACTACAGCGGTACCCTGGGGGTAGACGCCGTGGTTCGGGTACTTGCAACCGAATAACAGGAAAAGAGCGTGCCGAAAACGGCCCGCTCTTTTTTATGACTCCCCTTGACAAACTGATATTTGAGTGATATTATTTTGATATCAAAAAGAGAACGGGAGGCGTTCTTATGAAAGAGAAGATTTTGACCGGCAAGAAAAAGGGTATGCCCATGCTGGTACTCATTCTGGCCCTGTATGTGCTGGCGGTGGTGGGCATCGTGTGGGCCGCCGTCCAGGATGAGACCGGCGGCATGGATGTGGCGGCAATCGTCATTTTGATCGTGAGCATCGTCTGGGCATCCCTGGGCTGGATCTTCCTGTGCGGTTTGAAGGTACTCAAGCCCCAGGAGGCCCTGGTACTCACCCTGTTCGGCAAGTATGTGGGTACTTTGAAGGGGGAGGGTTTCTACTACGTCAACCCCTTCTGCTCCGGGGTGAACCCGGCGGCCCAGACCAGGCTGAACCAGAGCGGCGACGTGGACGGCGGCAGCAAGGCGGAGAAGAAGGCGGAGGCCCAGGCGGGCGGCAAGAAGATCTCCCTCAAGATCATGACCCTGAACAACAACCGCCAGAAAATCAACGACTGCTTGGGCAACCCGGTGGAGATCGGCATCGCCGTCATGTGGCGGGTGGTGGACACCGCCAAGGCGGTGTTCGACGTGGACAACTACAAGGAGTACCTGTCCCTCCAGTGCGACAGCGCCCTGCGGAACATCGTGCGGATCTACCCCTACGACGTGGCCCCCAACGTGGACACCACCGGCGACGGCATCGCCGACGAGGGCAGCCTGCGGGGCTCCAGCGAGGTGGTGGCCTCCCGCATCAAGGATGAGATCCAGAGCAAGGTGGCCCAGGCCGGGCTGGAGATCATCGAGGCCCGCATCACCTACCTGGCCTATGCCCCCGAGATCGCCGCGGTGATGCTCCAGCGGCAGCAGGCCTCCGCCATCATCGATGCCCGGAAGATGATCGTGGACGGGGCTGTGGGCATGGTGGAGATGGCCCTGGAGCGGCTCAGCGAGAAGCAGGTGGTGGAACTGGACGAGGAGCGGAAGGCCGCCATGGTGTCCAACCTGCTGGTGGTACTTTGCGGCAACCGGGACGCCCAGCCGGTGGTCAACTCCGGCAGCCTGTACTGATATGGCGGGCGACGGTAAGAAGCAGGTGCCTCTGCGTCTGTCTCCCAAGCTGTATGCCGCCATCGCGGCCTGGGCGGAGGACGACTTCCGCTCGGTGAACGGGCAGATCGAGTATCTGCTCACCGAGTGCGTCCGGCAGCGGAAGAAAAACGGGAAATATGTGTCCGATGAGATCGACGTGCCGCCGGAACTGGATATCGAATGAAAAAGAGGACGTGCTGCCATGCAGCACGTCCTCTTTTGTTTCTCAGGCCTCAGCGGAACCCAGGCTGACCTCCGGCATCAGCTCCTTGCTGATGATGGAGAGCATCTCCTCCAGCTTGGCGCACTCGTCGGGGGTGAATCGCTCCCGCATCCGCTCGGTGACCACATGGACATAGTCGCTACTGACGTTGTAGTAGTCCTTGTACTTCTGGGTCACCTGCAGGTGGTACTCCCGCTTGTCATGCTCCGACTGGATCTTCTGAACGTAGCCCTTGCGGATGAGGCTGTTGATCTTGTAGGCCGCGTTGGGCGGGGAGATCCGCATGAAGGAGGCAAATTCGTTGATGGTGGGGGACCCCAGGGCCTGGATGGTCTCCATAGCGAAGGTCTCCACCGTAGTCAGGCTGGCCTCCCGGTTCTGGAACCGCTCGAAGATCTCCTGATAAAAGTGAAGTTTAAATTTTGTATACACGATTTCAAATTTCTCTTCCAGCATACCCCTGCCTCCGCATTTTCGGTCTTTTTTTCATTATAACAAACGGCGGAGGAGAGGGCAATCAGGAATCTTTGCCCAGGGCAAAGGTCAGCTCCGCCGTGGCCGCCACCTGCCCGTTGACGGTGGCCTTGGCCTCCCCGATGCCCACCGGCCCTTTTTGCTTGGTGAGGGTACATTCCAGCTCCAGCACGTCGCCGGGAGTGACCTGGCGGCGGAAGCGGGCGTTCTTGATGCCGCCGAAGAAGGCGATCTTGCCCCGGTTCTCCGGCAGGGAGAGTAGGGCTACCGCGCCCACCTGGGCCAGGGCCTCCAGAATGAGGACGCCGGGCATGACGTGGTACTGGGGGAAGTGGCCCTGGAAGAAGGGCTCGTTGACGCTGACGCACTTGATGCCCTTGGCCCACTTGCCCGCCTCGCCGTCCACGATGCGATCCACCAGGGCGAAGGGGTAGCGGTGGGGCAGGATCTCCGCGATCTGATTGGAATTGAGTTCCATGACTTAACCCTCCCACTTCTTGAACAGCACGCAGGCGTTGTGACCGCCAAAGCCCAGGGAGTTGGACAGGGCGTACTGGACGTCGGCATTCCGGCCCTGGTTGGGCACATAGTCCAGGTCGCAGGCCGGGTCGGGCTCCTGATAGTGGATGGTGGCGGGCAGGTAGCCCTCCTTCAGGGTGAGGGCGGAGAAGATGGCCTCCACCGCACCGGCGGCACCCAGCATATGGCCGGTCATGGACTTGGTGGAGCTGACCGCCAGCTGGTAGGCGTGGTCGCCGAACACCGTCTTGATGGCGTCGGTCTCGCCGGAGTCGTTCAGGGGGGTGGAGGTGCCGTGGGCGTTGATGTAGCCCACCTGCTCGGGGGCCACGCCGCCGTCGGCCAGAGCCTGGGCCATAGCCCGGGCGCCGCCCTCCCCGTGGGGGGCGGGGGCGGTCATGTGGTAGGCGTCGCAGGTGGCGCCGTAGCCCACCACCTCGGCGTATACCTTGGCCCCACGGGCCTTGGCGTGTTCGTACTCCTCCAGCACCAGGATGCCGGCGCCCTCGCCCATCACAAAGCCGGAACGCTGGGCGTCAAAGGGGATGGAGGCCCGGTTGGGGTCGTCCCCCACATGGAGGGCCCGCATGGTGGTGAAGCCGCCGATGGACAGGGGGGTGATGGCGGACTCGGCGCCGCCGCACAGCATCACCTCGGCATAGCCGTCCCGGATGTGGCGGAAGGCGTCGCCCACGGCGTTGGAGCCGCCGGCGCAGGCGGTGACGGGGCAGGTACACATACCCTGGAAGCCGAAGGCGATGGCAATGAGACCGGCGCCCATGTTGGCGATGGTGGAGGGGATGTAGAAGGGAGAGGCCCGGTCAAAGCCCTTCTCGGAGCAGCGGGTCTGCTCGGCCTCGGTGTTGCCGATGCCGCCGATGCCGCTGGAGACGATGACGCCGCAGCGGGTGCGGTCGATGGACTCCAGATCCAGGCCGCTGTCGGCCACCGCCTCCTTGGCGGAGGCCATAGCCAGCTGGGCGTAGCGGGCCATGTGGCGCACTTCCTTCTTGTCCAGTACGGAGGTGGGGTCCCAGTCCTTCACCTCGGCGGCCAGATGGACCTTCTGGGGGGCGGCGTCGTACTGGGTGATGGGGGCGATGCCGCACACGCCGTTACGGACGGCCTGCCAGGTGTCGGCCACGTTGTGGCCCAGGGGATTCACGGTCCCCATGCCGGTAATGACGACTCTGCGTTTTTCCATAGTTGAT
>NZ_CALWOJ010000027.1 GCF_944383115.1 uncultured Flavonifractor sp. | reverse complement strand
TAACTTCATTCTACCAGGGTTCTGTATGAACTTCTTTTTATTTTCCTAAAGTGTTGCACTTGATAGTATAATTCACCTCACAACAAAAAAATCCACCGGCGTTTGCCGGTGGATTTCTGGGATATATACATTTAATACAGCGGATTGATCCAGCCGTTGGAGATCATATAGAAGGCCAGATCCACCGCCTTGGAAAAGCCGGTCTTGCCCAGCATGTTCATCTTGTGGTACTTCACGGTGTTTTCACTGATGAACAGCTCCCGGGCGATCTCCTGATTGGTCATGTGCTTGCACATCAGCCGCAGCACCTCCATCTCCCGGTCGGTGAGGGGGGCCTCCCCCTGGGGCAGAGGAATGGTCCTGGGCTCAGGGAAACGGCTCTCACCCGCCATCACCGCCCGGGCCACCTCCAGAAAGTCGTTCAGGCTCCGGCTTTTATAAATAAAGCCGTTGGCTCCGGCGGCTTTGGCCCGGGGGATATAGGTAATCTCGTCAAAGGCGGTCATGACGATGATCCTGACTGCCTGATCAGTTTTGCGGATGTCCTCCACCGCTTTCAGGCCGGAGGCGCCCCCCTCGGTACACACGTCCATCAGCACCAGATCAGGGCACAGGTGGCGGCAGAAGTCCGGGGCATAGTCGGCATTGGGCACTTCCCCCACCACGGAAAAATCTCCCGCCGCCGTCAGTGCCGCTGTCAGCGATTCCCGCATGGATGCGTGGTCCTCCACGATCAGCACTTTGGTCATGTTTTCTCAGCCTCCTTTGGTACTGACAGCTCGATGCGGAACCGGGGGGCGGTGTATAGCTCCATGCTGCCTCCCAGCCGGGCGACACGGCGGCGCATTCCGCCGATGCCGCCTCCCTCCCGGAGGGGTCCGGCAGGGGGGATGCCGTTGTCGGTGACCGTCATGCGCCAGCAGTCGTTGTGGAAGAGGTGGAACTGGATGCGGGTGGCATAGCCGTGGCGCACAGCGTTGGTGACGCACTCCACGGCGATCTCGGCAAAGCTGTCCGCCACTTCTCCGTCCTCCGGCAGCGCCCCCCGTACCTCCACCGACACGTCCATGCCCCGGAAGGTCTCCCGCAGCAGCGCCAGACGGCGGGCGGGGGAGGGCGTACCGTCCTCCCGCATGGCCGTGGGAAGGCTGCGGGCAAAGTCCATCAGCAGCGCCTCGTCGGGCTGCTGCCCGTCCCGCATGGCCCGCAGCAGCAGGCTGATGCGCTGGCCCAGCAGATCATGGACCCGGCCCTTGCTCCGGGCGATCTCCTCTGCCTCGCAGATGGCCTGGAGATGCTCGATGGTGTGGCGCAGCTCCCGGCCCCGCTGTTCCAGGGCCTGGTTCTGCCGGGCCAGGAGCGTCACCGCGTCCCACCGCTCCGTCACGTCGTCGGCGGTGAGCAGAATCAGAGTCTGTCTTCTCATGAAAATCTCGTGGGCAGAAATGCTCCATACAGAGGCGTCGGCAAGGCGAAACACCTGCTGGTCTCCCAGGACCTCCCGGACACAGCCGCCGTGGAGTTCTCCGCCTTCCAGAAGCTGCTGGAATGCCAGGCCATTGTGCAGAGGCTGCCCACTCAGCTGTCGGGCCAGTCCATCCATTTGACGGTTGCACAGCAGGATATCCCCCGACCGGCGGAAGAACAGCAGCCCGGTATGCAGGGTGTCGATGGCCTCCTTAATGGAGATGGAGGAGAGGCGGGTATACAGCTCCTGCCGGCGCAGCAGACAGATATGTACGCTGCGCAGCAGAAAATACAAAAGAGCGGCCATAAAAAAGAAGGGATACGCCGGCCCTGTGATCTGTTCTGTGGCGGGCAGCAGGACCGCCGCCCCGCCGATGACGAAAAAAGGCCAGATCAGCTCTGTCCCCACGGCGGCGGCAGTCCCCAACCCCGCAGCCAGCAGAAATACCACCTGCCGGGCAAGATCATAGGCGCTGGGCATCAGAAAACCGCCGTACAGCCCGTACTGCACCTGCCCCAGAAGGGCGGCAAAGAGGAAGAGCGCCGCCAGGACAGCGCATTCCATCCCGTTTTCCATCCTGCGGCCCCAACCGGCAGGCAGACGCCGGATGCTGTAGGAGACGGTCAGGGTCTGCAGCACGATGCACACCGCCGCCACCATCACCAGGGTGGTCAGTACCCAATGGGGAAAGCGATAAAACTCAGCCACAAGCCTCACCTCCCAGGGGTATCGTCATACAGATCCCGAAGGCGTCGTCCAGATCCTTGCAGACGATCTGTCCGCCCAGGGCGGTTACCGCTGCCGTCAGGTCCTCCGAAAACTGCCAACGTCCGGGATCGCCACCGGGAAGGAACCGGAAGACCAGGCGGGCGTCCTCCGTCTCCAGGTATCCCATCAGCGGAGAGGCCTTCTCTTTCAGGGCCCAGGCTATGGTCTCAAAGGCAAAGTCATAGCACAGCGACGCGCTGCGGATCTCCAGCCCCTCCTTTTGTCCGCAGCGGATCAGGGTCTGCAGTCCCGCATAGCGGGCCAGCTCCGCCAGTTCATCCAGATACATGCTCAGCTCATCACCGGGCAGGGGCTCTCCCTGGCGGGCCAGGAAAAACAGGTTGCATCTGCGCTTGATATGACACAGGCACAGGGTAATATAAGCGGTCAGGCCCTTTGACTGCTCTGTTTCCGGCAGAGTTTCAATCAGGCGTACCAGCGATGTGATGCGGCGCTCCATGTCACGATCCAGCTGCTCAAACAGGGCCCGGTTGGTCTCCGCGGTGAGCAGGCGCTTTTTCACCTCGCCCTCCTCCCGCAGCAGGGTATTGGCGGCCTCCAGACGGGTCTGCACGTCCTGGATCTCCCTGCGCAGCCGGTTGATCTGGGACAGATCTTCCTGCCACACCGCCATACCGCTGCGGACGGGAATTGCGTGGAGCTGGGTATCTCTGTCCCGCAGCAGAGGCTGCTGTATGTCCGTACGCAGCCGCTGCCAAACCGAGCGGGAGATGGGGCGGGCGCCGGGGGAGGAGAGAACGGTGCGGCCATCCTCATCCAGCAGCGTCAGGCTGATGGGGGCGGACGCAAACAGACGCTGATATTGGATATTCACCGGGATCAGCCCCCCGTGGAGTACCGTTTCAAAGAACAAAACTGACAGGATGCAAATATTGACCGTAACATCGCTCTCCCATGCCAGCGGCACCCGCTGGATATAGGCGGCAAGGTAGGCCAGCAGGCCAACGCAGAACAGCAGCGGGAGGATACGGCCTCTCCTGCTGGAACTCCTACTCCCCTTGCGGAGCAGATTCCAGAGGGCGAATGCCAGAAACAGGAGGGAACAGGCCATAATTGCCCAGAATCCAGGGCCGTAGCGGTAATCCGAGGCCCAGCTGCCACCCGGTACAAAGCGGAAGACCAGCTGATGGAGGTCGTTGGTCATTACAAGCCCCACTGAGAGGATATATACCACAAGGGGCGGCCACAGGGGGCTCATCAGCCGTTTTTTCCCCTCCGCCCGGTCCAGGATCTCCGTCAGGTACAGCAGCGCCACCGGCAGGGCCAGCTGAAAGAGATAGTAGCCATACCAGCACATCCGGCACAGAGTTCCTTCCGACGGCAGCTGATATTTCAGCAGGCGCAGCAGCAGCCACCCCACCATCAGCCAGCTCATCATCACCACCACCCGGCGGACATCGTGGCGGATCATCCGGTGGGACACCGTGCCTTTCCACAGCAGTATGACAGCGGCGATGAGCAGGGCGGATAAAATATGCTCCCGCATATCGGCCGTGGTGTAGAGCCGGGTGTGGAACACCTGCCGGCGCAGATCCCGGCTGCTGTCCCCGGCGAGGGCCAGAAACCGGTCGTAGTCTTTTCCTTCCAGGGTGCGGGCCACACGGTAATCGGCGGGAAAGCCGGGGGGCCTCTCTCCGCCCGCCAGGGGCAGGCCCGCGGACAGCAGAGCCTCATCCAGCCCCGGCTCCAGGGTCAGCGGAACATCGGAGAGCAGCCCTATGCGGTAGGACAAGGTACCTTCTTCCGGCACAATGATCTCATAATTTCCTCCGTTCCGGTTCCAAGCGGCAGCCTCACAGTCCAGACAGATCAAAACGGGAGCGTCCGACCCGTCCAGCTCGAATCCGCCGTTCTGATGAAGTTGTTCCAGGTAATTCAGGGCGTCCTGCTTGGTGGGGGTCTTCCAGTCCAGTCCGTAGGACAGGGCGCCCATAGCCAGCATATTGCGGATCACGGAAAAGCTGCTCATACCGGCGGGGACCCCGCTCTCCATAAGGCTGTTCCAGCCGGTGATGACCGCATCTGTCCGGGTGCGGTCCACCGCCAGGACCACCGTGGCCGTCACATGGGGATACCAGTACCGGCCCACACCGCGGGTCATGGCCGGTACTGCCTGCACATCGAAGCAGGCCACGGCGTTGCCCCGGGCCACCTCCGCGTAGAGGGTATCCTCCCCGTCCCGGAGCGCATATCCGGGGAGGAAGGGGAGCAGCGCCTCACTGTATGCTTCGGAACCCTCCGCTGCGGAGATCAAATACCCTCCGGAGGCCGCCGCGCTGCATCCGCTCAGCAGCAGGCACAGCAGGAGAGCGGGCAACCATCGCTTTTTCATGGCGCCACCGGCTCCCCGAATTCCTGCATCCGCCCGGCGCATTCCCGGCACAGATCCATCTCATCGCAGATGAGGAAGCAGGCGTCGCAGACCAGACGCCGGCAAACGGGACACTGACTGAATCGCTCCCGGGCCTCCTGCCCCGCGGCCTCCCGGGCCCGCAGCTTCTCCCGCTGGTAAATGGCGTCATAGAGTTCCTTCTTTTCACGGCACTGGGCTGCCTGTGCCGCTTTGGAAAAAGGGATGCTGCTGCTGTACCAGTATTCTCCGCACACCTCGCAGCGAACGGAAAAGCAGAAATATTGGGGCGTGGAGCAATCCTCCAGATGGCTGGACAACAAACTTGTCATAGGGCGCGCCTCCTTTCTGCTCCTGTTATAGCAGGAGCAGGGGCGTGCGTATATGGTCCGGCAGATACTTTTTCCCACCTTTTGCAAGAGGTATCCATTGGATAATAGAGAAAGCGCACAAAACCACAGGAATGGTTTTGTGCGCTTTGCCATGTTGTGGGGCTGGTTTCAGAACAGCTCCTGAAGCCTCCCGCACCGGCGGAGCAGATCGATGTAGAGCATCAGCTCATCCCGGGAGGCGACCCCCAGCTTCTCGTAGATGCTCCGGTTGTGCTTGCGGACTGTACTCATGCTGATAAAGGCCAGATCCGGGATCTCCGCGATCTCATGCCCATCGATGTAGTAGCGGAGGATGTTCCGCTCTGACTCTGTCAGCAGATCTTTCCGCACCACAAACTGGTCGAACAGTTCCGCGATGTTGGGGGGAAGCTCCCCCTGCTCCAGCCGCTGGTTCCGTGCCCGGGCGTTAAGAAACTCCGCCAGTTCATCCACCTCCGAGATGCCGGAGGACAGACTCTGTTCCGGCAGCTCGTCCTGCTGGAACCGCTTCAGACTGTCGGTGATGGGACGGACGAAGCTCCGGGCCAGGAAGAAGGAAAAGGCCAGCAGCACCAGCAGCAGCACCAGAGCTGCCATGACCCATGCCTTTTGTATGTCGGCGGTGTATGCTGCATAGCTGTCCTGGGGGATCAGGATGGCGGCGGCCCAAGCGGTATCCTCTGCCTCACCCCTGGATATGGGCATGATCTGATGCAGACCGATATACCGCTCGGTACCCGTGTCATATTCGTTATAGTACCGCCCCTGATGGATGACCAGGGTCTCCTGCCCGTCCAGGTAGGTGCCGCTGACGCTGCCCACCAGTCCCTCAGACAGCAGGAGACGGCTGTCCTGAAGGGGCGCCAGCACGGTAACGGCGGAGCCGAATTGCCCATCCGCTGCCGGATAGGACAGCTGGAAGTACAGCGCGCTGATCTCCACGCCGCAGACCCCGTATACGGTCCCATCGCTGCCTACGATGGGAACACATAACAGCATGGCCGATTCCCAGGTATCCTTCAGGTCAATGCGGCGGGACCAGAAGTAGCGCTGGGCAGGCCGGTCCAGGGTGGCGTCCATCAGTTCCCGGCAGCCCGGAATCTGATCGGTGTCAAATTCCAGATTCCATCGGTTGTGCAGTTCCAGATCCTTTTGCCGGGCGATATCCGGGATGCCCCGGAAGTAGACCACGGTAGGGGTCACCGGACTGCTGGCGCTGAGGTTGGAATAGCGCAGATGGATCCCGCTCCTGGAGTGGTCTGCGCCCGCCAGGGCGGTGTTGGTGGTGGCATCCAAAATCACATAGACCCCATTGCAGTCGGCTGCCTGGAGGGTGGCATTGATGAGTGGGTACATGATCTGCTGCAGCTTCAGCAGCCGCTCCGGGTCATCGTTAACCTGCTGCAGCGAGATGCCATCCTGGATCAGCGTTGCTTCGATCTCACGGCTCAGCTCCTTGGAGAGATTCAGGCTCTGGGCGGTCAGACGATCCAGGTGAGCCACCAGGTTATCCTGTGTGTTTTTCAAGTGAAGCTCCATCACTTCTTGAAGCCGCTCATCGCTCTGGGAAAAGACTCCGGCAATGGACAGAAGGAGGATCACCGCCGCAAAGACCACCAGGATCATGGACACCCAGTAGAGCATCAGCTTGCGCTGCATCCCCACGCTCTGCTTTTTGACAAAGGCGTTCAGAGCCCGGATCTCCTTCAGCTTGTTCAGCACGGCGATTCCTCCTCTCCTTGTATTATCGCTCCATGATCTCCCGGAAGACCTGGAGCCGGTCGGCGCTGATCTGCTCCAGCCCGGTCTCTCCGGCATCCAGATAATCCTGGCGGCCCAGAGACAGCTGGGCCCGCACATGGTCCTCCAGCGCCGTTTCCAGGCTCAGATAGCTCTCCAGCTGGGGCGGTACATAGAATTCATAGCTGGCCTGGGTGTCCAGATAGGCCTGATAGAGAGAGGCATATTTGGGGCTCTCCAGTTCTTCAATGGCTTTCGGCAGATGTTTTTCAAATGCGGCCTGGGTCACCGGCATATAACCTGTTCGGGTCACGAACTCCACATTGTGTTCCGGTTCGGTCAGCCACTTGAGGAAGGTTATGGCGGCCCGTTCCCGCTCCGGGGTGGAGCGCACGGTGCAGAAGCCCGCCCCCCGCTGCATGACCAGCTTATCCCCGTTTTCAAACACCGGACAGGGGCGGGAGATGATGGTGATCTCCTCGGACGTATTGTCGGGATAGGTTACCACATCGCTGTAATAGAGGATGCTGGCGGAGGAGGCCACGCTGACGATGCTGTCGCCGGTGCGGAGGGACGCGGTGGCGTAACCGCCCTGGAGCCAGACACCGCCCTGGATGGCAGCCCTGGCCAGCGGTTCCCACGCCGTCCGGAATGCAGGACCGAAGGCCAGTCCGTCACCCTGGAAGAAATCCTCGCCCAGAGATTCCGCCCCCACCTGGAAGTAGTTAAAGTAGTAGTCATGGACGAACATGGACTTGGCATCGCCGGGAATATCCGGCGTCTGAGCGTCGGTCCAGTCTGCATAGATCTCCGCGGCCCTGTAAAGTCCCTCCCAGGTGTCCAGGTCCTCCAGCGTCACGCCGGTGGCCTGAGAGAAGCGGTCAAAGATGGTCTTGTTGATGAACATGATCTCCGTGGATTTTGCCACGGGAAGGACCACCAGACGGTCATTGACGACCCCTTCTTCCACAAACGCCGGGAGGAACGCGGAGAGTTCTTCCTCGCTGAAGTAGTCCCGGTAATCCACCAGAATGCTGTCATCGGGCAGGGCCATCACGGTCTTGGGATACGAGACGAAAAGGTCCGGCAGCTCCGGAGCCCCCGGCTCCCCGTTGGCGGCGGCCAGCACCAGCTCGTGGATGGTATTGGTGTTGGACACAGAGGTAACCTGTACATTGATCTGCTGCTCTTTTCCCACGGTCTGGTTAAACGCATCGATCAGATCATTGAGAGGGGAATCGGCCTGCCCGCCATAGACGTGCCAGACCGTAATGGTGGTCGGCGTTTCTTCTTTTTTTGCGGTGTTGGAGCAGCCCGCACAGAGCAACAACACGGCAAGCAGCAAAAAAATGCAATTTCTGTGTTTCATAGAGCCATCCCCCCTCGTGTTTTTGGAATATCACAGATGCTCTGTTTTCCGCTTGATAAAAGCTGTTGTCTTTCAGTATAGCACAGGTTTTTGTCTCCGTCCCTACCCGCTGCGGGTAGTTTGTATGCAGCCAACCTGGAAATGCTTCGTTTCAGTATTATTATAAAGGCTGCTGGGATACATTACAAGTCTGCCGCCTCTTCCTCCTCTCAATGGGGCATTTATCGGCTGCCTACAGATTCCGGTATCTCGGAAAGAAAATCTCCCGGTCCTGGCGCGCCGGACAAAAATTTTTAAATATCATCAAACTTACTATTGACATTTGGAGGGAAATGTGGTAAGCTCACAGCGAACAAAGTTCTCGCAGCGTCTTTCATAGATGGTGAAAGGCGTATGATGCATTGGGACAGAGTTTGGGTTTGAATAGTAGTTTGCTTGGTACACAATATTGACATGGTTGTACACATGGTCAAGTGTACTTTGCATTTATGTTTCACCTTCTACTCTCCTGATGGATCGGGAGAGTTTTTTTGTTCTCATTTTCAGAACGGAGGGTGTTTTATTATGAAAACGATGTCTGCGCAGCTGTTTGACGCCATTCGCCAGGTCCAGGGAAAGGGAGATCCCATTCTCCTGATTGGCCCCACCAGAAGCGCCAAGTCAACGGTCGCGACCGAGTGTGCCAAGTCTGATATCGTGAAGTGTCTGCTTGCCATGCGGGAGTCAGATGGCAAGGGGAGCCTGACCCCCACCACTGTGTGCGTCACCGACCACAAGGACATTCCCGACGACTGTCTGATCATGACGGCGGATGTCCATTGTCAGACCACGGCGGATTGCGGTGATGACAACAACTTTCTGGGCGGCCTTTTGTACGCGGCGGCGAAGGAGTATGAGCGCAGCGCCGAGGAAGAAAAATACAGGGCAAAGCTGTCCACTGCCATGACCTACGCCCTGGAGCATCCGGCAAACGATTCCCTGGCCTACAAACTCAAGGATATGGATGGAGCGCAGCGGAAAAGCCTACTGGAACTCCTGTCCCGGTTCGCTGTGGATGATGTGATGGCCGTCTACCATGAAATGCAGGCCAAAGACACAAAAAAGGGTCAGGAGGGGCTTAAAACCTTTATCGAACTCCTCTCCAACCGGGAGAAGTTGAAACCCCTCATCACAGAATTTTGGGATGCCGCTGTATCGTGCATCAACCGCGAAGCGGAAGAAATTCGCCATGCGCTGAGCGACGCCGGCGCCTATGTGAACGAGCGTCCGGAGGGAAACTATCACTTTACGGTTGTGCTGGATGCGGATGACGCACCCACTTCCGACGGGCAGCGCGGCAGCGCCATCGCCTACACGCTGCTGAAGAGCGAGAATGGCTCCAAGGAGCATCTGCTGTCCAACATCACACTGATTTACCGCGGTGCGGACCGTATGTTTGAGGTACCTCGCAAGGACACCCTGACCGTCGCGGAGGCGGGCGGCAGCCAGATCCACTGTGTTAAGTTGATCGATACCCAAGGCCTCTTCCACTCCACCGGCGCCCAGATCACGGGCGAGTCTGAGCGCATCATCGACCTGCTCTCCCAGTATCACAGCAACCGTCTGCTCCTGGTCACCAATTCCGAGGTCACCGAAACCACCAAAGATGGGTATGAGGCGGTCACCACCATGCTTCAGTCGGTGAACCGCGATATTGAGATCTACGTCCTGTTCACGCGTTGGGATGCCTATTTGAAAGTGACTGCCAATCAAACCGGCACAGGCGGCCGCTTCGGGTCCCGGAACTCCATTGACTGGGAGGAGATGCTCCCGCTGGCGCTGGAGCGGCAGAACAAAGTCGTGGAACAGTATCAGAATGCTCTGGCGTTGAACGCTTCCAAAAAGAAGCCCAGAATCGTGGGGGTATACCGGTCTGCGCTGCTGTTGGACCCTGAAAGCAAGATGGAGGAGGTTCTGGCACGGCACAAGATCAGCTATGAGTATGCCATCCCTGCGTTTCTATCCGATCTCACGGCCCAGATCGCAGCCAAGGGCCCTAAGTACCGGGTGACCGAAGGCATTGCAGAAAAGATCGCCCTTAGCATATCAGCGTCTGGGGAGCAGAGCATCCCTGCCCTCTATAACAATCTGGTGGAGTGCAAGGGGTTGAAGCTGTACGCTTCCACGGTTCGTGCCTGCGTCCGTAAGTGGTGCGATTCGGGCAACGTCCACAAGTCGGTCGTGTTTGCAAACAACAACGGATTCCAGAACATCAATACCTACTTTGTACAGGAAATCCGAAACTACGCCATGCTTTATGGAAAGAAGATGCTGTTCCAGTTTGACGGTTTCCTGCCAAACGAGGAGGACACAGCGGCGTTCCAGGAGGATCTGCTGAAGTATCTGACCGCGCAGCAGAACCTGGGCCGTCAGGCCGCGCGTATCCTGGGCCAGGAGGCTTATAAAGAGGGCTTTGAGAAGTGCAAAGGGTTCCGATACGAGTACAAGAGGTTTGAGGATATGCTGCAGTACCTGCAGGACACCTATTTCACGGCGCCCTCCATTCCCCTGACGCCTAAGTTTGAGGAGTGCCTGATCCGGGCCGCGAAAATGTGTATCTCCAACTTCATTGACGCAAAGTGTGTTGTGGTGTACTAAGTATCCCCGCTGAAAAACAGGATGGAAGTGGTGACGGACATGAAATACTCTGGACACGAATATGAGATTCATTTCCTGCCGGCAGATAAAAAGACCGAGATACAGGCAATGGATCTGCTTTACGGAGCTGCTCGGCAGGATGATACGGACTTGCTCCCTTTGGAGCCAAAGGATATTGCAGAGCTGCTGCGTCAGCCCGGAACGCTGCGCTTCTTCCAGAAGGAGGCTGTCTGGCGCGGGGGCAACCGAAAGGTGGCCATCGGGCAGCTGTGCAGGGAGCTGGAGAAGGCCGCGGCTGGGGCACAGGCTGAATTTGGCGGATCCATGCGGCTTTTGTTTCGGGTGACTGCCTGCGCCGACATCCAGCTGGAGGAGGTCGAGCAGGTTGCCGAGGCACTGACCGCGCATCTCAGCGGGAAGCAAATGGCGCTGTTTTGCGCCCGGACGGCTCCGAATGTTGAGAGCGGATATCTCCAGGTTCAGTGCCTGATCGGCGCGCTGGACAGCAGCCGCTGATCCCGTTTCAAGCAGAAGGCGCTGGGGAATCCATTCCCCAACGCCTTCTTTCCCAATTAGAAGAAGGAGCGTGCACCCTGCTCCCCTCAAAATGTGAGCATTTCCTCCGACTCACATATCCTCACATATCTCTTCCCCTGCGTAAGCAGGCTGATCTTTCTGTTCTAAAATCCGGGACAGCTGTTCCTCACGCTCGGACAGCTCCGGATCGTTCCCGCCCTGTTCCCGGCACCACTGAATGGCGCTCTCCAGAGCTTTGTTCACAAGGTGCTTCTCCCTGTCCAGTTCCAGCAGGGCATCCAGAATATCCTTTTTATTGGACGGATCTTCCTCCTGCCACAGACGGGCCAAATACAGATGAACCAGTTTGGATCGTGCCATCTGATCATCCATCTCCCGCTCGGCCAGACGCTTGCGGTGCTTCTGGAGGTCAATGGCTGCACCCCATCGTCCCGCCAGCTTCAGATCGTCGATAAGCCGATCCTGCTGATCTCTGCTCTCCTTTTTCTCTCCCAATCTGTCATAATACTTCCATAGCGTCTGGCGCAGAGGCACCGCATCCTCCGGGTGAAGGGTCTTCTCATAGACATCGGCCAGGATGTCCATCGCCTCACAGGTGCCCAGATACCACTTGCCCATGACCCTCTGGTGGAGTTCCGCCAGCTCCTTACATTCAGGCAGGAACGCTTCCGCCTCGTCCGGCCTGTATCCCGGGGAGACCGGCAGACTCTCCATCGGCGCCTGATTCATTTCGCCATCCCTGGAAGGATCATCGTAGGGATCGCGCATAAGGAAGGCCTGTGAACCGGCCTTTATGCGGCGGACCAGCAGCACCTCGGGGTGTTCGCGGCCCAGGATGCGCTCCAGGCCGTTGATCTGCTCCTGCAGGCGCTCCACGGACCACAGGATACGCTGAGCGGAGTCCCCTTCCATACTCTTGGGCGCACTATATAGGAAAAAATACATCCTGGAAACCTGGAACCAATCTCTCCAGTCCCGCAGGGTATCCAGGCTCTCCTTCCCGGCGAGATGACTGTCCTGGGCCCTCAACCAGTCCTCCACAGTCTCCAGTGCCTTTGCATCGGTGGGATACCCAATAGGAGGGGAATCGAGGCACTGGCACAACAGGTCCGCCGCCAGAAGGGCTTTGGGCAGGAAGCGGCGGTCCCGCTCCGCCAGCGGACGCAGGCCTGTCCAGGCCTGCTCCAGCCAGGAGCGTCTCAGCTCCCAGTTCTTCTGATGCTCCACAGGACCCAATCGGATGTTGCGTGTTATCATGCTTTGATAGCTCTGATAGATCAGCGCGCCGTACCAGAGCATCTCATCCCGGCCCTCTGCCAGCCGTGCGGCGGCCCCCCAGCTCTCAAAGGCGTCCCGCTCCAGAACCTCCTCCGCCCTGGCCCTCTGCGCCCATAGACGGGCCAGGGGGAGCTTGTCCGCATCCGCCGGCTCCGAGGGGAAGCGCTGAATGATCGCCTCGCAGAAGTCGATCAGGGTCTGCCACTCTCTCTGGGTCTGCAGGTTCAGCTCCGCCCCCTTCTCGGCGTCCTCAGCGTCAAATTTACTGGCGCCGGTCTTGTCTCGGGTCAGAAGGCCGCCTGTGACGTACAGGTACTCCAGCCGGAGCTGCGCCAGAGCGGCCTGGCTCGCCAGGAGCTGGTGAGCAAAGGATACGCCCAGGCTCTGCCAGAGTTCCACCGCCTCCTCCTGCCAGTTCAGGGCCTGGTGCAGATCGCCGGCCCCGCCCTGATAGAGTGCCTGGGCCCGAGCCTCCATCTGCCGGGCTGTCTTTTCCAGCTCCTCCGGAAAGAAGAGCTTTTTCTGCTCCAGAGCCCGCCGGGCCATCTCCCGGAGGGTATTCAGGGCATCTGCCGGCAGCTGTCCATTGGTTGGGATGTGGGATCGCTCCGCCGCCAAAGCATCCAGCGCCTGCTTCATGCGGCTGCGAAACAGTGCCTGTCGTTCCTTCTCCGGTACAGGACTCTCTCCGGTGGAAGGTAGGGCATTCTGTACCGCCTGCCATACCAAATCCAGGGGGTCAATATCCGCTGTCTCCGCAGACAGGGACTGTGTGGCTTGCTCTGCCAAGGTATTCAGCGCCCGGATCAGCCTCTGCCGCAGGCCGGAGGTTCTGTGCGCCGACAGGATGGCGGCCACGGTTCGGTCCATTGACCAGCAATCTCCCTCCTTTTGCACATAGGAGAGGTGGGTCAGCTGCTCATAACCGCTGCTGTCCGGGTCCAGAAGGGGAAACTCCTGGCTCAACTGCTGGCAGAGACTGTCGCTCCAGCGGCCCATAGTCGCCAGCAGATAGAGGGCGTCCTTCAGGTCATCGGGAATATACCGGCTGTGCCGCTCCACCAGGGCCTCCGGGGTATTTCCAAAGAGATCGGCAGTGGCGGCAGCCTGCTCCTGGGGAGACAGGGCCTCGTATTGATCCACACACAGGTCCAGATAGAGGGGCTGGCCCTGAGAAATCCTGTGGAGTTCTGCGCACAGCTCCCGGTTTTCGATGGCGCAGCTCTGGAGAAAGCGGATACTGTCTTCCTCCTCCAGACCCTCCACCATATGTGTGTCCAGGTAAAGCGCCACCTTATCTCCCTCCGGCTGGTTCAGCTGTCCGGGCCAATCCAGCTGGTTCCGTCCACCTACGGCAAAGATGGCGTTGCCCAGATTAGGAACCAGTCCCCAGGGGCCGGTAAGCCAATCCTCCCGGAAGCCGGTGGACAGGCCCGCCCCCTCCCCTCGGGAGTACATCTTCTCATAAGTGTCCAGATAGACCAGTACCAGCGCCGGCCCCATAGCATTGAGATCCATTGCAAAGTAGAGGGGCAGCCGACGCTCCAGCTCCGGGGCGTCCATCTGGGAGATCTCCATGTTGCACCGCCGGATAACCCCTTTTATGCCGTTCAGGGTGGGCAGCAATCCCTGAGCCAGCTGCGCCGCGGTCTGAACCCCCTTGATGACCATGCCGGCTCCCATCAGATCCCCCACTACATCCAGGGCAAAGGAGATGACAGGGTTGTCCGAGATCAGGGCCTGCTCCTCATCCGGCGGCAGCCGCCTGCCGTATTTCTGGGACAGGCGGACCACCGCCAGGTCAAACAGCGGAAAGGCGGCGTTTTTCAGCTGGGCCAGCACCTGCTCCCGGAAGCGCATCAGTACACTGGCCGGGCTGCTCAGGGCCGGGTCGTCAAAGTCTGCCCGCAGGACGGCCACCCGCTTTTTCCCCTTGTAAACCCGCTCCCGGGCCTCCAGGCAGTCCTGCTCCGCCACATCTGAGGGGGGCGGGGTAGCCTCCAGCAGTTCCTCCTCCAGCCGCCGGAGCAGGGCGGACTTGCCTGCCCCACCTTTCCCGTAGTAGTCTACCACATAGGCGCGGACAAAGTCCTCCCGGAAGGCCTGGTTGACCATTTTGTAGTAGGCCTGGCGGAAGTTTGTCCGGTCAGTGAACTGTCGCACCGCACGGGGGCGGTCGGACTTCTGACTTCGAAAGGCAGCCCACTGCGCTGCAGCCTTTGGCATAGCGTTTCCCTCTTTTCTCTGGAGATCTCCACGGCCTGTGACGTCAGGGACCAGCTCCAGTTTTCTCCAAAAAATTGTAGCAAAGAAAGCAGAGAGCGTCAAGGTTCGACGGCGGCTCTCTACGGCTATGTAACGGCCCATATGAAGCTCTGGGGATGTGCGTCCACTCCCCAGACAGAGAATAGATAACAAAAAGGGACAAGGAGAATGCTTTATGACCCGCATCATCAAAAATGCCATTCAGTGCAAACACTGCGGCGACATCATTGAATCCACCGCCCGCCATGAGTTTGTGACCTGCTCCTGTGGCTGCTGTAGTGTGGACGGTGGTCACGACTATATCAGACGGGGTTTTCGATCTTCCAGAGATGACTTTATCGAACTCAGCCAGTACGAAGAGGAGGAGACATCCGGGGAATAGGGCCCCTTTGCACAAACGGCCCAGTCATGACTGCTGGGGCAGGACATTCTGAAAAATAGGATGACATACGCAGAAACAGGTCTGAAATTGCAGGATTTCAGACCTGTTTCTGCGCTTTGATACTGATAGAGACCCCTATTTTTTCTTGAATTTATGTTTTAAAAAGCCGACAAACCTGGTGCCATCTTCAATATAGTTCTTTGCTATTGTATAGTCCGACATCGTGCCTTCTTCGATCATTGTCTTTCGCGTGTCTGCTATGGCTTTGTCCCTCAGATCATTCACGCCTCTGTTGGCGACATAATCCACAGTATCGCTGAGAAGCTCCTCCCGGTTTTCCACCAGCATCTCTTTGGTGATTGTTCTTGATTGCTGCTTTTGCTCCTTTGTCATTTTTACCGGCTTGGGCGTGCATTTCGGTAAAATCCCATTGAATCTGTCTGACAGACCTTCGGATACGAACTTTTCCTCAAATTCTGTCGCACTGCTGCAGGCGTCACCAAGTAAAGTGATATCCGTGATAAACGTCTGCACTTCATGTTGCATATCATCCGGAATCGTAAAGTATTCGTCAAGGAATTTGGTCCTTGAGTCCACGCATTTTTTCACTTCATCCATCATGTTTGTTCTCTCCTTCTTTCATCCTTATTTATACGGTACCGAACGTTCACAATACAAATCAAAGCACTCTTGGCATTTGTTCGCTTGCGGCCCTTCGTTCAGGGTCGGGCCTTCTCCATCACCCACTTGGAGAGATCATGCTGAAGGGCATAGCCGCAAAAACTGCAGCAGTGGTGTTCGTCTGGAACGAAGTTGGCGCCGCAGGAGGGGCATTCCTTCTCCGTGAAGAACGCACCGTCCGCCTTTCGCCTTTCAGGATAACGCGCCCGGTGCATGGTGAGGGTACGTTTGTATGTTTTTCTATAGGGCTTCTTTCCAAGGGGCAGATAGGTTTCGCTGATTTGTACCCGGACTGTGATCCTGGTGGTGTCATCTGTGTTGACCACGTTTTTCAAAAGGAGGGTACCCACGCTGCGATCCATCAGATGGGGGCTGTCCCCCTCATCGTGCAGGGCCTGGGCGATACAGGAGCGCAGATAGTGTTCGGAATAGTTGCACACTTGCGCCCCCAGCTTTTTCTGCCGCCGTGCCCGGAGACTGGGAGCAGCAACCGCCAGCACCAAAATCATCAGAGCGGAACCCACGCCTGCGCCCAGGGCCGCCTCCATGTCCGGAATGAGCCAGAGGCTGAGGAACAGACACAAGAACAGCAGCACCGTGGGGATCGTCAGCACCAGGAAAGGGTTGCTGCTGGCCGGCTCGTACAGTGCAAAGGTCTCGGTCTGCCAGTCGTAGAAATCGCTATGGATCGTGCCGCCGCAATAGGGGCAGACCACCTGCTGGCTGCCCAGTTCCAGAGGCGCACCGCAGGAGGGACAGCTGATCTTGCCCTGGCCGGCGTAGTAGCTATTCTTTTCCGCTTTCCGGTCCGCGCTGCGGACATGCCTGGACTGGAGGATATGGGCATAGGCATTGGGGCGGTAGATCTCATAAACGGGATCGCCTCCCTCCGCCGGAACATAGCGTTCCAGGGCGGTACACTCCAGGACAGATTCCCGCCACTCTCTGCCGTCATCCTCCCAGCGGGTGAATTCGTTTTTCGGCTGCGGGATGACATCGGTCAGACGAATATCCCGGCAGAGCTTCCGCTGCCGGAGCAGCTCCAGCTGGCGCTCCATATTGCTGCGAAAGGTCTTGTCCATTCTTGCCGGGAGGGCACCATTGTCCGCCTTGCTCAGGGGTACCAGGACCCGCTCGAAAGCCTTCCGAATCTCCCGGCGGAGCCCTGAGCTGTGCAGCGGTGTACTCTCCTGGGTCAGCAGCCGTTTAAGCCGGGCCTTTTTTGCGTTTTCAGGCGAGCATATCTGGGAGAAATTGTGGTAGACGACTATGCCCACCACGAAAAGGAGAAAGAGTACAGAGGCCGCTGCCGCGATAATCAATGCTGTCAATATATTCATGGAATCCCCCTATCTGCTGCCGTCTGGTGGGTGAGATCCTAACCGTTTTTTGCCCTCGCCTCCCTGCATATTGGAGGTTTCATTTTATTGTAGCGCCCTTTTGCGCTCCGCACCCTACCCGCAGCGGGTAGTCTTTTGGGGAAATTGCCGCAGTAAAGATCGGCCGGTTTATCAACGATGTCTATGCCGTTCCGGGCGGCATCGCATCTGACCTTGGAGCGGAGGGCAATGCCCATATCCAAAACGCAAAAAAGAAATCCTGTAACCCTTGTGGTTACAGGATTTCTTCTTGGTACGCCCGAAGGGACTCGAACCCCCAGCCTTCAGAACCGGAATCTGACGCTCTATCCAATTGCGCTACGGGCGCGTCTGGCACGCTCTTTTAACGTGCCAGATTATTATAGCAACCTTCCATTGATTTGTAAAGAGATAATTTCAATTTGCGCAGAAATATTTGCTTGCAGTCAGCTCATGCAGCGCCCAGCAGCCGTGCGGCGGTGGCCACCAGAAAACACAGACCCATGCCCAGCCCTGTGGGGATCAGGATGGACAGCACAGTCCATTTGACGCTGCGGGTCTCCCGGGCGATGGTGAGGCAGGTGGTGGAACAGGGCCAGTGAAACAGGGAAAAGAGCATGGTACACAGGGCGGTGAGCCAGGTCCAGCCGTTGGCGACCAGCAGTTCCCGCAGGGCCTCCAGACTGCCGGAGTCCTGAATGGCGCCGGTGGAGAGGTAGGACATGAGGATAATGGGAATGACGATCTCATTGGCGGGGAAGCCCAGGATAAAGGCCATCAGGATGGTACCGTCCAGGCCGATCAGTCGGCCGAAGGGGTCCAGAAAGCCGGTACACCAGCTCAGCAGGCTGGCGCCGCCCACTGTGACGTTGGCGCACAGCCAGATGACCAGACCGGCAGGGGCGGCCACGGCGGCGGCCCGCCCCAGAACGAACAGGGTGCGGTCCAGCACCGAACGGACCAGGACCTGCCCCACCCTGGGCCGGCGATAGGGAGGCAGTTCCAGGGCGTAGGCGGAAGGGATTCCCTTCAGCAGGGTATTGGACAGCAGGCGGGATATGCCGAACGTCATGATAACGCCCAGAAGAATGACGGCGGTGAGCAGCAGGGAGGAGGCCAGGCCCTGCCACAGTCCACCCGCGGTACCTACAAAAAACATGGTGATCAGAGCGATCAACGTGGGGAAGCGTCCGTTACAGGGGACGAAGCTGTTGGTCAGGATGGCGATCAGCCGCTCTCTGGGCGAGTCAATAATGCGGCAGCCCACCACCCCGGCGGCATTGCAGCCAAATCCCATACACATGGTGTATATGAATTTGCTTCTGGTATCAGATCCGCCAATAAAGGCGGATGGTTTGCCCGTCAATGATGACGCGCTCCAGAAGGCCCGCCAGGAGGGCCCGGCGTCGATCCGTATCGCCGCCTTCAAAGCCGCGGCGGTAATCCTCCAGAGCAGCCGTGTAAGGCCCGCCTGTGGGCGTTTCATCCGGTATGTCCAGCTGGGCCTCCAAAGCGGATTTTTGTGCAGAGAGATCGTTGACTCGCTGGGCGACGGAGGCCATAGGGATGGAACCGATCTGATATAGTCCAAGCAGGCGATCAATCTGCCGTTCCAAATCTGCGCAGGTGCGGCGCAGTTGATCCTTGTCCAGGTGTACCGCCTTGGGAGTATTGGAGGCCTTTATAAGGCGGTCCATTGCGGAAGGGTTGGAGATTAGGGCGGTTGCCTGCCCACATACCAGAGCATCCAGAACGGCAATCGCCCAATGGTCATTTTTACAGTTGGGATCTATGACAAATTTTGGAGTGCTTTTTGCCCTGGAATAGCACTTGTAATACCCGTGATTTGCAGCATAGCGCGCGCCGCACCGCCCGCAGTACAGCAGCCCGGACAACAGATATCCGGCCCGGAACGGACTGCGCTGGGATGTGGTTTTGGCCTGCGCCCGGGATAGGCTGGCCAGCAGCTGATTGGCTGCAACAAATGTGGCTTTCGCCACAATGGGCTGATGCACGCCCTCATACTCCTGACCCATAAAATGGACTTTGCCAATATAAAGGCTGTTTTTAAGCACATTTCGGACCTTGGCTGCCGTCCATTTTGTGATGTATTTTGCGGATAATATGTGCCAAATCGCGTTGATGGACTTCCCGGACAGAAACAGATCAAAGGCCTCACGCACCTGGATGGCCTCATATTGATTGACGGTGAGGAGGCCGCCCCCATAGTTGTAGCCGGTGGGAGCGTTGCCGCCGCCATGGAAGTATCCGGCTTTTCCACGGCCGATCCGGCCCATAGTAAAACGTTCCGTGATCTGATCCTTCTCCAACTGCGCAAAGACGGACAGGATGCCGATCATGGCCCGCCCAAAGGGAGTGGAAGTGTCAAAATTTTCATTAATGGAGACGAAATCAATACCGCGGGCCAGCAACTCGTCCTCAATGAGGGTAAGGGTATCCTTCTGGGAGCGGCTGAGTCGATCCAATTTATAGACCACAACAGCATCCACATGGGTCTGTCGTATCCGGGCCAGCATGGCCTGGAGTGCAGGCCGATCCATATTCCCACCGGAGTATCCCCCATCTACATAAGTGTGCAGCAGCGCCCAGCCTTTGGCGGCACAGTAGGACTTCAGCCGGGCGGACTGTTCTTCGATGGAGTAGTTCTCCAGTTGGTTTTCAGTGGAGACTCTGGCATAGCCGAATACCATCATGTTATCTTTGGACATGAAACCCCTCCTTTTGTCGGCATGTTGCCCCTCCCCCGGTTTGATGTATATGAAAGGCCTCCCAATGGTACGCTTCCAAAACCCACCCACCATCCTATCGGCAAAGAGCGGGGCGCTTGCTGATAAACCAAACAATGGGGAGGCCGTTATAAGAGGGCCTGTCCGATGAATATCTTCCAGGGGAGGTGGCGGCTGGTGATTGATGTGAGCAAGGTCAAGGTCACCCACATCATGGCCGATGGGTGTGTGTGCGAGGATCTCGGTGCATACCTGGATACCCATCTGTTGCCGGAGGATGTGCAGCGGATGATCCTGGGCTTTATCCAGGATGGACACGCCATTGGGGAGCAGAACGGGCTGGCCTGAGAAGGCGACAAGAGGCCGCGCTGTTTGCTGGCGCGAGCTGAAACACAGAAACGTCAAAGTACCGCCTACCTCGGGGCGGTACTTTGACGTTTCTGCGTTATGGCTCCTCTTGACAGGCAGAGGATTTTTGATGGTAGACCTTCAGGTCAGGGCCGGAGGTGCCGGCGATAATGGGGTTTGCACGGGCTTTCCTGTGCTTTGCTTTGCCGTTGATCTCGGGCACAGGGGGCTCCGAGTTGCGGGGCTGGGTATGGGTTACGTCAGGACGTGCCATGCCTTGCTTGGCCATAGTATCACCTCGGAAACTGTGTGTGGATGCGTTTTAAAACAGCTGCTTGACCTCATTGGCCATGCGTTGCAGATCCTCCAGTGTGGCAGGCTGCTGCTTGCGGGCGCGGATCTGGGCCTGGATATAGCCCGGTAATTGGGAAAAGTAGGCCTCCATAGCCGGGTCCGCCTGTAAGTTGGCATATCTGTCACTGTAAGTGGATTCCATACAAATCACCTCCGTTGATAGTTTGCCCACGGATAACACACTTATTGAAAGGGATGAATTGGGTGGGAAAAGAAGTAATTTTTTGCCTTAGTGTACGAAAAGATACATCATTTGGCTGTGGGCGCCTATGGGTGGGAGGTAATGCTATGATCAAGTTTGACAACTGGCATATTGAAAATGAGGGTGAGATACTGGCCCGGCAGTACGACAATCTGACCCGGGAACTGCGGGTGGAGGGAAGTATTCCGGAGGGGTGGACCTGGGACCTGCTGGTTCAAGCCGGCGAGAACATGGACATCATAGGCCTGTCCCAGGAAGCAAACAGCCTGGCAATCACGTTGACGGCGGAGATGCTGGCCCTGCCCGGCTACTATACCCTGCAGCTGCGGGCTGCCCAAGGGGAGAAAGTGCGCCATACCAACATGATCCGGGTATATGTGCCGGCGAGCCTGTCTGGGGATGCGCAGTGGCCGGAGGTACCCAGCGAGTTTACGCAGGTTGAGCAGAACATCTTTGCCATCAACAATCACCCGCCCATGCCGGGGGAAAACGGTTGCTGGCTCATCTATGACCCGGCTGCGGGAGCATACCAGGAGAGCGATATTCCCCTGCCGGGCGGCGGGGGCGGCATGGACTACCAGATCGGTCACGGTCTGAAGGTGACCGGGACAAATACCCTGGAGGTGGATACGGCGGAAGATGCCCAGCAGGATAATACCCTGCCCATTACCTCTGCGGCGGTATACAGCACGGTGGGGAACATTGAAATTCTGTTAAGGACTATTTGAAAGGAGACGGGATATGAGCATTTCAACGGAAATTACAAGAATTCAGACGGACAGGAACACGATCCGCACGAAGCTGGTTGAACTGGGCCTGGCTCAGAGCAGCGACGATCTGGACAAGCTGGCGGTTGCGGTAGACAGCATCGTTGACAACGGTGCGGTGTCCGTCCAGGTTCAGGAGGGCGACACTTACACCATTCCCAAAGGCTATCACAACGGCAGCGGCACCGTTTCAGGTGTAGCGGGCGGCGGAAACTACAATCTGCAGAGCAAAAACGTAACACCCACCAAAGGCCAGCAGAATATTACTCCGGACGACGGCTATTACGGCCTGTCCGACGTGACTGTGGGAGCGATCCCGACCACCTACCAGGATGTGTCCGGCGTAACGGCTGCGGCAGAAGACGTGCTTACAGGCAAGGTCATCGTCACTGCGGATGGCAAGGTCGCTGCCGGAACCATGGCGAATAACGGCGCGGTATCCAAAACCCTGACGGCGTTTGAACCGTCCTATACGGTGCCCAAGGGTTACCATAGCGGTGCTGGCGCCGTGTCTGTCTCTCTGGAGACCAAAACCACTGCGCCCACTAAGTCTTTGCAGACGATCTCACCTTCTGAAGGTAAACTGTTGTCCTCGGTAACTGTAGAGGCAATTCCGGGCAATTACGTCGATACCTCCGACGCCACGGCGGCGGCCGGTGAGATCCTGGCCGGCAAGACCGCCTATATCGGCGGATTGAAGGTGGA
>NZ_CALWOJ010000026.1 GCF_944383115.1 uncultured Flavonifractor sp. | reverse complement strand
ATGGCCGCCTTGGCCCCGGTGGCCACATCGTTGACCCAGCCGGTGTACACCCCGATGGGGCCCACCATGCCGCAGGTACCCATGCCGGAGGCCACGGCGGAGACCGGGTCGTTCATCTGCAACTGGAACAGGCAGGTGGCCAGAGGCCCAGTCACAGCGGAGGTGAGGATGGCGGGCAGCCAGATCTTCGGGTTTTTCACAATGTTGCCCATCTGGAGCATGGAGGTACCCAGGCCCTGGCTCACCAGGCCGCCCCAGCGGTTTTCCCGGAAGGACAGCACGGCGAAGCCCACCATGTTGGCGCAGCAGCCCGCCACCGCCGCGCCCCCCGCCAGGCCGGTGAGGCCGATGGCGGCGCAGATGGCCGCCGACGAGATGGGCAGGGTAAGAGCCACGCCGATGACCACCGACACCAGGATGCCCATCCAGAAGGGCTGAAGGACGGTGGCCCACTTGACAAACTCACCCAGGGAGGAGGCCGCGGTGCCGATGGCGGGGGCCCACAGGGCGGCCAGACCCACCCCTGCCAGCACGGTTACCAGGGGGGTGACCAGAATGTCGATCCTGGTTTCCTTGCTCACCGCCTTGCCCAGCTCGGCGGCGATGACGGCGATGAACAGGACCGCCAGCGGCCCGCCGGCCCCCTTGCCTCCGTCCAGGGTGGTGGAACCCAGGGCGTTGGCGGCATAGCCCACCGTTACCAGGGAAAACAGCACCAGAGGCGGGGCCTGGAGGGCGTAGCCGATGGCCACCGCCATGGCCGCGCCGCTCATGGCCGAGCAGTAGCCCCCCACCTCCACCAGGAAGGCCAGCCCCAGCTGTTTGCCCAGGGTGTCCAGGATGGTGCCGATGAGCAGGGAGCAGAACAGACCCTGAGCCATGGCTCCCAGGGCGTCCACGCCGTACCGCCTGCCGGAGATGACGATGTTTTTCTTCTTGAGAAATGCCGATATCTGTCCCATAACCAGTTCCTCTACATAAGTCATTACAGGTGTCAAGACACCTTAATGCACTATTATAGCCTGGGAGGAAATTTTGTCAAGGAAAAGATGCCCGTCCACGGGGAATGTGGTAAAATAAAAGGGATATATGCCATATCAAAAGGAGAACGGCTATGATTTTATCCCAACGTCTTGGCACCCGGGCGGACATCACCGCCGGGGTGATTGACACCTTCCGCGCCCTGTCCCGCCACCCCCACCCCTCCCGCCATGAGCGGGCCACGGGGGAGGATTATATGGCGTTTTTGACCGGCCTGGGCCTCTTCCCCGTCCGGGATGAGGCGGGCAACGTGATGGCGGACTGCCCCGCCACGCCGGGCCGGGAGGGCGAGCCTCTGCTCATCCTCCAGGGCCACATGGACATGGTGTGCGCCGTCTCCCCCGGCAGCGGGTTTGATCCCCTGGCCGATCCGGTGACCATTCTGGAACAGGACGGCTACCTGTGTACCGACCGCCGCTCCTCCCTGGGGGCGGACAACGGCCTGGGCAACGCCGCCGCCCTGTGGGTGCTGAGCCGGGGTGTGCGTCACGGACCCCTGCGGCTGATCTTCACCGTGGAGGAGGAGATCGGTCTGGAGGGGGCAAAGGCGGTGGACCCGGCCTGGCTGGCGGGGGCGGCCTATCTGCTCAACACCGACGGTTTCCACCTGGGCCGGGCCATCGTGGGCTCCGCCGGAGGCCGGCGGGAGCGTTGGGCCAGGCCCCTGGAGACCTGCCCCGCCCGGTCTGGCGAGGCCTGGCGCCTCTCCCTCACCGGGGGTACCGGCGGTCACTCGGGGGACGACATCCACCTGGGCCGCATCAACCCCATCAAGGTGCTGGCGGCTTATCTGAAGGACAGGCCCGGCCTGGCGGTGGCGGATTTCACCGGCGGCTCCGCCTTCAACGCCATCCCCTCCGGGGCGGAGGTTGTGGTGATGGGGCAAAAGCCGGATCTGAGCGAGTTGGAGGATGCCCTCCTCCCCTTCCGGGCCACCGACCCCAATTTGAAGCTGGATCTGTCCCCCGCCCCCCGGCCGGAGGCGGTGTGGCGGCCGGACTTTTGCCGGGACGTGCTGGGCCTGCTGGCCGCCCTGGGCCACGGGGTGTACGGCATGGATCCCCAGTTCCCCGGGGTGGTGGGGGCCTCGGCCAACCTGGGGGTGGCACGGCGGGAGGAGGACTCCTTTGCCGTCCGCCTCTTCCTCCGCTCCGCCCGGCAGGCCGACGAGGCCCTTATGGCGGCGGAGAACCGGGCCCTGGCGGAGGGGGCGGGGTTTTCCCTCTCTGTCACCGGCTATCCCGGCTGGCCGGGGGACAAAAACAACCCCCTGGCCCAGGCCCTGGACCGGGTGTACCGGGTCCAGACCGGGCGGGGGTTGGAAGTGAGCGCGGTCCATGTGGGGCTGGAACCGGCGGTGTTCCGGGCCAAGGCGCCGGAGCTGGTGATGGCCTCCGCCGGGCCGGACATCCTGGACGCCCACTCGGTGGACGAGCGGGCGCCCCTGGAGGGGCTGGCGGGCTACGCCCTGCTGCTGGCGGGGCTGCTGGAGGAGGGGCTCAGCTGAGCAGCTCCTTGTACAGGGCGGGGGCGTCGGCCTTGCCCACATGCTCGGCCACCGACAGCACCTCCACCTTCACGGTGCGCTCGCCGAAGCGCAGCTCCAGCACGTCGCCCACCTTCACGTCGTAGCTGGCCTTTACCGGCCGGCCGTTGGCGGTCACCCGCTGGTTGTCGCAGGCCTCGTTGGCCACCGTCCGGCGCTTGATGAGCCGGGAGACTTTGAGCCATTTATCCAGGCGCATAGGGAAATCCTCCTTGTCGCTGCAAGAAAAATGCCCGTCCGCAAGGACGGGCATTTTAATGCGTGTAAATTACTTCGCCACGACGTCCTTCAGGGCCTTGCCGGGCTTGAACACGGGAACCTTGGAGGCGGGGATCTTGATGGTCTCCTTGGTCTTGGGGTTGCGGCCGGTACGCTCGGCGCGGCACTTCACCTCAAAGGCGCCGAAGCCCACCAGCTGGACCTTGTCGCCCTCAGCCAGGCACTGGGAAATCACTTCGATAGCGGCGTTGAGTACGGTTTCGGTATCCTTCTTGGACAGACCGGCCTTTTCGGCGGCGGCATTGATCAGCTCAGCCTTGTTCATTTGCAGCTTCCTCCTGTTTGCTCTGTTGTACTTAATAATTATACTTAAGGCAAAATGCCTTTAAGTTTCCTTTGCCCGCTCCCATAGCATGTCCAGTTCTTCCAGAGTCATGCCCTGCATGGAGCGGTTTTGGGCGGCGGCCTGCTCCTCCACCTTGGAGAAGCGGCTGATGAACTTGTCGGTGGCCTTGCCCAGAGCCTCCTCCGGGTCCACTTTCAGGAAGCGGGAGACGTTGACGGCGGAGAAGAGCAGGTCGCCCAGCTCCTCCTCCACATTGGTGCCTTGGGCCACGGCGGTTTTCAGCTCCTCCAGCTCCTCGGACAGCTTGTCCAGGGCGCCGGAGATATCCGGCCAGTCGAAGCCCGCCTTTTTGGCTTTTTTCTGCACCTTCTCAGCACGCCACAGGGCGGGCAGAGCGCGGGCCACGGCGGAGAGGGCGTCGGTATTGGTGGCCTGGCCCTTCTCCTGGCGCTTCAAGTCCTCCCAGTTGGAGAGGACCTCCCCGGTGCCCGATACCTGCACGTCCCCAAAGACGTGGGGGTGCCGGAAGATCAGCTTTTTACAGATGCCGTCGGCCACGCCGTCCAGATCGAACCGGCCGGCCTCCTGCTCCATCCGGGCGTGGAGCATGACCTGGAGCAGTACGTCCCCCAACTCCTCCTTCAGGTGGTCGGGGCTTTCCTCGTCAATGGCCTCCACAGCCTCGTAGGCCTCCTCCAGGAAGTTGCGGCGGATAGACTCATGAGTCTGCTCCGCGTCCCAGGGGCAGCCGCCGGGGGCGCGGAGGATACGGACGATCTCCTCCAGGTCCCGGACGTCATAAAAATCCTTATATTGAAAATCTACCATATTTCAGGGCCTCCTGCAACCTCTTTTTCCAAAAAAATCAGCGAATATGCAAGAGTTTTGCGATCTTATCTCCCTTGGGCATCATTTCCATGTCCTCCTTGGACAGCACCCGCAGGGCCACGATGAGAATGACGTAGACCACCACGCCCGCCAGGATAGCGCCGCCCACCGCCACGGCGTTCATGAGGAAGGAGCCGTGGAAGACCCGGGCAAGCACTCCGTGGCAGCCCCAGGCCGCCGCCGCCATCAGGGCCGAGGCAATGACGGGCTTGACAAAGACGGCCATCAGCCGGGGGGGCTGGGGCACCAGGCGCTTGATGATGAGCAGGTTGAGGACGGACACCACCACGAAGCAGGTCAGGGTGCCCACCGGGGCGCCGAAGATCATATACTTGGGGTTGCCCACCAGGGTGTAGCTGACAATGACCTTGGCCACGCCGCCGATGATCATGGTAATAATGGGCAGGTTGATAATGCCGTTGGCCTGGAGGATGGCGGAAGCCACCACCTGGATGCACACAAAGAAGGAGGCGATGCCCAGGATGGACAGCAGGGGGCCGGCAATGGTCTCATCCACGTTGCCCACGGTGAGCAGCTGAATGATGGGGGTACCCAGGGCGAACAGGCCGAAGCCGCAGGGCAGGGCGATGAGAGCGGAGATACGCATGGCTGACTCGGTGGTGCGGTGGGCCCCCAGCCGATCCCGCCGGGCGATGCAGGCGGACACGGCGGGCACGATGCAGGCGGTAAAGGGAACCATGAGGTTGAAGGGCAGGTTGTAGATGCTCATGGTCTTGCTGTACACGCCGTACAGCTCCCGGGCGGAGTCCAGGATGGGGTTGAGCTTGGTGTCCGGGTTGGTCAGAACCTCCGTCTGGAAGGCGGCCAGGTTGTCCTGGAAGATAGCCACCGCCTTGGGGAAGATGTCCAGCACACTGTTGGAGATGCCGGTGAGACCGTCCTGGATGGCGGTAAATACGCTTTGCAGCTGGCTTTGCACCAGGTTGGTGTCGATGAGGTTGACAATGGACAGGGTGCAGGAGCTGAGAGTGATGGGTACCGCCAGCTTGAGCAGCCGGGACAGGATCTGCTTGGACCGGTCGGGGGTGTCGGTGGACTTGACCCGCTCCCCCCGGTTGGTGCGGATGTGGTTGAAGGCCAGATAGACCACCGACAAAATGGAGCCGATGGACACGCCCAGCAGAGCGCCGGAGGCGGACAGCCGGGTCTTCAGGTCCTGGTCGGGGATGGCGGAGTTGAGGATGAGGAAGGCCAGGGCCAGACCCAGGAACATCTTGGACAGGGCCTCAATGACCTGGGAGACGCCGGTGGGGATCATGTTCATGTGGCCCTGGGCGTAGCCCCGGAAGGCGGAGCAGATGCAGGTACACAGCACCGCCGGGGACAGGGCCAACACGGCAAAGACGGCCTTCTCGTTCTTCAGCACATAGGTGGCCACAATGGGGGAAAACACCGACATGCAGATAAAGCTGAACAGGCCCATGAACAAAAAGGCGAAGAAGGCCACCTGGAACACACGGGCCTTCTGGTTCTGGCGGCCCAGGGTGTTGCACTCGCTCACCGTCTTGGACAGGGCCACGGGCAGGCCGGCGGTGGAGATGGTGAGAAAGAAGGTATAGATGTTATAGGCGGCGTTGAAGTCGCCGTAGGCCTCGTCGGGCAGCAGGGCGGTCAGCGGGATCTTGTAGATGGCGCCGATGACCTTGACGATGATGGTGGTCATGGCCAGAAAGGCCGCCGCGCCGTAAAAGGTATTTTTTTTCTGCTGGTTTGACAACGGAAGTCCCCCTTAGTTGTTCTGGAACAGCAGGGGCAGGGCGTAGTCCGCGACTTCCCGGCGTACCCGTTCCAGGTCGATGGTCAAAAAGTCCCCATCCTTGTATATGACCTTGCCCCGGGCCATATTCATCACCACGTCGGAGCCGTGGGAGGCGTAGGCCAGGTTGGAGATGACGCTGTGGCAGGGGGTCAGGTTCAGGTGGGAGAAATCCACCAGGATCAGGTCGGCCATATACCCGGCCTGGATCACGCCGGTCTTGCGGCCCAGGGCAATGCCGCCGTCCCGGGTGGCCATCTTCAGGGCGTCCAGAGGCAGCAGGGCCAGGGGGTCCCGGTTGGCTCCGTTGTGGAGGATGGCGGCGAATTTCAGATCGCTGAAGAAGTCGGTGCAGTTGTTGGAGGACACCCCGTCGGTGCCCAGGCACACGTTGACCCCCGCCTTCTTCATGGCGGGCACCGGGGCGATGCCGCTGCCCAGCTTCAGGTTGGAAATGGGGTTGTGGACGGCGGAGATCCCCTTCTCGGCCATGAGAGCCCAGTCCTCCGGGGTGGTCCACACGCAGTGGGCGGCAATGGATCGGGTGTCCCATACGCCGTAGTCGTTCAGGGTCTGGAGGGGGGTCTTGCCGTGGCGGGCGATACACTCCTCATGCTCGGTACGGGTCTCGGAGATGTGGACGTGCATCCCCAGTCCCTTTTCCTTGGCATAGTCGGCCAGCCAGGCCCACAGACGGCGGTCGGAGGTGTACTCCCCGTGGATGCAGGCGTCCACCAGGATCTGGCCGTCGTTGTAGCCGTGCCAGCGATCCACCAGCTCCCGCAGCTCCACGCAGCCGGGGAAGACGGCGGGGTCAAACTCATCGGCGAACAGGGTGGTGCCCCGGGCGATGTTGGCGCTCAGCCCGGCGGCCACCACCTCCTGGGTGATGGCGTCGCAGTGGTCGTACATGTCGGCGATGGTGGTGACGCCCGAGGCGATCATCTCCGCCAGGCCCAGGGCGGTGCAGGAGCGGATGGCCCGGTCGTCCCAGCGGGCCTCCACCGGGAAGATGTAGTTGTTCAGCCAGTCCTGGAGGTTGTTGCCGTCGCCGTAGCCCCGCATGGCGGTCATAGGCACATGGGTGTGGGCGTTGACAAAGCCGGGCATCAGTACGTTGCCCTTGCCGTCGATCTCCTGGTCAAAGGCGCCCTGGGGCCGGACGGTACCCACGGAGGTGATTTTGGTCCCCTCCACCGCCACATAGGCGCCGGGCAGGACGGTACCCGCCTCGTCCATCAGAACGGCGGTACAGTTGTAAATGAGAGTGGTCATCTGGATGGTCTCCTTATCGTTATTGTACCTGCCGGGGTCAGCCCATCTGCTTCAGACAGGAGAGCACCAGCTTGGAGAACTTGTCCTTGCAGGCCTCGGCAGCCTCCAGCACCTCCTCCTCGGAGAGGGGCTGGTCCAGGATGCCGGCGGCCATGTTGGACAGCAGGGTGAAGCCCAGCACCTGCATGCCGCAGTGGCCGGCCACAATGACCTCGGGGGCGGTGGACATACCCACCGCGTCGGCCCCGGCGATGCGGGCAAAGCGCACCTCGGCGGGGGTCTCGTACTGGGGGCCGGGGAAGTACATATACACGCCTTCCTTCAGCGCAATGCCCAGCTCCCCGGCGGCCTTGCGGGCCATGTCCTGGAGGGCGGGGGTGTACAGATGGGAGGCGTCGGGGAAGCGCACGCCGAACTGGGGCAGGTTCTCGCCCCGCAGGGGGGACTCCATGAAGATCTTGATCTGGTCGGTGATGAGCATCAGATCCCCCGCCTTCCAGCTGGTGTTGACGCAGCCGGCGGCGTTGGTGACGATGAGGGTGTCGCAGCCCAGCAGCTTGAGGACCCGCACGGCGTAGGCCACCTCCTCATAGGAGTAGCCCTCGTAGTGGTGCATCCGGCCCTGCATGACGGCCACCGGCACCCCCTCCAGCTTGCCGAACACCAGCCGGCCCTTGTGGCCGGGGGCGGTGGAGGCCTTAAAGTGGGGGATCTCCCCGTAAGGCACGGCCACGGCCTCTTCCACAATGTCCCCCATGTACCCCAGGCCGGAGCCCAGGACCATGGCTACCTTGGGAGAAAAGGCGCCGATCTTGCTGCGGATGTAGTCGGCGCTCTGCTGATACTGCTCAAAGGTGTAATTCATAGAAGGATCCTCCTTAATGTAAGTCTGAACGGAAGGGTCTTGTCTATCAATGGATAATCTATGTAATTATACACCTTGAAACAGCAAAAAGCAACGAAGATTCCCCTTCGGAAGCAGGAACAAAAGTTCCAGAACAATCCTCTTGACTAGTACGTTCGTTCGATATAAAATGAGGGCAAGCAAAGGAGGCGGCGGTATGGAACTGATGGACAAGCTGACCATACTGGCGGATGCGGCCAAGTACGACGCCGCCTGCACCTCCAGCGGGGTGGACCGGCGGGGCGGCAAAGGCATGGGCAGCGCCATGGCGGCCGGGTGCTGCCACTCCTTTTCCGCCGACGGCCGGTGCATTTCCCTTTTAAAGGTACTGTACACCAACCGCTGTATCTACGACTGCGCCTACTGCGTCAACCGCCGGTCCAACGACCTGCCCCGGGCGGCCTTCACGCCCCGGGAGCTGGCGGAGCTGACCATCGCGTTTTACCGGCGCAACTATATCGAGGGGTTGTTCCTCTCCTCCGCGGTGTGGGTGAGCCCCGACCGCACCACCGAGGAGATGATAGCCGCCCTCTCCCTGCTGCGGGGGGAGTACGGCTTTCACGGCTACATCCACGCCAAGGCCATCCCCGGGGCCGACCCGGCTCTCACCCAGCGGCTGGGTCAGCTGGCCGACCGGCTTTCGGTGAATATTGAGCTGCCCAGTGAGGACAGCCTGCGGAAGCTGTGTCCCGACAAGGGGAAAAAGGCCATCCTGGCCCCCATGGCCCAGATCCGGGACGGCATCACCCAGGCCAGGGGGGAGCTGGTGAAATACCGCCACGCCCCCCGGTTTGCCCCGGCGGGCCAGTCCACCCAGATGATCGTGGGGGCCACCCCCGAGAGCGACAGGCATATTTTGACCCTGACCCAGGCCTTATATGACCAATACAAGCTCAAGCGGGTGTTTTTCTCCGCCTACATGCCGGTGTCCGACAATCCCCTCCTCCCCGCCCGGCGGGACTTCAAGCCCCCCCTGCTGCGGGAACACCGGCTGTACCAGGCCGACTGGCTGCTGCGGTTCTATCACTTCCGGGCGGAGGAGCTGCTGGACGAGACCCGCCCCAACTTCGACACCCGGGTGGACCCCAAGTGCGCCTGGGCTTTGGCACACATGGAGCAGTTCCCGGTGGAGGTGAACCGGGCCGACTACGAGACGCTGCTGCGGGTACCCGGCATCGGGGTGGTGTCCGCCAAGCGGATTCTCACTGCCCGGCGGGTGGGGCCCCTCACCTTCTCGGGCCTGAAAACCCTGGGGGTGGTGCTGAAACGGGCCCAGTATTTCATCACCTGCTCGGGGAAGATGCTGGAGGGGTTAAGGGTGAACCCCGACGGGGTGCTGCGCCACCTGGTTGCCCTGGAACAGCCCGCCCTGGCGGGCCACGAGCCGGAACAGCTGTCGCTGTTCTGAGGAGCGGGAAATACGGATTGCCGAGCCAGTGTGCCCACTGGCTGGCAATGACAGCAGTGTGAAAGGAGGCCCACATGGACTGGCCCAGATTTGCCTACGAATACGACGGCAGCTTTGCCGGGTTTCTCACCTGCGTCTTTGAAGCCTACGCCCGCAAGGAGGAGCCGGCCTGCTTCCTCACCCATCAGGACGGCCGGGTGACCCTGTGGCCGGCGCGGGCGGTGGATACCGACGACCAGAAGGCCAGGCGGGTGTATCGCTCCCTAGACCGGAGCATGGGCCTCCAGGCCAAGCGGCTGGTGACCTACGGCTTTCTCACCTGCCTGGAGGAGCGGGAGCTGCGGCTGTGGGAGTTTTTGCGGCTGGGGTATGAGCGGGGGCCGTCGGTGATGCGGGATCTCACCGACCCCCGGGTGTCCGTGCTGCTGAAGGCGGTGCGGCATTTGACCAACGAGGCCCATCTTTTAAAGGGCTTTACCCGTTTTTCCGACCAGGGCGGGGTGCTGGCCGGGGAGATCACCCCCAAAAACCGGGCCCTTCCCCTGCTGCGCCCCCACTTTGCCGCCCGCTACCCCGGGGAGACCATCATCCTCTACGACCGCACCCACCGGGAGGCCCTGTTCTGCCAGAAGGGGAACTGGGCCATCGTGCCGCTGGAGCAGTTTTCCCTGGCGCCCCCGGAGGGGGGCGAGCTGGATTGGCGGGCCCTGTGGCGGCGGTTTTACGACACCATCGCCATTGAGGGCCGCTATAACCCCCGCTGCCGCATGACCCACATGCCCAAACGCTACTGGGACACCATGACGGAATTCCAGCGGGAAGAACATTCCCCGCCTGCCCCCGGTCTGGCCACCCAAACCTGACGGACGCGCCGCGATTTTGCGGCGCGTCCCCCTTTTTCCCGGGAAAAGGGGCGGAGAGGGATTCTTCCGGAGACGAATTTTCTTGACAGAAGGGGTTTGGGGCCGTAAAATAAGTTCGGTGCATATTTTGAAGAGCTAGGGGTACGCTCTTCAAATTTTTGTGCGGGTCGGACAAATCTGATCCCGCCGCCCACATGGGAATTAAACAATTTACAAGTTACAAGGAACAAAATAACAGAAAGATGGAGGTGTAAACCCGATTTATGTTGCCTGTGATATTAGCAGCCGTCATCGCGTTTGTGGTCGCGGCTGTGGTGTTTTTTGCCCTTGGCATCCAGTACCGCCGCCGCGTGGCGGAGAAGGAGATCTCCAGCGCGGAGGAGGAGGCCAAGCGCATCATCAATGAATCCATCAAGAGCGCCGAGAGCAAGAAGCGGGAGGCGCTGGTGGAGGCCAAGGAGGAGATCCTCCAGGCCCGCAACGAGTACGAACGAGAAGTGAAGGAGCGCCGGGCCGACCTGCAGAAGCAGGAGCGGCGCCTGCAGCAGAAGGAAGAGAACCTGGACCGCAAGACCGAGAACATGGAGAAGAAGGAGGACACCCTGCAGCGCAAGCTGGCCGAGCTGGAAGAGGCCCGGGAAGAGGTGGCCACCGTCAAAAAGACCCAGATGGAGGTGCTGGAGCGCATCTCCGGCTTTACCGCTGAGGAGGCCAAGGAATATCTCATCAACCAGCTGGCCGAGGAAGTGACTCACGAGTCGGCCATGAAGGTACGGGAGATTGAGGCCCAGTTCAAGGAGGAGGCCGACCAGCGCGCCAAGGAGATCCTGTCCCTGGCCATCCAGCGCTGCGCCGCGGACCATGTGGCGGAAGCCACCGTCTCTGTGGTACCCCTGCCCAACGACGAGATGAAGGGCCGCATCATTGGCCGCGAGGGCCGCAACATCCGCACCCTGGAGACCCTGACCGGGGTGGACCTGAACATTGACGACACCCCCGAGGTGATCACCGTCTCCTGCTTCGACCCCGTCCGCCGGGAGATCGCCCGGTTGGCTCTGGAGAAACTGATCCAGGACGGCCGCATCCACCCCACCCGCATTGAGGAGATGGTGGAGAAGGCCAAGCGGGAGGTGGACGCCACCATCAAGGCCGAGGGCGAGCGGGCCGTCTTTGAGACCAACGTCCACGGTCTGCATCCCGAACTTGTCAAGCTGCTGGGCCGGATGCGCTACCGCACCAGCTACGGCCAGAACGTTTTGAACCACTCCATCGAGGTCTCCCACCTGGCGGGGCTGCTGGCCGCCGAGATCGGCGCCGACATTACCGAAGCCAAGCGGGCCGGCCTGCTCCACGACCTGGGCAAGGCCATTGACCACGAGGTGGAGGGTTCCCACGTCCAGATCGGTGTGGAGCTGGCCCGGAAGTACCGGGAGAGCGAGAACGTGATCCACGCCATCCACGCCCACCACAACGATGTGGAGCCCCAGACGGTGGTGGCCTGCCTGGTTCAGGCGGCCGACGCCATCTCCGCTGCCCGGCCCGGCGCCCGGCGGGAGAACCTGGAGAACTACATCAAGCGTCTGGAGAAGCTGGAGGAGGTCACCTCCTCCTTCCCCGGTGTGGAGAAGTCCTACGCCATCCAGGCGGGCCGTGAGGTCCGCATCATGGTGGCCCCCGACAAGGTCAGCGAGGACCAGATGGTGCTGCTGGCCCGGGACATCGCCAAGAAGATCGAGGAAGAGCTGGAGTACCCCGGCCAGATCAAGGTGAACATGATCCGGGAGACCAAAGTGGTGGATTACGCCAAATAAGAAAAGAGATGAAATCGGCGGGCTGCGTCAGCAGCCCGCCGATTTTTTGTCAAATTCCTTTATATTTTCGCCGTGTGGCAATGCCGCCCCGGATGTGACGTTCCGCCTTGTTTTCCTCCAGCACCCCCTTGACCTGGAGGTACAGGGGCCGGTTGAAGGCGGGCAGACGCTCGCTGAGGTCCTTGTGTACGGTGGATTTGCTGATGCCGAACTGCCGGGCGGCGGCACGCACCGTGGCACGGTTCTCTATGATGTAAAGCGCCAGCCGGCAGGCGCGTTCCTCGATGTTCCCTTTCAAACAGCAACACTCCCCGCAATGATTCTCACGGGGCATGTATATGCGTTTTGGGGATGGGATATGAAAAGAGGAAAAATGAACGGGCGACTTGCCCAAAAACTTTTTCAAAATTAACCTGAGATAATGTAAAAAAAGACAAAAATGTGATAAAATAATTTACCACTATAATCCACAGGGAGGATGGGAGATGCAACTGCCGGAACTGTTCCGAAACTTGTTCGGGCTGACAGACGAGTCGCTCATCCAACGGCTTTCCGCACAGGGAGAGGTGCGCCTTCTGAAGAAGGGCCATGTGCTTTACCGGGAGGGAGAGACCCCCTCCAAGCTAACCTTTTTGATCCAGGGCCTGCTGCGGGGCTATTTTTTGGACGCCAACGGCAAGGATATTACCGACTGCTTTGCCTTTGAGCCGGGGTCTCCTGCCGTGGCCTGCATTTCGTTGGGGGAACCTGCGTCGGTCAGCATTGAGGCCCTGGAAGACAGCCAGGTTTTGGAGCTGCCTTTGACCTGGGTGTTGGAGTTATTGGAGGAATATCCGCAGCTCTACCGTACTTACAGCTTTTTTCTGCTGCAGGCCCTCAGGTGCCACTGGCAGGTAAAGGCCGCCATGTACCAGTATACCGCTATGGAGCGGTACCAGTGGTTTCTGCGGGCCTATCCCGGTCTGCACAGACAGGTCAGCGGCAAACACATTGCTTCCTTCCTGGGCATGACCCAGGTGACCCTCAGCCGTCTGCGCCGCACCCTGCGGGAGGCGGGGCAGCTCCAGGCTGCGGGCGGAGAGTAGCAAAAAGGGAAAAGGACGTATCGCCGGAGCGATACGTCCTTTTTATTTGTCTCAGGTATGTTTGCCCTCCAGTTCCTTCCGGCGGCGGGCCAGAATGCGGGGAAACCGCCACAGGAACATGGAGCCGGTGGTGAGAGCGGCCAGCACGTCGGCCACCGGTTCGGCCAGGAATACCGCCATGACCTGATGGCCGGTGATGAGCCGGGGCAGGATGAGGATGAGGGGGAGCAGCAGGATGATTTTCCGCAGCAGGGCCAAAAACAGGGAGATCTTGGCCTGGCCCAGGGCCACAAAGGTCTGCTGGCAGGAGGTCTGAATCCCCAGCATAAACATGCCGCACACATAGATCCGCAGGGCCCATACCGCCAGGCCCACCAGCTCCGGCTTGTCGTTGAACAGCGCCACAAAGGCGTGGGGAAACAGCTCCAGGATCAGGCAGGCGAGGCAACTGAAGGAGAAGGCGCTGATCAGCAGCAGCTTAAAGGCCTTTTTCACCCGGTCCAGCTGCCCGGACCCGTAGTTGAAGCCGATGATGGGCTGGGCCCCCTGGGCGATGCCCTGGAGCAGCAGGAAGAAGATCTGCAGCACGCTGGAGCAGATGGTCATGGCCCCCACGGCGGGGTCGCCGCCGTAGGCCTTCAACGAGGCGTTGAAGGCGATGTTCACCAGGCTCTCGGTGGCGTTCATAATGAAGGGAGATACCCCCAGGGCCACCACCGGGGCCAGCACTTTGGGATTGATGCGGAAGTACCGTTTTTGCAGCCGCAGTTTGGTACGCTTGCCGGTGAGGAACCGGAGGACCCATATGGCCGACACGGCCTGAGCGGTAATGGTGGCCAGGGCAGCGCCCTTGACCCCCATGTTGAAGCCGAAGATAAACACCGGGTCCAGCACGATGTTGGTCACCGCGCCGATGAGGACGGTGGCCATAGACGTGGTGGAGAAGCCCTGGGCGGTAATAAAGAAGTTGAGGCCCAGGGAGATCTCCACAAAGATGGTGCCCCACAGGTAGATAGTGAGGTAGTCGCTGGCAAAACCGATGGTATTCTCGGTGGCGCCGAAGAGGAGGAGCATGGGTTCCTTCACCGCCAGGAACAAGGCGGTGACCAACACGGACAGGGCAATGAGCAGGGCGGTACAGTTGCCCAGGATGGCGTCGGCCTGATCCTGCTTCCCCTCCCCCATGCGCACCACCGCCCGGGAACCGCCCCCCATACCCACCAGGGCGGAGATGGCGGAGACAAACATCAGTACCGGAAAGCACACCCCCAGGCCGGTAAGGGCCAGATCGCCCACCGCTGGAATACGGCCGATGTAGATGCGGTCCACGATGTTGTACAGGGCGTTGACCAGCTGGGCGGTGACCGACGGCAGAGCCAGCCGCAGCAGCAGCTTGCCGATGGGGTCCCGACCCAGGTCATTTTCTCGCTTTGCCAACGTAATTACGCCTCGTCTTTCTCCAGGAAATAGGTGGCCTCCATATCCGCCACGCTGAGGGCGAAGGCCAGGGGGTATTGCTGGAGGGCCTGGCCCACCAGCCGCTTGTCCTCGTCCCCCGAGAAGCCCATGTGCCAGCGGATGGCCATGGCCTCCTCCCGGGTAAGACGCAGGAAACCGGACAGGATGTATACGCTCTTCTCCCCGTGTCCGTAGGGCAGGGTGTCCTCGTAAAAGAAGGTGGGCACGCTCTGCCACTTGCCGTCGGGGCCCTTCACGTTGCGGGAGCCGCCCTTGTAGCAGCCGATCTTGCACACGTCGTGGAGCAGGGACACCAGGGCCACCGTCTCGGGGGAATAGTCCAGGCCGTACAACTCCCGTACCCGTTCCCGCTCCAGGTAGGCCTCCAGGCAGCGGTAGACGTTGACGCTGTGTTCGCACAGGCCGCCGGCGTAGGAGCCGTGGAACCGGGCCGAGGCGGGGGCGGTGAAAAAGTCGCTCTTGTGTTCCAGATAGTCCAGCAGGGCGTCGGCGCCCTCCCGGTGTATATGTTCCCCATAAATTTGGAGAAATACCTCCTTACAGTCCATGACAGGCCTCCTTATGATTCGCTTAAGGGCCAGTATAGCACAGCGTACCTGAAAAAACCACCCCATGCACCGCCAATTCGTATTCCGAATAGAATGGGCGGAACAGGAGGTGTCTCATGGAGTGGTTTTCCATGCTGGCGGCGGCGGTCCTCTTTGCGGCTGCCTGTAATTTTGATACGGTGATCCTGGCCATGGGCTGGGCGGTACGGGGGGTGCGTCCCACCCCCTTCCATACCCTGGTCATCGCCGGCCTCACCACCCTCATCACCTGGCTGTCCCTGGTGCTGGGCAAGGGGGCGGCGGTGACCATGGGCCGGAGTTTTGCCGGGGCATTGGGCGGGCTGGTGCTGGCAGGGATCGGGCTGTGGTTTGTGCTGGACTGGATGCGCACGTTGGGGGCCCAGACCAGGGAGGAGACCCCGTCCACAGGCCACGGCCTGCTGGGCTGGGTGGCTCTGGCCGCCGCTCTGGCGGTAAACAATGCCGGGGTGGGCGTGGCTGCCGGCGCCTCCGGCGTGGGGCCGGCGCTGGCTTCCCTGGCCAACTTTTTACTTACCCTGGCCGCCCTGCCTCTGGGCAGGGTGCTGGCCGACAAGGTGGCGGGCCGGCTGTTGGGCAGGTACGCCCTCCCCCTCTCCGGCGTGATCCTGGCCGCCCTGGGCGTGTGGCAGGTCATGGGGGGCTAGACACAAAAACCCCCGCGTCCTATTGTGGACGCGGGGGATGCTGTGCTTATTTCCGGCCGCCCCGGCGGGAGCTGCGGCGCTCCGCCTGGCGCAGCTCGGACAGCTTGCTGTCGGAGGAGGCCATGAACTGCTTCAGCCGGTCCTCAAAGGTGGTGGGTTCGGCGGGGGCTGGCTTGCCCCGGAAGCCGCCGTTAAAGCCGCCGGGCCGACTGCCGGGCCGGCTCTGGCCGGCGGGACGGGGGGGCGGATCCATGGCTTTTTTAATGGAGAGGTTGATACGGCCGTTCTCGTCAATGCCGATGACCTTGACCTTTACCTCCTGCCCTTCCTTCAGATGATCCTTCACATCGTTTACGTAGGAATAGGCGATCTCAGAGATATGCACCAGCCCCGATTTGCCCTCGGGCAGCGAGACGAAAGCGCCGAACTTCGTGATGCCTGTGACCTTTCCTTCCACAATCGTACCAACACCAAACTCCATTTGCCTGAAAAATCCTCTCTTTCAAAATTCAATCGGTGAACTGGAACACATACTCTCCCGGTTCCACCAGGCCCAGCTTGTCACGGGCCAGGTCGGCCTGCCGCTCCGGATCGCCGCTGTTTTCCACGGCGTCGGCCAGGTCGGCATTGATCTGCTTCTGTTCCTCCACCTGCTTTTGGGCGGCGGCCAGATCGGCCTGGGCGGTCTGGAGCTGGCTGCGCATGGCCAGCAGCCCGGTGGCCGTGCCGATGAGCAGCGTCAGGATGACGAATTTGGTCAGAAGGGATGCTTTCTTGAGTTTCATGGGTGACTCCTTCCCCGTCGGCGGCCCGGTCTGACCGGAGGGTATCTTCCGTTTCATCGGATATTGGATTTATTTTATACCACTTCGGTCCATAATGGAAGGCCTTTTTTGCGGATTTTCCGATTTTTTTGAGCAGCTTGACCAGCACCACAACCGGTAGTGTAACGATGTGCCACACTGCCCCAATAAAATCGGCCACCCGATAACCCAGCCACAAAAAACACCGGCTCAGGGCCCGGAAATAGAGGGCGCCGCCGATGGCCACGCCGGCCAGCAGGTAGATACGCACCTCTCCCCTGCCCGCCACCGTGGTGTACACGAAGAGGGCCACCGTCACCATCACCCAGAACAGCAGATCCAGCACGCCCCCCACAAAGGGGACGGGCAGCCGCACCCGCAGGATGCGCAGCAGGTCGTACACCAGGCCCACCGCCGCCCCCAGGCCCAACGCCCCCAGCAGGAAGAGGGCCTGTTCAGAAACCCAGATCTCCATCTCAGCGGAACAGCCGGCTGAAGAACCCGCCGGATCGCTGATCCCGGCCGTCCTCGTAGGTCAGGGCATCCACGTCCCCCTCCACCTTCAGATCGCCCCCGTCCAGACTGAGCTTTTCAATGTGCAGGTTCTCCCCCCGGATCACCAGGGTACCCTGGGAGGTGTGCATGACAATGGTGTTCTCGTCAAAGCTCTCCACCTCCTCCACCCCGGACACAGACAGACGCTGCCGGTCCTCCAGGATCAGATGATGGGCCGCCTCCGGCCGGCCCCGTTCGCTCTCATACGGCATAATGATGCCCCTTTCCCACATAGAATCTCACTTCATCTATATGGGACAGGGGCATGGGATATGAGTCACGCCGTGGCCTTTGCCATCACGGGGGCCAGCCTCCGGCTGAGAACCAGGGCCAGGGCCAGCTTGAGGGCGTCGGGGATGAGGAAGGGGATGACGCAGCTCCACAGGGCGGACATCACCCCAATGGGGCCGCTGACGGCGGCGTACATCAGGACGAACCAGGCGGTGCCGAAGGCGTAGCACACCGCCAGCCCCACAACGGCGGACAGCACAAAGACCACCGGGCCCTTGCCAAAGAGTGTCTGGGCCCCCCACATCACCAGGGGGATGAGGAGAAAGCCGATGAGATAGCCGCCGGTGACCCCGGCAAACCGACCGATGCCGCCGGAAAAGCCGGAGAACACCGGCAGGCCCACCGCTCCCAGCAGCAGGTAGACCAGCACGGACAGGGAGCCCAGCTTGCCCCCCAGGATGCCCACCGCCAGGAAAATGGCAAAGGTCTGCAAGGTAAAGGGCACTACCGTGGGGATGGTGATCCAGGCGCAGACGGTGATGAGAGCGGCCATGACGGCGACGTAAACCAGGGACTTGACGTTCATGGTGGTACCTCCATATTGTAAACTGATTATTGATTATAGTTTACAATATGGACATTGTCAACCGCAAATATGGAATGGTTGACAAAGACTCCCCCGCCGGGCTACAATAAAAGCTGAATGTAGGGGCCGGCGTCCCCGACGGCCCGTGGATGGACGCTGCGACCGAGAAAGGAATGAGGCATATGCTGCGGGACGAGGTGCTGGCCCTGCTGAAGGCCCAGGGGGGCGTTCCCCTGTCGGGGGAGGCCATGAGCGGGAGGCTGGGGGTGAGCCGGGCGGCGATCTGGAAGGCCATGGAGGGCCTGCGGCAGGAGGGGTATGTGATCTCCTCCGCCCCCCGCCGGGGCTACGCCCTGGAGGAGTCCCCCGACCGCCTCTCCCCTGGCGAGCTGATGGCCCCGGGCCGGAAGGTGGGGGCCAACCTGGTGTGCCTGGACAGGGTGGACTCCACCAACAACGAGGTGAAACGCCGGGCGGTGGATACCGTGCCGGAGGGCTTGGTGGTGGTGGCCGGTGAGCAGACCGGCGGCCGGGGCCGCCGGGGCCGCAGCTTCCTGTCCCCGCCGGGAGGCCTGTACCTGTCCGCCCTGCTGAAACCGGACTGCCCCCTGGAGCAGGTCAGCGCCCTTACCGCCTGGTCGGCGGTGGCGGTGTGCGACGCGGTGGAGGGGGTGTGCGGCATTCGTCCCTCCATCAAATGGCCCAACGACGTGATTTTGGAGGGCCGCAAGCTGTGCGGCATCCTCACCGAGCTGGAGCTGGAGGGGGAGACCGCCGCCCTGCGCTATGTGGTGCTGGGCATCGGGGTGAACCTGACCCAGACCGAGGCGGATTTCGGCCCCGAGGTGGCCCCGGTAGCCATCTCCCTGGCCCAGGCGCTGGGGCGCGCCCCCCGGCGGGCGGAGCTGGCCGCCGCACTGCTGGACGCCCTGGACAGGCTGAACCGGGACTTTCCCAGGCAATGGGAGTGCTGGCTGGAGCGGTACCGGGCGGACTGCATCACCGTGGGCCGCCAGGTCAAGGTGCTCAGGGGTCAGGAGGAGCGGGTCGGCACGGCGGTGGGGGTGGACGACCAGTTTGCCCTGGTGGTGCGCTGGGCCGACGGCAGCGAGGAGACCCTCTCCTCCGGCGAGGTGTCCGTCCGGGGCCTGCTGGGGTATGTATAAACAAAGACGGACCGCACCCTTTGGGTGCGGTCCCTTTTTGCGTTTTAATAAATGGTGTCCAGGATCTCCACGATCTGGGCCACGCAGCCCTCCTCGCAGGAGCAGAGGATACGGGCGCCCCAGTCCTTGACCTCTTGGGCGCAGTTGGAGGGTGCGAAGGGAATGGCCGAGATGGCCAGCATGGGGATGTCGTTCTGGTTGTCCCCCACGCAGTAGATCTTTTTGGGGTCCATGCCCAGATAGTGGGCCAGATAGGCCACCATGCCCCCCTTGTTGCTCCCCTTCCGGGTCAGTTCCAGCAGTACGGCGTTGGAGAAGATGACCTCGTAGTGTTCCGCCCACCGCTGGAGCATGTACCGCTGGGTCTCCAGCAGGATCTCATTGCGCTGCTGGAGGATGACCTTGCTCCAGGGCAGGGGCATCTGGGCGATAGGCACCTCCGCGGCGGTGGCCCCCGCCCGGCTCAGGTGCCGCCGGGTGACAAAGTTGGGCTGGTAGACGTAGATATCGTCGTGATTGTAGGCCTCAAAGCCGATCTCCGGGATGTCCCGGGCCACCTGCTGCAAATCCTCCCGCACCCGCTGGGGCAGGAAGGTCTCATACACCATCCGGTCCTCCCGGAAGTCGTACAGGGCCGAGCCGTTGGACAGCACCACCGGGGCGTTGATGGGGGCGCAGCCGGCGTGGGGGGCAAAGGTGGGGTGGGCCCGTCCGGTGGCCACCGTAAAGGTACCCCCCTCCCTGGTAAAGTAGTCCAGGGCGGTCAGATTGGCGGGGGCCACCTGCATGTTCTCCCCATACAGGGTATCGTCAAAGTCGCTGACCAGCAGAACGCCGTCAAATTTGCCCACGCAGCCCCCTCCTTTTCTTCAAATGAAACGATTATTATAAAGTTTATACCATGCGTCGCAGCTTTGTCAACACCGCCTCAAACCAGTCGGGCAGCGGGCACTCCAGAGTGACCCGTTCCCCGGTGCGGGGGTGGACAAAACTCAGCCGCCGGGCGTGGAGGCACTGCCCCGCCAGCCCCGGCCAGGGCTTTTTGGCCCCATACACCACGTCCCCCAGCAGAGGGTGGCCGATCCAGGCCATGTGGACCCGGATCTGGTGGGTGCGCCCGGTCTCCAGGCGGCACTGGATGTGGGTATAGCCGTTCAAATGCTCCAGCACCGTATAGTGGGTCACCGCCCGCCGGCCCTGGAGCTTGTTCACCGCCATCTTCTTCCGGTCGGTGGGGTGGCGGAAGATGGGGGCGTCCACGGTGCCCGACTCGTCCTTTAAATTGCCCACGCACACCGCCTCGTATTCCCGGTACAGGGAGTGATCCTGAAGCTGCTCCGCCAGAGACAGGTGGGCAAAATCGTTCTTGGCGGCGATGATGAGCCCCGAGGTGTCCCGGTCAATCCGGTGGACAATGCCGGGGCGCAGCTCTCCGTTGATTCCGGAGAGTGAATTGCCGCAGTGATATAACAGTGCGTTGACCAAAGTGCCGTCGGGATGACCGGCGGCGGGGTGGACCACCAGGCCCACCGGCTTGTTGACGGCGATGACGTCGTCGTCCTCGTACACCACGTCCAGGGGGATGTCCTGGGGCACCACGTCGATGGGGGCGGGGTCGGGCAGGGCCAGCACCAATTCATCCCCCAGGCTGGTCTTGTAGTTCTTCTTCACCGGCAGGCCGCCCAGGGTGACGGCCCCCTCCTCTAGCAGGCGCTGGGCCGCCGAGCGGGTCAGCTCGGGCAGCAGCCGGGCCAGGAACTGGTCGGCCCGCTCCCCCGCCCGGTCGGCAGTGAGATGCAGGGGGGTCATGCCTTGTCCCCCTCTTTGCAAAACAGCAGGAAGTAGACGCAGAAGGCGATGCCGCCGCACACGATGCAGATGTCCGCCACGTTGAACACGGGGAAATTCATAAACAGAGTCTGGAACATGTCGGTGACGTAGCCCAGGAAGACCCGGTCGATGAGGTTGCCCACCGCTCCCGCCAGCACCAGAGCCAGGGAGGTCATGGCAAAGGGGTGGTCAAAGGTCCTTTTCACCATCAGCACGATGATAAGGACCGAGGCAGCCGTCGAGATGAGGGCGAGGATCCAGGTGTGTTCCTCAAAGATGGAAAAGGCCGCGCCGGTGTTCTGGTAGTAGGTCAGCTGGAGGATGTGGGGCAGAAAAGGCACGCTGCCCCCCTCGGTGATGTTGAGGCGGACCAGTACCTTCACCAGCTGATCCAGGCCCACCAGGGCGGCGGCCAGAATGGCATAGAGCATAGCTTCAGGCTCCTTTGACGGAAAGTTCCTTCCATTGTAACACGGACGGCCCCGAGGGGTCAATCCTCGGCGGGAACGGGGATCTCCCCGTGTTCCTGCTCGTACTGATTCAGATAGGACTCCACGGCGATGCACAGCTGCATATTGATGGAGCGCCGCTCCTTGGCGGCCAAAACGCGGATTTTTTGCATGACCTCATGCTCCAGCCGCAGAGAATAGGGGGCTTCCTGAACGCCCATCATCATTCCCTCCTCCGAGTGTATCTATTTGTATCTTCATGATATCAATAAGAGTGATAATCTACAAAGATTTATATAGAGTTGACTAGAGTTATTAAGAATGGTATTATGAGCAAAAGGGGGATTGTATATGGGACAAAAACAAAGTAGTCAAACCATTTCCATTCAGGTCACCCCGGAACTCAAAGAAAAATCCGCTTGGCTGGCCCGGCAGTCCTGCCGCAGCCTGTCCGCCTATGTCCGCCAGCTCCTTCGGGTGCAGATCCGGGACTATGAGGCAAAAAACGGCCCCATCCATCGGGACGGCGGGCGACCGTAAAGGTCGCCCCTACGGGAATACGAAACGACCTGCCCGATGTAGGGGCGGCCTTTATGGCCGCCCGCAAAAAAAGACGCCGCAGAAGCGGCGTCCTTTTTGACAATCAGGGATAAAATTACTCGCCCACAACAGCGGCGCAGCGGGGGCACAGTTCGGCGTGATGGCCTTCGGTGCCGATGGCGTCGTTGTGGTTCCAGCAGCGGGGGCACTTGGGGGCCTCGGACAGATTGACGGCGATGGTGCAGGGGATGAGGCTCTCCTCGTTGCGTTCCCCCTCCACGCTGTCGGTGGTGACGGTCACCTTGGACACGATGCACAGGGAGGCCAGATCCACGTCCTTCAGGAAGGCGGCGTCCTCCTCGGACACGGAGACAGTCACCTCGGTGTCCTGGGCCTTCTTGAACACGCCGGCATTGCGGGCGTTCTCCAGAGCCTTGTTGACGGCGTCACGGAGAGCCACCAGCTTGGCCCAGCGATCCTTGGCGGCCTCGTCCAGAGCGAAGGCGGCGTTGTCCTCGGGCATATCATTGAGCAGCACGCTCTCGGCGTCCACGCCGGAAGCGTGCTTCATGGCGTGCCAGATCTCGTCGGAGGTGAAGGCCAGGATGGGGGCCACCAGGCGGGTCATGCCGTCCAG
>NZ_CALWOJ010000025.1 GCF_944383115.1 uncultured Flavonifractor sp. | reverse complement strand
GTGTGGAAGAGCGAGCTGAACCACTGGAAGGAGAAGGCCAACCGGGATGCGCTGACCGGCCTTTACAACCGGGAATACTTCGAGCATTACATGAAGATGCAGCTGGAGAGCGGGGCGCTGACCTCTGCCGCCATTGTGTTCATCGACATCGACGACTTCAAGCAGGCCAACGACACCCTGGGCCACAGCTTTGGCGACGATATTCTGTGCTGTATGGCCAAGCGGATCCTGGGTGTGTTCCGGCATACCGACATTGCCGCCCGGTATGGCGGCGACGAATTTGTGGCCTTTGTGCCCGAGGTGAGCCGAGAGGTCCTGCTGGCCCGGCTCAACCAGCTGTGCGGCGTGTTCCGCTATCCCTACCGCAACGGGAAAGTGCAGTATAAGATCTCGGGCAGCATCGGAGCGGCCATGTACCCTGACCACGGTCAGGACTACGAGACTCTGCTGGATCACGCGGACTTTGCCCTTTATCAGGCCAAAAAACGGGGGAAGGACCAGTGGGCCATCTTCCACCCGGAGGACGGGCAGGGAGAGGCCCAAGGCACCGCTATACCGGAAGGAGATTGAACATGGGTCCCGTCTGTCTGGGTGGAGCGGGTTTTCTGCTGTTCCTGCTCTATGATATCAACAGCTTTACCCTGCGTTCCCGGCTGCTCCACTGCGCCTTTGGCGCGGGGGTGGCGGCGGTGACACTGGCCACGGCGTGGGACCTGTGGGCGGCGTGGGAACAGGGCGCCATAGGGGGCGCCGGGGACTGGGCCCTCATTGCCGGCGGTGCGGCGTGCCTCTGGGCGCTGGTATACTGCCTGTTTTTCGCCCTCCCCTTCCATGATACCTACCAGGCGCAGGATGGGGTCTCCCCCGTGCAGGACGCCGGGGTATACGCCCTGTGCCGGCATCCGGGTGTGTGGTGCTTTCTGGGCGTGTATCTGTGCCTGGGAGCGGCGGCGCTGCCCGGCAGGCTGCTGCTGCATGGACTGCTGCTTTCGCTCTGGAACGTGATTTATGTGGTTTTTCAGGACCTGGTGACCTTTCCCAGGACCATTGACGGTTATGAAGCGTACAAAAAACGCGCGCCTTTTCTGCTGCCCAACGGGGGGAGCATCCGGCGGGCATGGCGGACCTGGGGACGGCCCGGAAAAAAGGAGGACCACGCTTGAGATTTCAGGAAAAACTTCGGGAATATACCCAGCAGGAGCTGTGGGATGAATATTGCGGATTCCTCACCCTGAGTTCCGAGGAGTTCATGGGCATCCAGAAACGGCTGCTGCTGGAGCAGATCGAACTGTGGTCCGCCAGCGAGTTGGGGCAGAGCATTTTGAAGGGCAAGCGGCCCCGTACCATTGAGGAATTTCGGCAGATGGTGCCCCTGACCACCTATGAGGATTACGCCCCCATCCTGCTGGCCCGGCAGACCAAGGCCCTGCCGGCGGAGCCGGTGCTGTGGATCCAGACCACCTGGGAGGGGGGCGTCCATCCCATCAAAGTAGCGCCCTATACCAGAGGGATGCTGGATACCTTCAAGCGCAACGTGATCACCTGCCTGATGCTGGCCACCAGCCGGGGCAAGGGCAGCTTCGACATCAGCGTGACCGACCATATGCTGTACGCCCTGGCCCCCCTGCCCTACGCCACCGGCCTGCTGCCCCTGCTGCTCCAGGACGAGATCGACATTGAGTTCCTGCCTCCGGTGAAGGAGGCGGTGGATATGTCCTTCAAGGAGCGCAACGCCGAGGGATTCCGCCTGGGCATGAAAAAGGGCATCGAATACTTTTTCGGCCTGGGCAGCGTGCTGTATTATGTGAGCCAGGAACTGACCAACATGCAGTCCGGCGGGAAGAAAGGCGGGGGCAAAAAGCACACCAGTCTGTCTCCCGCAATGGTGGCCCGCTATCTGCTGGCCAAACGGCGGTGCAAGCGGGAAAACCGGCCGCTGCTGCCCAAGGACCTGTTCCGGTTGAAGTGTTTTATGTGCGCCGGTACCGACAACCGCTGCTACAAGGCCGACCTGGAGCGGATGTGGGGGGTGCCGCCCATGGAGATCTTTGCGGGCACCGAGCCTACTTGCATCGGATGCGAGACCTGGAGCAGAGAGGGAGTCTATTTCTTCCCCGACGCCTGCTTCTACGAATTTATCCCGCAAAAGGAACTGGACAAGAGCCTGGCCGACCCCGGTTACCAGCCCAGCACCGTCCTGTGGGATCAGGTGACCGCCGGTGAGATCTATGAGATCGTGCTTACCGTGCTGAAGGGGGGCGCCTTTGCCCGTTACCGGGTGGGCGACATGTTCCGCTGCACCGGCGTGGGCAGCCAGATGGAGGGCAACAGCATCCCCCGCTTCCAGTATGTGGACCGGGTGCCCCAGATCATTGATATTGCCGGGTTTACCCGCATCACCGAAAAGTCCATTCAGCAGGCTATTGACCTCTCCCGCCTCCCCATCGAGAGCTGGACGGCGAAAAAGGAATTCAACGAGCAGAATCGACCCTACCTTCACCTCTATGTGGAACTCAAACGCAGCACCCTGACCACCAGCGCCGTAAGCGAGCGGATTCTGCAGGAGCAGATGGGTGTGTACTTTAAGTACCTGGATCAGGACTATGAGGATCTGAAGAAGATCCTGGGCCTGGACCCCTTGAAAATTACCATGCTCAAATGCGGCACCTTTGCTGCCTACCGGCAGAAGTTTGGAGAGAAGATCCGTCATATGAATCCGGAGAGCTGCGAGATCCATGAATTGCTTGCCTGTCACCGGAATCACAGAGCAGAACAGGGGAACACAAACTATGAATGGGTATAGTTGGATCTCTATCATCGCACTGATCGGTTATATTTTCCTGCTAGTCCCCTTTTTGACGGCAAAAAAGGAGACGCGGGTCTATTATTCTTTCATCGCCCTGCTGATCGCCCTGATCCTGTGGAGCAGCGGGTCTGTTGCCATGCGGATGCAGCTGTGGCCTTCGGTCTCTTTCTGGAACTATGTCTCGGTGTTCGGCATTTTGATGCTGCCTGTGATGTATTATCACTTTGTACTGGATTTCCTGGAAGAAAAGCGGAGTTACGGGCGGTACTTCTGGCTGGTGGTCTTTCTGGTCATGGCAGGGGTCAATCAGCTGACCGACTGGCTGATCCCCACGCCGGACGTACGAGTGGTGGACGGCGTGACTCAGTTTGTTTACCGCTACCATTGGCCCATCTACCTGGTTTTTGGGATAGTGGCTCTCTGTCTTGGGCAGCTGGCCCTGATCATTCGCCGCTACTGCAAGAGGAACCGGGCGGCCATGTACCAGCTGATTCCCGTGATCGCAGGTATGGCGGTGCTGTTTGCAGGACATATGGCGGCCACGCTGCCCATTTTCCTGGGCTTTCCGCTGGACATCATTTCAGGCTGTGTGAACGCGGTGCTGCTCATCTACGCGCTTTACCGCAAGCGCCTGTTCCACATGACCATGCTGCTCTCCTCCACCAACCGCTACATCCTGGCGCTGGTGCTGGGAGTGGCCGCCTCGGCCAACTTCCTGCTGCCCCTCCAGAACTTCTTTATCGGCACGGTGGAGATGGGTCGGATCCAGTCCACCATTATGGTGGCCATCGCCATGATGCTGACGGTGGGCGTGATCTATGTGATCCTCTCGCTGCTCTTTGACCGGCTCATCGTCCGCCACGACCAGAAACGCAGCCAGGTACTGGCGGACTTCAGCCACAATGTGACCCGGCTGCTGGACGGCAAGGATATTTTGCGGGAACTGAGCGAAGCCATCCAAAGCGCCCTGGAGGTACACCGGATCTTCATGCTGGTGAAGAGCGAGGACGGGGACTATCAGGTGGCCTATACCGCCAGCCCGCTGGAGGAGAAAAACATCTCCCTCTCGGCGGATCATCCCCTGGCGGAGTATTTCAAAGTACATAAGAAGTGCCTGCTCCAGCGGGAGTTTGTGCGTACCACCGCCTACCTGGGCATCTGGGAGCAGGAGAAGCAGGCCTTTGAGCGGCTGGGCATCCAGTGCTACTGCCCCCTCATCAGCGACGAGGAGCTGATCGGCATCGTACTGCTGGCCCAGAAGAAGGGCGACAGCCCCTACACCACCGGCGATATCCAGTTCCTGCAGTCTCTGATGGCGGTATGCGCCGTGACGGTGAAAAATTCCCAGACCTATGAGACCGCCCTCAACGAGGCCCGCCGGGACGAGCTGACCGGCCTGGTGAGCCGCCGGTATTTCTACGAGCTGCTGGATCGGGAATTTGAGCGCAGCAGGGACACCTCTCTGGCCCTGAGCATCCTGAATATCGACGACTTCAAACTCTATAACCAGCTCTACGGCACGGCGGAGGGAGACGACGCCCTGCGCCGGGTGGCGGGCATCCTGACGGCCAGCATCAACGAGAGCAGCCACGCCTGCCGGATCAACGGCAAGGAATTTGCCCTCATTCTGCCGGGCTTTGATATCTATTCGGCCAAGATGCTGACGGAGAGCATTGTGGAGCAGATTGGCAGCATCAACAGCTCCAGCGGTCGGATCTACAGCCGGATCACCGTCAGCGCCGGCATCTGCGCCGCCCCCTATATGGCGGCCACCTCCCGGGAACTGTTGAAAAATGCCGAGGCGGCGGTGTACAGCGTGAAGCGGGCGGGAAAGAACGCGGTGCTGATGTACTCCGACGAGGTGCGGCGGCAGCAGGCCCAGCAGGACAGCCATGTCAGCGGCTACAGTGAACACGCCACCACCATCTACGCCCTGACGGCGGCCATCGACACCAAGGATCACTACACCTTCCGCCACTCCCAGAGCGTCTCCTACTACGCCGGCGAGCTGGCCAAAGCAATGGGCCTGGACCAGCGGCTGGTGGATATCTCCATTGAGGCGGGACTGCTCCACGATATCGGCAAGATCGGCATCCGGGAGGATATCCTGTGCAAGACCGGCCCGCTGACCGACGAGGAGCGGCAGATCATGCGCAGCCATGTGGACAACGCGGTGAATATCATCCGCTATCTGCCCTCCCTGGACTATGTAATTCCGGCAGTGCTGTCCCACCATGAGCGGTACGACGGCACAGGCTATCCCCGTAAGCTGGCGGGAGAGGAGATCCCCATTACCGGGCGCATCCTGTGTATTGCCGACGCCTTTGACGCCATGACTTCCATCCGGGGATACCGGGACCCCTTCACCACCGCCAGAGCCCTGAACGAACTGCAATCGGAGGCGGGCAAGCAGTTTGACCCGGTGATGGTGCCTCTGTTTGTGCAGCTGGTGCGCAGCGGGCGGATCGAGCTGAGGGCTCAGCTGTCGGTGGGCGGCCAGGATATGTCTGGCCTGACCGGCTGAGGCCGGGTGACGCTCCATTCCATAGAAAAAATGTGGCTGCCGGAATTCCGGCAGCCACATTTTATTTGGAACAGGACGATTATTCGGCGGAGATCATATAATAGTAGACGGGCTGTCCGCCGGAGAGCAGGGTGATCTCGGCGTTGGGGCAGCACTCGGTAAAGAGCTTGAGTGCCTTCTGGGCGTCCTTCTCGGATACGTCCTCGCCGTAGAAGATGTTGATAAACTCGGCCCCCTGCTGGGCGTCGGCCTCGGCCAGACGGCGCAGCAGCTTATCCAGCTTCCGGTCGGTGCCGAAGAGCTGATGTTCGGTCAGGGCCAGGTAGTCCCCCCGCTTGATGGCAAAGCCGTCAAAGTCGGAGTCCCGGGCGGCATAGGTGATCTCGGAGGTGGTCACATGGCCGATGGCCTCGGTCATGGCGGCCACGTTGTCCTCCTGGGAGCCCTCCGGGTCCATGACCATCAGGGCGGAGATGCCCTGAGGCACCGACTTGGTGGGCAGCACCACCACCTGCTTGCCCTCCGCCAGGGGGATGCACTGCTCGGCAGCCATGATGATGTTTTTGTTGTTGGGCAGCACAAAGACGATCTCCGCCGGGGTGGCGTCGATCTCCTTCATAATGTCGTCGGTGGAGGGGTTCATGGTCTGACCGCCGCTGATGACGCCGTCGGCCCCCAGATCCTTGAACACGGCGGCCAGACCGTCTCCGGCAGCCACCGCCACCACGCCGTACTTCTTCTCGGGGGCGGCAATTTTCCGGACGGCCTCGTGATGGTCGTCTTCTTCCAAGTCGTCGGTACTCTGGATATGGCGACCGGCGGCCAGATCCTCGGCCTGGGTGCGCATATTCTCGATCTTGGCCAGCTCCAGGGTGCCGTACTTCTGGGCCTCGGTGAGGGCGGCGCCGGGAATGTCGGTATGGACGTGGACCTTGAAGCAGTCGTCGTCCTCGCCGATGACCAGGCTGTCGCCAATGCTGTTCAGGTAGGCCTCAAAGGAGGTCAGTTCCTTGTTGGTGGTCTTGCGTACGATAAATACCGTGTCGAAGGTAAAGGTGATCTCCTCGGCGGCGATGGCGGCGTAGTCGGTCTTGCTCTCGGTCTTGCTCTCCTCGGCCCCCTCGGGCAGGGGCAGGCCCCGCAGGGAGTCCAGCATACCCTGGAGGATGACCAGGAAGCCCTTGCCGCCGGCATCCACCACCCCCGCCTTTTTGAGGACGGGGTTCATCTCGGTGGTATGCTCCAAAGCCACCTGGCCCTCGGCAATGGCGGCCTCCAGCACGGCCTCGGGATCCTCCGGGGTCTTGCGGGCGGCGTCGGCGGCCCGGGCGGCGGCCAGACGGGACACGGTGAGGATGGTACCCTCGGCGGGCTTCATGACGGCCTTATAGGCGGCGGCCACGCCGAAGTCCAGGGCGATGGCCAGATCCCGGCCGTCGATGGTCTCCTTGTCCTTCACGGCCTTGGAGAAGCCCCGGAAGAGCAGGGACAGGATGACGCCCGAGTTGCCCCGGGCGCCCCGCAGCAGGGCGGAGGCGTTGGTAGCGGCGGCCTCCCCCACGGTACGGGGGTGTTTTTTCTTTAGCTCGGCGGCGGCGGTGGAGATGGTCAGACCCATATTGGTACCGGTGTCGCCGTCAGGCACGGGGAATACGTTCAGCTCGTTGATCTGCTGTTTTTGAAGATTGATGGAGGCTGCCGCGTGGATGATAGCCTGGGCAAAGGACGCTCCGTCAATACGCTCTCTCATGTCTGTGTTCCTTCCTTTCAATGGGCGGGACGGCTTCAGCCGATGACCATAGAGTCAACGCACACGTCCACATTGCGCACCTCGGCGCCGGTGGTGCGCTGCACGATATAGCGGACCTCGCTCATGATGGAGCGGCTTACCGCCATCAGGTTCACGCCGTTGTCCACGATGATATGCAGCTCGATGGAGACGGTGGAATCCTCGTTAAAAGTGACCTTGACGCCTTTGCCCATAGACTCCCGGCGCAGCAGGTGGACCAGACCATCGGCCTTGGAGCGCACCGCCATACCCTTCACGCCGTAGCAGTTGGTGGCGGCGGCGCCGGTGATGTTGGTAAACACTTCGCTGCTGATGGTGATCTGGCCCTGTTCGGTTTGCAGCTTCATTGACTGATCCCTTCCTTTCCTGGGGTGTCTGGATGGCATCCCCGTCAAAGCGGGGGAAAAGGTTCCATTGTTTTGTCCTTTTATTGTATTCTATTTCAGCACAAAATACAAGGGAAAAAAGTTTCTGCAAAGTGGGAATGCGCACTTGTAATTTCCAACAAAAACGTGTACACTAGTCCCATCGGTACATTGCGTTCAACACAAAGGAGGCTGTCTGAACTATGAAAAAGTTTTTCTGCGGCATTGTGAAGTTTTTGGCCGTACTGGCCGTGCTGGGTACGGTGATCTACGCCGTTGTGGCTTACTGGGATAAGATCATGGAACTGGTCTGCAAGGTAAAGGGCCTGGTATCCGGCAACAAGGACGACGACATGGAAGACATGGAGTTCGCCGACTGGGAAGAGTAAGCGATGGAAAGCCCGCTGCCGACGGCAGCGGGCTTTTTTATGCGTTTCAGGGCTTTTCTGCCGGACCCAGCCGTCCGAAGTACCAGCCGGTGACGCCGTTTTTCTTCACCAGGGCCCGGTCGGCCAGCCGCCGGACGATGGACAGGGTGTCCCCCGGCTCCACCGCCGGGCGGTAGTCGGTGGATTCCTTGCACAACGTCTCCTCCCCGGAGCGGTAGAGGTAGTCGGTGAGTACGTCCACCTCCCGGCCGCTCTCCAGGTGGCGGCAGCGGCACAGAGCGGCCCCTCTGCGCAGCACCTCCACCTGGCTGTGGCCCCAGCGCACATTCACCGACTGGGGCGTCTCCTCCTGTTTGTCCAGAGCGGTGGCGGTGGGCAGGCCGTCGCAGGCAAACCAGGTGAACCCCTCCCCCGGCTGTTGGGGGAGTACCAGAGCGTTGAGCTGGGCGTCCCGCTGGAGGGCGCAGCCCCCGTCGATGGAGACGATGTGCTGCCCCTCCGATACCAGGGGGTGCGTGGTGGGAATGTGGGGGTGGTACAGCGTCACGGGCGTGTGTCCCACGATGCACCACCGGCGGAAGGTGATGCCCCGGTCCAGGAAGCTGTCGTTTTTCATACAGTCCCAGGCGGTCATGTCCTCCAGCCGGTCCTCGTCCCACACCCCGCCGTGGACAAACAGATAGTCGGAAGTGAGCAGGATCTCAGGCAAGGCCCGCAGGAAGGCCAGCTCCGGGCCAAAGTGGTCCAGGATCACCTGCCGCAGGGCGGGCAGATCGTCGGGAGAGCGGGTCTCAAAGCCCGCCTCCTGGCCCATCTGGAGCAGGATGCACCGGCCCCGCCACACGTTGAGGTAGTGGTGGAAAAACTCCGGCCGCACCTGGGGAGAGTCCACAAATTCCGTCACCAGATCGTCGCAGTTGCCCCGGACGCAGTATACCGTCCGGCGGGTGGACAGGTCCATGACGTAGCGCAGCACCGCCAGGCTGTCCTGGCCCTTTTCCACCAGGTCCCCCAGCAGGATCAAAATATCGTCGGGGCCGTAGCCCGCCTTGTCCAGTAACCCCTGGAACAGGGGCAGGCTGCCGTGGATGTCGCTGACCACCAGCACCCGCCGCCCGGGGGGGAATTCCAGCCGCTGTATCCGTGCTTTGCGCGCCATACCGGCCACCTCGCTTTATACGGAAACTGATTTCTGAGCCTGATACAACCGGGCGTATTCGCCGCCCTTGGCCATCAGCTCCTCGTGGGTGCCCTCCTCGGCGATGCCGCAGCCGTCGATGACCACGATACGGCCGGCGGAGCGGATGGTGGACAGCCGGTGGGCGATGATGAGGGTGGTGCGGCCCTGGGCCAGGGCGTCAAAGGCGGACTGGATGCGGGACTCGGTGACGGTGTCCAGGGCGGAGGTGGCCTCGTCCAGGATGAGGATGGGGGGATTTTTCAGGAAAATGCGGGCGATGGACACCCGCTGCTTCTGGCCGCCGGAGAGCATGACCCCCCGCTCTCCCACCTGGGTCTGGAAGCCGTTGGGCATCTCCAGGATGTCGTCGTAGATCTCGGCCTTCTTGGCGGCCTCAATGACCTCGGCCTCGGTGGCATCGGGCCGGCCGTAGCGGATGTTGTCGTAGATGGTGCCGGCAAAGAGGAACACGTCCTGCTGGACGATGCCGATCTGCTCCCGCAGGTCATGCTGCTTCAGCTCCCGCACGTCCTGGCCGTCGATCAGCACCCGGCCGTCGGTGACGTCGTAGAACCGGGGGATGAGCTGGCACAGGGTGGACTTGCCGCCGCCGGAGGGGCCCACCACCGCCACCGTCTCCCCGGGGCTGACGTGGAGGGTGATATGCTCCAGCACCGGCTCGGGGGAGGACTCGTACCGGAAGGTCACGTCGTCCACCAGGATGTCCCCCTTCACGTCGGTGAGGGTGCGGGCGTCGGGTGCGTCCTGGATGTCGGGCTCCACCCGCATCAGCTCGGTGAACCGCTTGAAGCCGGCCATGCCCTGCATGAACTGCTCCACAAAGGCGGACAGCTTGCGGATGGGGGTGATGAAGGTGGTGACGTACAGGGCAAAGGTGGTGAGATCGATGAAGTCCATTTCCCCCTTCATGATGAGGAAGCCGCCGAAGGCGATGACCAGCACCGACAGGATGCCCATAAAGAACTCCATGCCCGACTGATAGAAGGCCATCGTCCTGTAGTAGCCCCGCTTGGCGCCCCGGAACTGGTCGTTGGCGGCGTTGAACTTGGCGCTCTCGGCGTCCTCGTTGGCAAAGGCCTTGGCGGTGCGCATCCCGGAGATGGAGGACTCCACCTCCCCGTTGATGCCCGCCAGCTTGGCCTTGACCTCGATGGAGGCTTTCATCATCTTTTTCCGGGTGAGGGCGGTAAAGAGGATGAAGATGGGGATGACGGCGAACACCACCAGGGCCAGCTGCCACTGGATGGTGAGCATGATGCAGAAGGCACCCAGAATGGTGACCGAGGAGATGAACAGATCCTCCGGGCCGTGGTGGGCAAGTTCCGTGATCTCAAAGAGGTCGCCGGTGACCCGGCTCATCAGCTGGCCGGTGCGGTTCTTGTCGTAGAAGGAGAAGGACAGATCCTGCATATGGGAGAACAGGTCCCGGCGGATGTCGGCCTCCATCCGCACCCCCAGCAGGTGGCCCCAGTAGGTGACGATGAAGTAGAATACCCCCTTGAGGACGTAGGCCAGAGCCAGGGCGGCCATAACGATGAAGAAGGCGGTAAAGAGCCGGTTGGGCAGCAGATTCTGCATGGCCTCCCTTGACACCATCGGAAAGAGCAGGTCCACGATGCAGATCAGCAGGGCGCACACCATGTCCAGCAGGAACAGCTTCCAGTGGGGTTTATAATAGGAGGCGAATATCCGCAGATAGCCCCGGTTTTTAAAATCTTTTTGGTTGGTCATGACGCTCTCCTCTCAAAAATCCGTTACCTTACAGTATAGCCCGCTGCCGCTGGCTTTGTCAACTGATGGAGGAGGGCGAAACCCGGCCCAGTCGGGCGCTCTACCGCTGTTCGGTTGCCAAAATTCAGAGTCTGCGCTATGCTGGAGAGGCGAGGTGATGGACGTGTACGACATGGACAAGGCGGCCTTCGGGGCCTTTGTGGCCGGGCTGCGGAAGGAGAAGGGATGGACCCAGCGGGAGCTGGCGGAGCAGCTCCACATTACCGACAAGGCGGTGAGCAAGTGGGAGACGGGGGCCAGCATCCCGGACACCGCCCTGCTTATCCCCCTGTCGGAGCTGCTGGGGGTGACGGTGACCGAGCTGCTGCTCTGCAAGCGGCAGGAGCAGCCCATGGAGCCGGAGGCGGTGGAGGACGTGGTGAAAACCGCCATCCGCTGCGCTGGCGGCAGACCCAAGCGGGCCTGGCAGGAGAGGAGCCTGTGGCCCCTGTGGTATATACTCTCCCTGCTGGCGGGAGGCCTGGGCCTGTGGGCCAACTGGGCGTGGACCGGTGTGCCCGAGGCCCTGTGGACCCCGGTGCTGTTGGGGGCCATCTTCGGGGTCTGGTTCTGCTTTTTTACCCGGCTCACTCTGCCGGAGGTCTATGACCGGTACCCTCTGGGCATGGTGCGGGACGGGCCGCTGCGGATGAATGTGCCCGGCCTGAACTTCAATAACCGCAACTGGCCCCACATCGTCACCGTGGGGCGGGTGTGGTCCTGTGCAATTATGGCGGGTATGCCTCTGCTGTCCCTGGCGCTGGGGCTGCTCTGCCCCGCCCTGTGGGAAATGACGCAGATCGGGGTCATCCTGGCCCTCACCCTGGGCGGGCTGTTTCTGCCCATGTATCTGGTGGGCAAAAAGTACGAATAGAGAGGAAAAAGGGGCGCGCTGCTGTTGCAGCGCGCCCCTTTGCTGTGGGACGGAAAACCTTGTTTTTCCGGACTGGACTCAGCCCAGCAGACGGTAGAGGATGACGGCCACTTCCGCACGGGAGGCGGTGCCGGAGGGATCCAGCCGGTTGCCGTCCTTACCGGTGATGAGGCCCTCGCCCACGGCCCAGGACATGGCGTCCCGGGCCCAGTCGGAGACGGTGTCGCCGTCGGCAAAGCTGCTCAGCTCGCCGGTGGCCTTCCCGTCGGAGTAGCGGCACAGGATGGTGGCCAGCTGCTCCCGGGTCACGGTGTCGTCGGGGGCGAAGACGGTGTCACTGTAGCCGGTGACGATACCCTCGGAGGCAGCCCAGCGGACGGCCTCGCTGTACCAGAGACCCTCCTCCACATCATCGAAGTTCATGGCATAGTTGACCACGGGGCTGCCCGCCTGACGCCACAGAATGGTGACGATCATGGCCCGGTTGGTGGTCATCAGGGGGGCGAAGGTGGTGGAAGAGGTGCCGGTCATCAGGCCGGCGGAGGACACATAGGCGATGCCGTCGGCCGCCCAGTGGCTGGAGGGGACGTCGGTGAAGCTGCCCACATAGGCGGAGCGGTTGAGGGCCTCCACGGTCAGGGCCGTGTCAGACAGGCTCTTGGCGTAGATGGCGTTGGTGGCGTACAGATAGTCGTCCTGCTGATGGGACTTGTTGACGATGGAGTTGGCGAGGATGGTCAGATCCAGGCCGCCGCCCTCATAGGAGATGGCCTCCAGCTTGCCGTCCAGCTCCTTGCCGTCCTCGCTGGGGCAGACGCCGGCGATGTGGCTGTCCTTTTCGGTGGCGCGGATCAGCTCCACGGAACCGGCGGGGGCCTGCGTGATGTAGCCGGTCTGATAGCTGTAGGTGATATAGTCCTCATCGGCCGCCTTGCTGGCGGTGATCAGGCTGTCGGCGGTGGGATAGAGTACCGTGTGGAGGGACTCGGTGCCCAGGCCGGAGAAGGCAAACTGGCCGGGGAGCAGCTGGCTGGCGATGTAGTTCAGCGGGGCATAACCGGTGGCGATGTAGGGGGTGCCGGCCTTCACGGCGGCGGCAGCCTGGGCGTTGGAGGCGGCGCCGTTGTCCAGGCCGGAGCTGCCGATGATGACGGTAGCCTTGGCGGGATCGTCCACCAGCTGGAAGCCCAGCTGAGCGCCGTAGGTCTCCAGGTCGAAGGCCATGCCTTCCCAGGTGTAGGTGTTGTCGTACTGGTCATAGCCGTAGCCCTGGGAGAACCACTTGGAGTAGTAGCCCTGGGTGACCTTGCCGTAGTGATAGGGCTCATAGACACCCACCACGAACAGGGAGGGCTGGGAGATGGCGTAGGACTGGGGCAGCTCGGTGACGCCGGTGGCAACCAGCACATAGTCCTTGGAAATGGACTCGTAGTTGGCCGGGCTGACCACGAAGTCGCCGGTGTGATCGCCGGAGGTGATCATACCCACGGTCTTGCCGGCAGCCAGCAGAGCGTTGACGGCCCGGACGGTCTCAGAGCCGTTGTTCTCCAGCACCACGGCCACAGCGCCGTCGGCGCTGGTGATCTGGCTGGCGCCGGCGGGGGCCTCGGTCAGGACCTTGGTGGCGGCGTCCAGCAGGGATTTGGCGTTCTTGGTGGCCACGGCATAGCAGTCAAAGCCCCACATATCGGGGAAGTTGGTGACGGATTCGGAGTACAGCTCCTCAAAGCCGGAGGCGGAGGAGTCCATGCCGGTGTACAGCACGCAGTTGGCGTAGTTGCGCTTGGCCTGGTACATATTGACCGCCAGGGAACCGGCCTTATAGGTGGTGCCGTCCACCGTCACGTCCTTGGTCAGTTCCCGTACCTCCACGCCGTTGCGGATGAGGAATTCCGCCAGGGCGTACACGTCGGCGGGGTCCCGCTGGGAGGCGGCGTCCACGGGCAGCACATAGTACTCGGGGAAGAAGTTATCGGTCTCGTCATAGGGGACACGCCAGGTGTCGGCGTCCAGCTGGTTGTTGTTGATGTCCACATACCACTGGTCCATCTCATCCCGCTCGTCCCGGTTCTCCACACCTCTCTGGAAGAACTCCAGCTGGTTGGTGTAGATGCTTTCCTTGTTGTTCATGGCAAAGTCCAGCAGACCGTACATGCCGCACTCCAGCAGGCGGGTGGAAGCCTCGGTGTTGTCGGGAGTCTCAATGGTGTAGCCCAGGGAGCCGCAGTTGAGCATGGCGTAGCTGGGGCCGTAGTTGGTACACAGGTCGTCCCAGGCGGACCAGGTGGTGGTCTCCGGGTCGTAGTCATCCCGCAGGGGGGTGTAGTAGGAGATGAACTTGGTCTCATAGTCGGTGCCGGACATGGTGCCCAGAGCCGCCTTGCCGAAGGCCTCGGCCCCCAGCAGGAAGTTCTTGACCAGCATATCATACTCCAGGTTGGGCTCGTGAGGCGGGGTGCAGGGCTCCACCAGGAACTCGTCCATAAAGCCGTGGAGTTCGGCGAAGATCACGGGGTTCCACTGGGCGATGAAGGCCATCAGATTCTGGGTCTCGGGCTGGGTCTGATAGGTGCCGTCACGGTTGAGGTCGAAGCTGCTGCCGTTCTGGCGGGTGCCGTAGTCCCGGCCGTCGGGGTTCTCGGTGGGGACGGACAGGATGATCAGGCTGTCCAGCAGTTCGTCCACGTCGATGACGATCTCATCGCTGATGTTGTAGAGGGAGGAGGCGTCCTGATCGCCGGCGGCGTTGTTCTTGCCGCCGTTGAGCTTGGCGGAGCCCAGACCCACCTGATAGTCGGAGCCGTCGGCCTCGGTCAGGCCGTCGGCCAGAGCGGTGACCTTGGGATCCCACAGACCGGCCTCATCCACGGTGCCTTCCTTCAGGCCCACCAGGGTGCGATAGGAGATGGTGTCGGCGGTGGCCAGCTCCCGCAGCAGGTTGAGCTGGGCATCCACGCCAGGGCACTCGTCGGTATGGACGTTGCTGATCATGAAGGGGATGCGGTACTCGGCGCCGTCGGCGGAGATGGCCTTCTTCACGGCGGCGGGATCGGTGATGGCCTGGGCGTTCATGGTCTTATAGTCGGAGACCGAGGAAGCGGAGTCGGAGAGTACCACATACCAGGCGTCCCGTCCGTCGGCGCTCTTGCCCATGGAGCCGATCTCGAAGTACCGGCCCTTGGCCTGGGCCAGCGCCTGGATCTCCTTCAGAGTATTATAAGTATCGTCATAGGTGACATAGCTCTTGTAGGGCGCCACTTCCATGGCGGTGGAGGCCACCACGGTGGAGCCGGTTCGGGCGGACAGGGTATAGTCGCCGATGAAGCTGCCGTAAACATTGCGGTGGCCGGAGGACTCCAGGGCGGAGTTGCCGTCCATATAGCCGCCGTTATTCCAGTCCTCCGCCTTGTTGAAGAAGGGCGTGGAGGAGGTGACGGTGACGGTCACGGTGACGGTGTCGCCGCTGACGGTGGCCACCGGCTTGCCCACGTTGAAGTAGGGAACGCAGCCGGTCATGCCGTCCTCACCCCAGGTCTGCCAGTTTTTCAGGGCGTCGCCGGGATAGAAGTAGGGGAAGGTCTCCGCATCGATGCTTTCGGTGCGGGTAAGGTACCAGTCCAGTCCCTCCGCCCAGGTCTGGGCGTCGCCGCTGACCTGGCTGGCAGGTACGGTGAGGGTGGCGGTGAAGGACTGACTGGAGAGAGAAAGCTCAATACAGTCGTTGTCTACGCTTAACTGGGGAGACTGTGCTGCATGGGAGGGAAGAATCAGCAGGGAAACCAACATTGTCAGAACCAAAAGCAGGGACAGGGAGCGACTGCGGACTGATGGTGCGGAATGGCTTGCCATGTTTTCTACCTCCTTGGCTGTTGTTGACTGAATGGATGGGAACGAACGGAATGAATAGCCTCCTTCCTTTTGCAATGGTGCCATGCACACACTAAAATGGAAAATTGTGTTTCATACACAAAATTCCTTAAGATAATACTACCGTTGTTTGTAACATTCGTCAAGACAAACCGAGCGGGAATCTGTCGCCGGCGGCCGGGAGACGCCTGAACTGCTTGCCTCTACTGCTGTTTAATGGTACAATAAGTTGGATTTTTGTACAGGAACCGAGGGAATGGCGATGACGGACTATTTGCTGATGGTCTCCTCCCAGGTGGGGACCATGTTTTTGATGATGGCGGCAGGCTTTGGCCTGGTAAAAGCGGGGAAGCTGACGCCGGAAGCCGTCCCTCAGATGACCAATCTGCTGCTCACCGTGGCGCTGCCCTGTATGCTGGTGGACTCCCTGCAGATTGAGCGTACCCAGGCCCTGCTGGATGCGATGGGGTACGCCTTCCTGCTGCTGGCGGTGCTGTATGTGCTGTACTGCCTGCTCACCGCCCCGCTGTTCCGGCGGCAGCCTCCAGCCACCGGCAAGGCCCTGCGTTTCGGCGTGCTTTACGGCAACGTGGGCTTTATGGGCCTGCCCCTGATCCAGATGGTGCTGGGGGAACAGGCCATGGTCTACGGCGTCATCAACCTGATTATATTCAACCTGTTCAACTGGAGCCAGGGCGTGGTGCTGATGGGCGGACGGAAGCAGATCTCCCTGAAACAGGCGGTTCTCAACCCCGGTATTCTGGGTATCATTGCGGCGATGCTCCTCTTTTTCTGCGGGATCACCCTGCCCTCCATGGTGGGCAACGCGGTGAATTTCCTGGGCAGCATGAACACCCCGCTGGCCATGGTCATCATCGGGGCCCAGATGGCCCAGGCTGACTGGCAAGCCATCTTCCGCAACCGGTCCATTCTGCTGGCCTGCCTGCTGAAGCTGGTCGCTATGCCTCTGCTGACCGCGCTGGTCCTCTATCCCCTCCACCCGGAGCCCGACCTCTACTGCACCCTGGTGCTGCTGGCCGGAGTACCCACCGCCAGCATTACCGCCATGTTTGCCCAGCGGTACGGCCAGGACGTGGCCACCAGCGCCCAGCTGGTCACCCTCACCACCCTGCTGTCCATCCTCACCCTGCCCTGCTGTGGGGTGCTGGCCGCCCTCCTCAGCGGGGCGGCATAAGGATCAAAATAGTCACAAATGCTTACAAATTGCGTTTTTCCATTTACGGCAGAGGGATGTGGGTGTTAAAATGACAAAACCATCCCCAAGTCCCGGGCGGCTTGCCGCCCCCAGCACGAACTGGAGGTTTCCATGAGAAAACAGACCATTCTGACCGGAGCGGCCGCTCTGGTCCTGGCCCTATGTTTGACCGCCTGCGGCGCTCCGGCGCCGGAGGTCACCCCTTCCCCCACGCCTGTCCCCACGCCGACGGCCACCCCCACCCCCACGCCTACCCCCACCCCGGAACCCACCCCCACGCCGGAGCCGCCCCAGTGGGGGGAGCAGGTCTTTACCCAGACCTACGCCGCCGAGGACGGAACCCAGGTCATGTCGGTGCGTTATACCCTGCCTATGGTGCAGAATGCCGAAGTCTGCCCCGCCGGCGCCGCCATCAACGACTGGTACAAGGCCAAGGGCGCCGAATACCTGGCCAGTGCCGAGGCCAATTATGAGCAGGCGGCGGCCGACTACGACGTGGCCAAGATCTCCGGGTTTCCCTTCTCCCCCATTACCGAGGAGATGAGTTACGAGGTGCTTGTGTCCACCGACCAGGTCATCAGCATCCGCCGCACCTGGTATATCAATACGGGCGGGGCATACCCCACCGTATTCCAGCTGGGGGAGAACTTCGACCCCCAGACCGGCATCAAGCTGACCTTTACCGACTTCTTTACCGATGCTCAGGTGGTGCAGGACCGGGTGGTGAAGGCCCTTCTGGCCAGCCCGGAGATCGCTGCCGGCGACTTTACCCAGGCGGCGGTGGCCGCTGCCTACCAGCCCGAGCAGTTCTGCCTGACTCCCGAGGGCTACGCCTTCTGGATTCAGGGCAATGTCTTAAACGCCATCCACTCCCCGGTGGAAGTGGTCATTCCCTATGACACCCTGAAGGACGTGAGTCTGTATGCAGCCCAGTAGGCCGTTGGAAGGACATACCTATCCCCTGCGCATTGAGGGCTACAGCAGCGACGGCGCCGGCGTGGCCCGGCAGGACGGCATGGTGGTGTTCGTCCAGGGGGGTGTCCGGGGGGAGCTGTGTCAGGTGCGGCTGACCCATGTGGGCCGCTCCGCCCTGTGGGGCGTGGTGCGGGAGGTCACCGAACCCTCTCCCGCTCGGATCACCCCCGACTGTCCCTACTACGACCGCTGCGGCGGCTGCGCCTTCCGGCACATCACCTACGCTGAGGAGCTGGAGGCCAAGCGCACCCGGGTGGAGGACTGCCTCCGCCGTCTGGGAGGCGCGGAGATCCGCGTCACCGAAATTTTGGGTGCCGCCCGGCCTGACCGCTACCGCAACAAGGCACAATTTCCTGTTGCCCCCGGCCCCCGCATCGGTTTCTACCAGGCCCGCACCCACAAGGTGGTGGACGTGGCCGACTGCCTGCTCCAGAGTCAGGCGGCCGCCCGCCTGCGGGGAGCGGTGAAGGACTGGATGATGGAGTACTCCATCCCGGCTTATAACGAGAAGGCCCGCTCGGGGCTGGTGCGCCATGTGTATGTCCGCACCAACCGCCGGGGGGAAAGCCTGTGCTGCCTGCTGGTCAACGGCCTGGGGGTCCCCCGGGAGACCGAGCTGGTACATGCCCTTCGGGCGGCCCAACCGGGCCTGGTGGGCATTGTGCTGGGGGTCAACAAGAGCCACTCCAACGTGATTTTGGGGGAGTCCTACCGCACCCTGTGGGGGCAGGATTTCCTCTCCGATACCCTGTGCGGCGCCGACTTCCGCCTGTCCGTCCCCTCCTTCTATCAGGTCAACCCCGACCAGACCGAGGTACTCTACCGCAAGGCGGTGGAGCTGGCTCAGCTCACCGGCACCGAGACGGTACTGGATCTGTACTGCGGCATCGGCACCATTTCCCTGGTGATGGCCCGGCAGGCCCGTATGGTCTGGGGGGCCGAGGTGGTACCCCAGGCGGTGGACGACGCCATCCAGAACGCCCGCCGCAGCGGCATTGAAAACGCCCGGTTTTTGTGCGCCGACGCCGGCGAGGCCGCCCGACAGCTGGAGCGGGAGGGGGTGCGCCCCGACGTGATCTGCGTGGACCCGCCCCGGAAGGGGCTGGCGGAGGACGTGGTGGCCACCATTGCCCAGATGGCCCCCCAGCGGGTGGTCTATGTGTCCTGCGACCCGGCCACTCTGGGCCGGGATGTGAAGCGGTTTGCCGCCCTGGGCTACCAGTTGGACACCGCCACCGCCGTGGATCTCTTCCCCCGCACGGTGCATGTGGAGACCGCCGCCCGGCTGGTGCGCACCGGGGGCTGAAGCACCTATTTCAAGTAAAAAGAAGGATTGTTATGGAAGAGAAAAGCTGTGTTCGCAGCTGCATCGACTGCGGCTCCGCCGCCTGCAACGATTTGAACCACTCCGATGCCTTTCCCCCCTTCTGCCTGTCCAAAAACCTGGAGCAGAAGGTGCTGGACGAGGCGGTGGCCTGCTATGAGGAGGAGGACAACCACGCCGCCATGGTGGCGGCGGCTGAGGTGGAGTGTCAGCACTACTGCCAGTACACCCGGGTCCAGGAGGTGGTGGAGTTTGCCAAAAAGCTGGGCTTTCACAAGATCGGCATCGCCACCTGCGTGGGCCTGCTCCACGAGTCCCGCATCCTGGCCCGCATTCTTCGCTCCCACGGCTTTGAGGTATTTGGCATAGGGTGCAAGGCGGGCATGGTGAAGAAGGTGGATTTGGGCATCCCCGAGGCCTGCAACGCGGTGGGAACCAATGCCTGCAATCCCATCTTCCAGGCCAAGATGCTCAACGCCGCCGGTACCCAACTCAACATCGTGGTGGGCCTGTGCGTGGGCCATGACAGCCTGTTCTACAAATACTCCGATGCCCTGGTCACCACCCTGGTGGCCAAGGACCGGGTACTGGGCCACAACCCAGTGGCTGCCCTGTACAACGCGGAGAGCTACTACAAGGCCAAGGTATTCGGGCCGGAACAACCATAACCGTAACAGCAAAGGGGGACGGCATTTGCCGTCCCCCTTGCCTTTTGTCAGCAAAGCGTGTACAATCAGTCTTGCGGCCTCCGGCTGCGTCGATTTTGGTTGAATGGAGGAATGTGCCATGCGTCTGGCCCGCCCGGTGGGCGACATTACCCAGGGCGTGATCTGGAAACAACTGTTAACTTTATTCGTGCCCCTGTGGTTTGGTACCTTCTTCCAACAGCTGTACAATACGGTGGACACGGTGGTGGTGGGCCGGTTCGTGGGCAAGGTGGCCCTGGCCGCCGTGGGCTCCACCGGCGTCATCGTCAACCTGACCGTGGGCATTTTTACCGGCCTGGCCGCCGGAGCGGTGGTGGTTATCGCCCAGCGATACGGCGCCCGCCAGGGGGAGGAGGTCCACAGGAGCGTCCACACCGCCATGCTGTTGTCGGTGATCATCGGCGCGGTCTTTATGGTAGTGGGCTTTGTGCTGACCCCCTGGGCCCTCCGGGCCATGGATACCACCGCCGACGCTCTGCCCGGGGCCATCCTCTATCAGAGAGTTTACTTCCTGGGCATGATCCCCAACGTGATCTACAACATGGGCACCGGCGTACTTCGGGCGGTGGGCGACTCCAAACGCCCCCTCTACTTCCTCATCGCCGCCTCATTGTGCAACATCGTGCTGGATCTGCTGCTGGTGGTGGTCATTCCTCTGGGCGTGCTGGGGGTGGCCATTGCCACCGTGGCCTCCCAGGCGCTGTCGGCGGTGCTGGTGGTGGTTTCCCTCATGCGCTCCCAGGGCGCGTCCTTCCAGCTCTTCCCCACCGCCCTCAGGCTCCACCGTCAGCCCATGTCCGCCATTATGAAGGTAGGCGTGCCTACCGCCCTCCAGTCGGTGATGTACTCCGCCTCCAACATCGTCATCCAGTCGGCCATCAACTCCTTTGACACCGACGCGGTGGCCGCCTGGACCGCCTACAACAAGATGGACATCCTGTTCTGGATGACCATCACCGCCTTGTCCCAGGCCCTCACCACCTTTGCCGGGCAAAACTACGGGGCGGGCAAATACGACCGGCTGAAAAAGAGCGTGAAGATCTCGGTGGCCATGAGCGCCGCCATTACCATCGCCATGAGCGCCTTCCTGGTGCTGCTGGCCCGGCCCATCCTGTCCATCTTTACCCCCGACCCCGACGTGCTGGAGATCGGCGTGGAGATGGTGGTCTTCCTGGCCCCCTGCTATGTCACCTATATTCTGGTGGAGCTGCTGCCCGGCGCCATTCGGGGGGCGGGCAAGTCCCTGGTACCCATGCTCATCTCGGTGTTCGGGGTGTGCGGCCTGCGGCTTTTGTGGCTTTTCCTGGTGGTGCCCAACTACCACACCATCGTTATGGTGGAGGCCAGCTACCCCATCACCTGGATCATCACCTCTGTGGCCGTGCTGATCTATTATAAATTCGGCAAGTGGCTGAAGGAACCGGAGGCGGCGTTGCATACCAAAAAAAGCAAAAAAAGACCCAAATTTTCCGAATGAATCCTTTACAATGGGGCCAGACTATGATAGAATACCTAGGTCTGTGAACAAACAGACGGTATTTACCCCGGACTTCGTCTCCCGGCTCACACCGGCCGGTCACGCAGCCCGCGGGCACATTGATTGAAAGGTGGAACCTAACCATGATCCGTAAGGACGAAAAGACTGCTGTTATCGAAGCCAACCGCACCCATCCCACTGACACCGGCTCTCCCGAGGTGCAGATCGCCATTCTGACCGCCCGCATCCAGGAGCTGACCGAGCACCTGAAGATCCACAAGCACGACAACCACAGCCGCCGCGGCCTGCTGAAGATGGTCGGTAAGCGCCGCAAGATGCTGGACTACCTGATGGCCAAGGACATCGAGCGTTACCGTGCCATCATTGCCAAGCTGGGCATCCGTAAGTAATTCTGTATTGAACAGGGGTGGCGCGGACCTCCGTGCCACCCCTTCTTCCCATCCATCAGAGCGTACTTTTAGCAGTTGAATCTGGGCCTGACGGCCTGCGGACCCGGATTCAAGTGCTAAAAGAGCCAGGCTCTGACGGGTGGGGAACATCAAACGAAAAGGAGGCATTTCCCCATGTCAACCGTGATCAAGCACAAGGAATTTAACAACCGCCATGTGTACAAGACTGAGGTGGCGGGCCGTCCCCTGACCATCGACGTGGGCAAGGTGGCCGAGCTGGCTACCGCGTCCGCCATGGTCACCTACGGCGAGACCACCGTGCTGGTGGCTGTCACTGTGTCCCCCCGTCCCCGGGACGGCGTGGACTTCTTCCCCCTGAGCGTGGACTTCGAGGAGAAGCTGTATGCTGTGGGCCGCATCCCCGGCTCCTTCATGCGCCGTGAGGGTCAGCCCTCCCTGCCCGCCGTGCTGGCCAGCCGCGTCATCGACCGGTCCATCCGGCCCCTGTTCCCCTACGACTTCCGCAACGACGTGGTGGTCACCGCCACCGTCATGAGCGTGGACCGGGACTGCTCTCCCGAGGTCACCGCCATGATCGGCGTGTCCGCCTGCCTGGCCTTCTCCCCCATTCCCTGGGCCGGCCCCATCGGCTGCCTGGAGGTGGGCTATGTGGACGGCCAGATCGTCATGAACCCCACCAACGAGCAGAAGCACGCTTCCCAGCTGGACCTCACCGTGGCCGCCACCGACAAGAAGGTCATCATGATCGAGGCCGGCGCCAAGGAGCTGCCCGACGACATCATGTACGAGGCCATTGTGAAGGCCCACGAGGAGATCCGCGCTCAGGTGGCCTTCATCAACCAGATCGTCTCTGAGATCGGCAAGGAGAAGATGACTTACGATCACGCCGACTTCGATCAGGAGCTGTTCGACAAGATCGTGGCCGCCACCATGGACGAGGCCAAAGCCGCCATGGACACCGACGACAAGAACATCCGCGAGGAGCGGTGGAACGCCCTCATCGAACACTGGCATGAACTCTTCCTGGAGGACTATCCCGAGATGGACAAGTACCTGGAGGAGATCACCTACAAGTTCCAGAAGAAGATCGTCAA
>NZ_CALWOJ010000024.1 GCF_944383115.1 uncultured Flavonifractor sp. | reverse complement strand
TTTTATTTCGATCCAGCCTCCACCGACAGCTACACACTTTCCCTACGCGTCGCTCTTCCGATCTGATTGTTATTTCAATCCACGCTCCCCGTGCGGGGAGCGACGACCAACGCCGACCGCATCAGGGCTATGAGCGACATTTCAATCCACGCTCCCCGTGCGGGGAGCGACCACCTTTCGCGTGTCACTGATTTGTTGACACCTCGATTTCAATCCACGCTCCCCGTGCGGGGAGCGACTTTTGCCGATGCCAGCAAAGACGCGAGACGGAGAGTATTTCAATCCACGCTCCCCGTGCGGGGAGCGACCGTGGATCTTTACGTCAGAGACCCAGCCCTTTGGGAATTTCAATCCACGCTCCCCGTGCGGGGAGCGACGCCGGGTATACTGTTACTGTGGCAGAGCATTCTAAATTTCAATCCACGCTCCCCGTGCGGGGAGCGACGGGTTTAGGGCTCTGCTGAGGCTTCTTGGACTTATGATTTCAATCCACGCTCCCCGTGCGGGGAGCGACAGCAGATCTGCACAAATACACATCTGCAAATTTATAAAATTTAAATAAAGTTTATTCTATCTTCAAGAAAAATATCGAATAAAGACATTTATTATCTTATTAAAAAGAACTTCATTGCGGTGCGAACCGCCCGGGCAATGTGTGGCAACTGTCCCTTCGCACTACTACAGGATCAGCGGCTCTTCTGGCAGGTAGGAGGGCTTACAGCCAAAGTGTTCGATCTTGTTTTCGTATCGTTGCCCTAGGTAGTAAAAGCGCAGACTGTCTTTATCCTGATCCATAATGGACAGCAACTTAGCCTGGAGCAGCTTACATTGTGCTGTGTCCAGCAGGCACTCGAATACCGAACACTGTACCCGCTGGCCATAGTTGACGCACTGCTTGGCGATCTGCCGCAGCCGCCTGCGACCGGCAGAATCCTCCGTGTTGACATCGTATGTGATCAGTACCAGCATGACATCCTCACTTCCATAAAAAGGGCGGATAGGCCTCCAAATCGCCCCGCAGATACCGGGCTAGGAGCAGTGCCTGCAAATAGGGCACCAGCCCCCAGGGCACTTTCTCCCCTAGGAATGGATGGGTCAGGCTGTCCTTCTTGCGCTCCTGCCACCGCTGGAGGAAGGTGCGCCTTCCACCCTCACTGAGCAGCACACCGCCATTTTCCCGATAGATAAAATCACACTTCTGAAAGACCCGGTTATTGATACAGGTCAGCACAAACCGGTCTGCCATACAGGGGCGGAATTCCTCCATCAGATCCAATGCCAGAGAACTGCGGCCAGGCCGGTCCCGGTGGAGAAAGCCCACATAGGAGTCCAGGCCCACACTTTCCAGCGCCCAGGTGCAGTCGTGGGACAGCAGGCTGTAGGCAAAAGAAAGCAAAGCGTTTACCGGATCCAGGGGCGGCCGGCGGCTGCGGGTCTCAAAGCGGAATACAGACCGGTCACCCAAAATCAGCTGATCGAATGCACTGAAATAGGAAGTGGCCCCAGCTCCCTCCAACCCCCGCAGACTGTCCAGATTTGTCTCGTGCAAAAGCTGGGGCAGCAGGGCTTTCAGCTGGCCGGACACCTCCCCAAGCCGCTGGTCATCCACTCGGAGGCCGTGGTCTCGGCGGGTGCGCTCGATGCTCCAGCGGGCGTTATGGACCTTTCCAAACACCATTGATCGGGCGATGACACAGCTCTGCGCCGGGTCGTCTGCCGCCCGGTACTGGGCGCGGCGCAGCAGCACGTTCCCGTTGGCCTCACCGGTGACCCGGGCCAGGAACTTCCCCCGGGGCGTGCAAAAGGACAGGGAGATCCCCCGCTGGGCGCAGGCCCCCATCAGAGCGGGAGAGGCGCCCGAATAGGCAAAGGTGAGAATGGCGGACAGGGTGTGGAGGGGGTAGCGGGCCACCGGGTCCTTTTCTCGGCTGGCCACCACATTCTCCCCGTCCAGGGATAGATAGATGTCCTCCGAGGTCACAAATAAGGTGTTGAGCAGATGTCTCACGGTTCCACCTCCATGGCCTGACGCAGATAGGTGTCCACGGCGCTGCCCTTCATCAGGGCGGGCAGGCAGAACTCCTGCAGGGAGCAAGCATTGCAGGACTTGGAGCGCCGGACCCTGGGTGTGTGTCCCCGGCAGTAGAGCTGGTGCATCTCCTCCAACATCGCCCGCACCTCTTCCCGTAGCTCTGAGGAAAAGGACACCAATGTCCGCCGCCGGGTCTCGCCGTAGAAGAGAGCCCCCTCCGGAACGGCACAGCAGAGCATCTCCTCCAGACACATGGCCTGGGCGCACAACTGTAGCTCGTCGGCCCGGTGGGACTTGGGCGCGCCCCGCTTGTATTCGATGGGAAAGGGAACCCACAAGCCATCTTCCCCCCGGAGGAGGATCCCGGAAGGGTCTGCATGGAACTCCACCACATCACACTTTCCGGAGATCCCCAGGGTGGGGGAGGCCACAGATAGTCCCCGCAGGATCAGAACATCTCCCCGACGTTCCCGTGCCTGCTCGTCGTGGGCACGATGGTGGAAGAGTTCCCCCTCCACTGTGCGCAGGTTTTCTTTCCACTGCTGCTCGATGTGGATGAGCGCCCACTGGCGGCGGCAGAAGGCAAAGTGCTGCAGGCCGGACAGCTGGAGGAAGTCCTCTTCGGCGTAGGTCACCCCATGCGCTGACAGGTGATGCCGGCGGGCAGAGCGGTCTCGTCTACGGAGACAATATAGTCCTGATAGGAGCGGGCAGGGCCGGCCTCATCCGGATGCTTCCGAGCAACTGTCACAGCGTCAAAGAGTTTCCAAGCAGGGGCGCAGCCCAGCTCGCTGTCGTGTTTAAAAATGATCAGCTCCCGCACCGCCATCTTGCCCCGGGCGGCGGAGTGGTCATGCTCAAACATATTGAGGATGGCCTCCCACAGCAGGGACAGGTCCTCTTCGGAGAAACCGGTGGTCTTGCGGGCCAGATTGGCGGAGATATAGCCCTCGCAGCGGTAGAGACCGTAGGGAACAATGTACTTCCGACCCATTTCAGTGCCCTTCTTTTCGGCGTCGGCCTCGGTGGTGATGGCTACCCGGGTAATGGTCACCTCCTGGGGCACCACCGGCTCCACACTGCGGGCAAAGCCCAGCTGTACCGGGCCCCGCACCTGGCCGCAGTTGAGGGCCGCTTTAACGAAGGTGGTCATCACCGCGCCGAAGGTGCGGATGTCATAGAAATTCCTGCACATCCAATCCCGGATCTTCCGATCCAGGTCGGGGTCGGATTTCTTCTTTTCCTTCACATTCTTGTCGGTGACTTCCAGCTCTGCATAAGCCTCGGCATCGCTGCGGTTCAGAGGTACGCCGTCCTTCACGTAGATGCGGTAGCCGGTGGTGTCCTCCTTCACCGTCTCCACATAGTTGCGGATCTTCCGCTTGAGGCATACGTCGGTCACGATGCCCAAACCGGTCTCCGGGTCCACCCGGGGCATGTTGCCGGCGTCGGGATCGCCGTTGGGGTTGCCGTTTTCCACGTCGAAGAGAATGACGAATTCATAGCGGTTCTTAATAGGCTCAGACATTTACTTTTCCTCCTTTTTCTCAAAACGGCTCTGGGTCTGGTGGTAGTAGCCCAGCTGGAAGCAGCCCTGTTGGGGCAGGTTCATACGCGGGGGATAACTCTCGCCCAGCTTGGAAAGCAGAGTGGTGATTTGTTTATCATAGTGGGTACGCAGGCCGCCATCCAGCTTTTTCAGGTGTTTCTGGGCCAGATTCACCAGTACCGGGAACACAATGGCGGGGGTGGCGGAAGCTGAGTTGAAATACTTGTCCTTAATAGTGGTGTTAATCCCGGGGTTGGCGGCGGACTGGACGGCCTCTAACAGGGAGAAGAGCCGCCCCAGGTTGTAGGGAATGTTGGTGCTGTCTGGATTGAGAGACACGGTCAAAACCTCCTTTGGTACGTCAGGATGTATGTTCTTCAGATAATAGGCCTTGAGGATGGCGGCCCGGCCACGGGTCATACTGTGTTCCGCCCGGATGCGCAGGGCCACGCCGTTCAACAGAGTGGCTGGATAGCGGGTATCAGTGAGGACAGCCCGCAGCGCCTCGCCGGCCATATTGGGCGCCGGGGTTTTGTCCCGGCTGTTCTGATTGACAGTCTCATACAGCAGCTTCCACATGGGGATGGTGTCAAACGTATCATAGGCGGGCTTGACGATCTCCAGCCGCTGCTGATGGGCCTGGGCATTGCGGAGAAAGGCTCCGAAGGTGTTGCGGAAGAAAAAGCGCACCGAGAGCCGGGCGGCATTGGGGGAGAGCCCCAGGATGTAGAAGTCCATGTTGGGATCTAGCCTCTCCTCGTCCAGGTCCACCGCAAAGCCATTGCAGAGATTGTTCAGCGTTCCCTGCAAATCGGTCAGCGTATAGGCAGGGCCTTGTCCAAAGAACGCCGCCCCGAATATATTCTGATAGACATCTCCGCCGCTTCTGGCCCAGCAGACCACGGTGGCGTCACCCATTTGGTAAACGTGTTCCCGGTCGGCCAGCAGGTGGTTGAGGGCGGTGGTGTAGGCAAACACCGTTTCCTGGCTAACAGGGGCATTGTAGCTTTGCTCTTTTCCATAGGAGCAGACGGCGGGAGAGTTAAAACCTACCAATGTGTTCCCCATGGCTTCTCCGTTGATGATACCCTTGATTTTGGGATGGATGCGGGCAATAGAGCCGGTTTTGCCTGTGACAAGGCAGGCGGATGATATTCCGCTTTCCTGTGCGGAATAGTATCGCTGCCAGGCATCCCTGACTGCGGCATCCTCGTGAACGTACCCGCCGCCGTATCGGAAAAGCAGAGTGGCACCCTTGAGAAAGTCCTCTATATATTCCTGCAGAGCCGGGTATTCCATGGCCTTCTCTGGTTTCCATGTTTGGAAAAAGGAGAGTAAGGCGGAACTTGCAGGGGAGGAGACGCCGGCCAGAATGGCTTTATGGTGCGCTGATGCTCCGGCAAAGCATTCAGCGCCGCGCTCGGTGCCTCCCTTGCTGATTCCGAGGAGATAATCGGGCTTGTCCCACAAAAAATTGGGCCGGATTGCGGTGGATGTTCTTCCGTCGGTGGGCACCGGGAGTTCTATGGACTGGGGACGCAGAACGGTCTTTTTCCCTTGCCTAACCGGAACCTTGATAGGGATGATCTGCTCCAGTGCGCCGCTGTCGCTGATGTATACAGCATAGGAAATATCTGATTTCTTCCAGCCGGGCGGAGAGATTTCGCCTTTTTCTTCCAAAGTACGGTAGTAATCCGTCAGTGCCTGCAGGATCATCGCCGCACCTCCTCACTGTCCCAGGACGGAACCTCCAGCATCCCGTCCCGGAGAATGCCGCGGAAAAAGAGGGGAGTGATGTTTTCCAGGTCGGTATAGTCCATGTCGTAGAGCATCCAGCCCAGGTCCCGCTCACCTCTCAGATCCTCTGGACAGGGCGGAACACCCTCGCACAGACGGAACTGGGCGGGAAACTCCCGGCAGCCGAAGCAGGGCTGGTGATAAAACTGCCCTCTCTGGATCCGCCGTTTTACAATGTCCTGGAACTTTCCAGGGTTGTCCCCCGGCGCGGCCTGTTCCGTCATCTCGAAATGGGCCTCAATTACATAGCGGACTTCCCGCAGCAGCAGAGCTGCGCGCTGCTGGATGTCCTCCGAAGTGCTGAGGCACAGCTCCCCCTTCCCTCGCTCCATCACCGTGCGGGCGGTACGGGCGGAGATAGTGGACTTGACCTCGTTGCGCCGCAGGTTGGTGAAACGGATGGGGGCGCAGACATGGATGCGGTCGATATGCCACCGCATACCAGGGTGCCAATAGATGGCCTCGATCAGTCCCCGGGCCGCCGAGGGGGTCATTACGTCATAGCTCACCCGCTCCACCTTCATCTCCGGACGGGTGAAAAGTGCGTAGTCTCCCCAGACCTCCAGCTTAATGGACATAGGCGTCACTCCTTTCCAGTTGCATATTCAAATAAATAAACCCTTCCCACTGTCGGCCTCCAGGGAGAGACCAGTCTCCTCGGCGTACAGAGCCGGATTGCACAGAATGGCTGCGCCGTTTTCCAGCACCTCCAGATCTCCAGCCGCCTCCAGGGCGGCAAAGTGCTTTTCATAGACAGATACCCCATACTGCCCCAGCTGCCGGAAGAGCGTTCGTCCTCCTTCGCCGGCGCGCAGCCGCTTCACCAGTTCCGCGCCATTATCCCACGGAATGTAGACTGTCCGGGTGGGGCTGTCGATGAGATGGAACCGCTCCGCCACCGTGCGGAAGGGGAAAAACTCGGATTGAATCAGCGGCAAGATTTGCTCTTTGTCCTGAGCCTCTCTTCCCTTCAGATCCAAAAGTTCGGAAAAATAGGCGTGGATGGCTTCCGGGGAGGCGATGTCGGCATAGCGGGCCATGGCCGCCTTTCCTGCGCCGATCGCGGTGGAGAAGAGGGGCGGGGCCTTTTCCTCCCCCTCAAAAATGTGGACTACGCTCTCCTCCGCAGACCGCCTGCCCTCCCGGTTGCATCGTCCGGCGGCCTGCAAAATAGAGTCCAGCCCAGACTGCTCCCGGAACACGACCGGGAAGTCCACGTCCACTCCCGCCTCGATAAGGGAGGTGGACACCACCCGGCAGGGCAGCCCCTCCCTCAGTCGGCGGCGGATCTCCCTCAGCTGTGCTTTTCGGTGGCTGGGACACATGAGGGTGGACAGATGGAAACAGCCTGTCCCATCCAGCCGTCCATATACCGCCTGGGCCGCCTTTCTGGTGTTAACGATGCACAGAACCTGGCTGTGGGTATTGAGCTGTGCGGCCAGCTCATCCCAGGTCAGGCTGCCCGCCCGCCGGAAGGTCACTCGGCGGAATACATCCCACTGGCAGGTATCGGGCGGACACAGCTCCTGCACCGGAATCTGAGGAAGAAATTCTCGGAAGATCGGCTCCAGTGCAGGCTGCGTCGCTGTGCAGAGAACTGCGGAGACGCCGTAATGCTCCACCAGCTGGGAAATGGCCCAGACGCAGGGGCGCAGATAGGCAATGGGCAGCATCTGGGCTTCGTCAAAAATCACCACGCTGCCGGCGATGTTGTGGAGCTTGCGGCATTGGGAGGAGCGGCAGGCGTACAGAGATTCAAAAAATTGTACTGCTGTGGTTACCACCACCGGCATATCCCAGTTTTCCGTGGCCTTGGCCAGGGAGATGGTGTGAGGATCAGCCTCCCCCTCCAGATCGTAGAGTACGTTGGAGTGGTGTTCCAGTACGTTTTTCGTGCCCAGAATCTCCCGGAATACCTCTGCCGTCTGCTCAATGATGGAGGTGTAGGGGATCACATAGATTACCCGCTCCAGGTTGTGTTTTTTTGCGTGGGCCAGGGCAAAGGCCAGGGAGGCTACGGTTTTTCCTCCGCCGGTGGGTACGGTGAGGGAAAAAAGCCCCGGCGCTCGTGCTTCTCCCTCCTGAATACATTGCTCCAGAATCTTACAGCGCTGGCGGTTCAGCTCCCCTTTGGGTGGGAACCAGCCGGATATGTAGCTTTGAAGCCTGTCCCACAGCTGTTCCATAGAAGTCTCGTTGTGTTCTCGGCCCCGGCCATCCATGAAGGCTTCTGTGTCCAGAAAGTCAGCATCCACCAGACAGGAGTAGAGCATCCGGGTAAAGAACACCAATTCCAGCCCTGACTTTTTTCTGAGGAAGCCAGGGACATCCGGCTCAGGCAACGTAACCTCCTGTTCCCAGCGCCCATAGGGTTCCAGACTCCCCGCACGTTTGACGCGGCCCCACAGCGTAGCCTGGTCCGAACCGTCCGTCTGATTGCCGCCGTTTGGAAGACCGCCGTGGTGGCCGGCCACCGCAAAGGCGGCAAAGGGCTGCCCGCGCTGCCAGCACTCCACCGCGCCGGCTGTGGAATGATCCACCTGTTTAGGTTCGCCGTGCAGATGACTCTGGAATGCCTCGGAGTACTTTCCAATGTCATGGGCCAGACCAGCCAGTTCTGCTTGTGACTCTCCGCCAAAGGAAGTAGCAAATGCTTTTGCACGAACAGATGTGCCGGTCAGGTGGGAATATACGCTCTGTATGCGGTTATCATCGGAAATGTGTGCTAGGTATGAAGCATATTTCATAGTTAGACACCTGCCATTTCTCCTGTCGATAAATGAAGGTTACCACATCATCTGTACGATAAATTGGACTATTTGTACAATGCGATCTAATTATTGCAGAAAAAGAAAGATGTGTATAGTATACCAGAAATAGGACATACGGGCAAGTCGAGGATAATAAAAATTGATCTGGATGCGTGACCCAGATCAATTTTATAGAAGTTATGCCATACAGATCATCTACTTCTGCTTCCGTGGCCGGTGATATCCAAAGAGATGTGCTGATAGCGGTTCCGAGTGGGGTCTCCGATACTGACTACAGAGGCATATTGGGTCAGCACCGTATGAAAAAGAAGATCGGCGGAACTGTGTCCGCTCAAGAAGGCCAGAGCCGCTGGCTATGCAGGGGTAAGAAATAGCTTTAAGAGAGAAGAAAGGCAGAAAAAACTCCCTGATAAGGTAGGAGTGGTTTATCGACCACGCAACTACCATAACGCGGTAATTCCCGCAACAGAGGAACGGCATGTATAACTGCCTGGGGGGATCGGCAGGTTTGCTGCCGGACTTCTCTACGAAATGGCGTAGAATAGATTTTGGATGGTAAAATCGAAAATCGTCCGGCGGTCTGAGGCGGAGGCAGTGGGATTACTGAACGTATCCTGCACCCAGTACCGGTAAGCGGTGCGATGCCGTTGCTTTATAAGATCTGGCAGACACCCAAGGAGGGAATGAAAAGCCCGTGCTGCAACAGGCAATGCCGCCGGGCATTACCCATTTTTATGCGCTAAATGGGTAATAGTTTTGCTGCTGTACTTGTGGTAGAGTATTTGTGTGATCATGGACGGGTGTCTTTGATATGTAAACAACCGGTCGCGGCAGGTATGGCCGGGTGAAAGCAGATGTAGGACTCTGATGCAGGTAAGCAGAGGGGTGGAGTATGGAAAAGACGAGAATCTATAACATCGAAGGAACCATAATGGAGATCCCGTTGTACTATGACGAACAAGCAAGGCGTTACATAGAACTCTACCCGGATTTTACCCAAAACCCAGTCTATACGCCTGAGGGGCATCCCATCCTGTTCACAGGTGAGGACGCCTGCCCTCTGGGAGAGACGGCGGAGGGAGGACACTGCGTGGACTGCGGCTCCTGCCGGTTCTATCGGCAGCAGCCGGGCAGTTGGATCGGCGTGTGCGGCCGCAAAAAGCGCAGGCACGAAGAGGATCCCTAAAACAAGGAGAAGGGAAATCAGTTCTGTTCTGCCCACAGATAACTCAAATACCTGGAACATGGACACCAGTCAAAGGAGGATGCACATGAAGAAAGGAAAGGGAAAGAAAGTACTGAGTATGGTGCTGGCCTGTGCCATCATGGTGGGGTTGCTGCCCGGAATCACCCTGCCGGCAGAGGCTGCCACCAATCTGGCCGGCGGATTTGAGGGCCAGGATGCGGACGTGTTTACCGCCCTGGGGTTTGACACCACAGTGGTCCCGGAGGGGTATAATGAAGATTCCACCGAGAACCCCTATGGTCGGGACATTGTCCCGGGCAACCAGGTGTTTGAACTGGTTACGGCGGCAAGCGCCGGCGTGGCCTCCTATGGCAAGGATAACAATTTCGAGCTGAGCGGCTTTGCCTACTCCCCCTCTTCCGGCGGGGCCATGCCCGGCAATATGCGGCTCTTTGCCGCGGCAGCCGGCGATTTTGACGGCGACGGCCTCCCCGGCGGCATCGCCTATGTGGGTATTGCCGGTACCTCCGGCGACCAGAAACTCTATCTCTACTTCTATGACGGGGAGATGGGCAACTACGGCGCCGTGAAGGAAATCTGCGGCGCCATCAGCCCGGAGCATACTGTTTCCGGCGGCGATGCAGACCAGGAGAAGTTTGACTTTGCCTGGCAGAATCTGCTGCAGATCACCGCCGGTGACTACGACGGGGACGGCACCGCCGAGATTGCCGTCTATGTGGCGGAGAACGCCGCCGCCCGCGTGGACATCTACAAATACCAGAAGACCTCCCAGTCCGGAGACAAGGACTGGCTCCAGGCCGCCAACTGGAGCCGGGTATGGAGCCATGCCCTCAGCGCCGACGTGGTGCCCAACATGGTATCCCTGGAGTCCGGGGACTTCAACCGGGACGGCGTGGACGACCTGGCCATCTCCTCCGGCAGCCTGGTGTTCACCGTACAGTCTGCTACTGCGCTCAGCAATCCATATGTGGCCAAGAAGAATGAGCTAAAGGTCAAGTACAGCAAGGCCAGCACCGCCTCGGTGCTGTGGGGCGCCAAGAGCCGGATGCTTCAGACTCACGACGGCCTGAATCTCAACACTGCCGAGTTGGGCGAGCTGGTGCGCGTGGGTTTTGCCTACGGCGATATGGATGGGGACGGGGTGAAGGATCTGATCGCCGCCGGCCAGCCTATCAACGACGCGGCCAATAACACCACCCGTACCATCACCGCCTACACCTATATGAGTGATACCGGCATGACAGTAAGCTCCAGCGGTACCTATAAGGTCATTGACGGCGAGTTCGTCACGGTGGAGTTGGATGACGGGCAGGGCGGTGTGACTACCACCACCAACTGGAAGACCAACAACGGATTTGACGAAAACTACCACAGCCTGCCCTTCATGACGGCCAACGCCGCGGTGATGACCCCGGTGGGTAGCGATTATACCTACATCTATGTGGACAGCTGCCTCTACCGCAACAACGAGGGACAGCTGCAGCTCTTCTACTCCCTGGACGACACGAACTACTCCGCGGAGGATACCAGCGCCAGGCTGGATCCCGCCTGGATCCCGGATATTCAGCCCAGCATTGGCACGTCGGATCCCTCCTATGGCTACTGCGAATACGGCGTGGTGAGCGGCGACGTGGACGGCAGCGGCGGGGACATCCTCTCCACCGCCATGATGACGCCCCAGACCAACAGCATGGGCAATCTGAACTACGGCGTCTACACCCTGCAGGGCGCCGGGGATGGGGTCAAGCTGACCAACGCCACCCGGGAGAACTGGTCCCGTGATGCCGTCGTCCCCGTTCTGGCGGATGTGGATATGGACACCGTCATCATTGAGTACACCGGCGTCCACTACCTGACCTACTCCGACCCCCAGGTGCTGGCCATCATCGCCGCGGCCCCCTATTATGAGGACGTGGACGAGGTGGTGGACTACGACTACGCCTGGCAGAACACCACCTCCTTCAGCCGCATTGTAGGCTCGGGCCACTCGGAATTTGTCACCTTCGACCTGGAGGTGGGCGCCTGGGCCGACTCGGACTGGGTGATCGGCGGCGGTAAGATGGTGCTGGAGGGTGCAGCCATGTTCACCCTGGAGTGGGAGGAATCCACCACCAAGACCACCGAATATGAGCTGACCTTCGAAACCAGCCAGGATGAGGATGCGGTGGCCTTCTTCTCCATCCCCACGGAGAACTATGTCTACAACATCCATGTCCCCAACGGTCAGGGCGGGTATGATACCACCGTAGAGACCATTCAGAACACCTTTACCCCCTGCTATCAGATTCTGAATCTGGACTACTACGAGTCCATCCAGGGCAACTACGACGAGCTGCCCCAGATTGCCGGCGTGGCTCTCACCTCCACCCCCGGCGACCCGGCCTCCTACCCCAGTTCCACCAGCGGCTACAATGTGATTGCTCAGTGGAACGATGATCCTGCCGGCGTCAGCTTCGGCAATGGCTCCATCTCTCAGACTATCACCATTACCGAGGAGCAGTCCGAGAGCTACAACATGGGTGCGGCTGTGGACTTCAAGGTGGGCGGCGGCAGCGGTGCGCAGGCCGATATCGGGCAGGCCAAGGTGGAAGTATCCGGCGGTATCCAGGGCTCCATCAACCCAGCGGGCGGCTGGGCCGATGTGAACTTCACCGGCACCAGCTTCTCCGGTACTGTTACCAACATGCCCCTGGAGTTCCAGGATTACGGCTACTACTATACCTGGAAGCTCTTTGCCTACAACTATGTCTTCGACAACGGCGCCAGCATCCCTGTGGTCAGCTATGTGGTTGGGGACGTTTCGGAGCCTCCCAAGCTGCCCGACGACTTCCAGCAGGACTATGACCGCACCACCAGCGAGGAAAATGTCCTTACCTGGACCTACGACGGCGAGGCCACCAAGTTCTATCTCTATAAGTATTTTGACTTCCCCGTGGGCGGTGGTCTGGATCTGATTGCCGAGATCGATCCTTCTGACTCCCGCTATTTTGAGTACAAGGTGGGCGAAGACGGGAAGTCCTACAAACAGTATTGCTATACGGACGCCAATCTGACGCCCTATACGGAGTATCAGTATGCCATTCAGGTGGAGCGACTCAACCGCGTGCCGCCTCTGTCCTCCCCCAGCGCCCTGCTCACCGCCAGGACCAAGGCTGCGGAGGGCTATCCGCTGCTGTATATCAATGAGTCCGACAGCATCAACGACGGCACCCTCCTGGTCTACCCGGATAAAAACAGCTATCTCACCGTGGATGTGAAGGGCCCCCAGGGGGAGAATGCCGCCAACTACTACTCCATTGTCCAGTACCAGTGGCAGAAGATGGAGAAGGGCGCCTGGGTGGACATGGTAAACCAGACCGGCATGACCCTCACCTTTGCCAACGCCGGCGTGGACACGGCGGGCAGCTATCGCTGTCGGGTGAACGTGCAGACCAGGGACACTGCCACCTACATCACGGCCTACACCGGCACGGTGGTGCTGACCCACGCCAAACGCACCTCCTATATCGATGAGACCACCCTCAGCGTGGAAGACATCACCGGCGGCGGCATGCAGCTGTATGCCCAGGTGAAGAACGCCCACGGGGACAGCGCGGCCATTCCCAGTGGAACCGCCACCTTCCTCTTTACCAACACCGCCACCGGCGCCAGCTACACCTTCTTTGCCGACCTGGATGCCACCGGCACCGCCGCAAAGGTGGTGGAGGGCACCCTGCCGGAGGGCCTGTACACAGTGGCGGTCCGGTACGCCGGCTCCTATATCTTCAAGGCCTGCTCGGCTGAATGCACATATCTCTCCCAGATGAGCAGCGGCTACACCATTGATATGCCCGTGGACATCGTTTATGGCGACGGCGCCACCCTCACCTTCTACAAGATCAACAAATCCGGCGGCGTCACCAGCAATACGGAGCAGCAGGCCCGCTCCGCTACGCTGTATGCGGCGGACGCCACCTCCACTGTCTACAGAGCATACAACCAGCGGTGGGCGGATCCAATGGCGACAGGAACAAGGGTAAAGGGGATAGAAGCCGGAAAAACCTATCGCTACATGCTGGAGGACGGCGTCTGGCGGTACTTTACCGCCAGCTATACCACGGGGGAGACAAGCGGCACATATGCCCGCCTGTATGAGGACTATGTGTTGTATGAACAGAGCGTATCCGCCTACCTGACCTACGCCAACGAGGGCGGCAAGTACGCTCTGGCTGCCAACACACCTGCCGGCAACTACCTGGTGCAGATGCAGGGAGAGGAGAACGGCCCGTACACCGAGGCCCTCTTCACGGTGAATCCCCGGCCCATCACCCTGCAGCTGCCCACCCAGAGAGGGTCTGAGGGCACCGACGCCGTCCAGCCCAAGCTGGGCGAGCTGCCGGTGGTCACCGGCAGCTGGGCGCCCTGTGATCTGGAGGCGGACGGCACACTGAAGGATGCCATAGCCGACACGGTGGCCAATACCAAGTACTACAACACCGCCTGGAAGGAGTTTACCCATGAGACGGTGGACGAGGTATGCGGCTACTACACCATCCGGTGTACGGATTCCCTGGCCAACTACGACCTGAAATTCAAGGACGGCTCCCTCACCATCCTGGGCGCCACCCACGATGTGACCATCGCCGTGCGGCCCTTCGAGGGCCAGGAGGTAGGCACCCTGTATGCCGTGTCCCCGGACTATGCCTCCACCCGGGCGGCGGCAGGCAGTGCCGACACCCTGGTGCAGCAGCACCAGACCGGCACCCGCCTGGTGTTCTCCGCCGTGCCCGACACGGGCTATGAGATCTATGACTGGTACATCAACGGCGTGGCCCAGGGCAAGAAGGACGCCTCCATCGCCTATGTTCTCCTCAACGAGAACACCACCGTTGAGGTCCAGTTTGCCGTCAAGCAGAACACCCTGGCCTTCGGCACTGCCGGGGATGCTGACGGCGGTACCATCACCTGCAGCGACCCCACCCTCACCAGCGGCAGCGTGGTCATCGCCAACGCCAATTTCAAGTTCACCGCCGTACCCAAGGAGGGGTATCATTTCAAGGAGTGGCGCTATACCGAGGTGGGCCAGGGCACCCAGTATGACGACGAGGACTTCGGGAAGGAGAGCAGCACCTTCGACCTGATTATGCCCTCGGCCAGCTGCTCGGTCTACGCCGTGTTCGAGCGGGACTTCTATACCTTTACTTACACCGACCTCAGCGGCAACAACGGTCTCACCGCCTGGTACGAAAACCGGGTGAACGATTCTCCCGATGCCGTGGCAGAGAAGGTCTATTTCACCAGCGGCACCCCCATCAAAGGCGACACCGTGGTCACGGTGGAAACGGCCAAGGGTTGTGACTGGGACAGCGACTATCTCTATGTGTCCACGGGCAGCCAGGGTACTGCCGACTACACCGCCGGCACCTACACCGTGGCCGTAACGGAAGATACCGCTGTCACCGGCTACACCAAGCGGGACACCTATGACTTGACCATTGCCTTCGACGTGGAAACAGAGATGTCTGCGCCGGAGGGGGCGGAGATCGTCTACACCCTGGACGACCAGGAGTACCGCCTGCCCTATGACCCGGCGGCGTCCTCCATCACCATCCCGGATGTTCCCGGCGGCACTGCGGTCAACGCCCAGCTCAGCTTCCCGGCCTACTATGACCTGGATGGCTGGACGGCCGGCAGCACCCAGGTCACCGCCACCACCGAGGTCAACCGCCTGGCTGTTCTCATCACCAGCGGCGGTGCGGTAACAGCGGGCCAGGCCTACTATTACACCGACAACGGCGTTTCCTATTACTTTACCGCCCCCTTCACCGGTACGGCGGAGTGGACGGGAACCGCGGTTACCATCTATGCCTCCGGGACCTCCTTCACCATTCCGGCGCTGGAGCAGGCGGAGACGGTTACGGCTCATCTGACGGAGAAGGCGGTCCATGCCATCACAATGGAGGACATCTCCGGCAGCGGCACCTACAGCTGTGAGCTGCCCGACGGCGCCAAGTCTGAAGAAAACAGCAGCGGCCAGACGGTGGTCAGCGTCCATGATGGAGAGAGCCTCACCGTCATGGTGATACCGGAACAGGGACAGACGGTGACCTACTGGAGTACCACCCCGGAGAGTACCGGCAAAGCGGTGATCACCCGGGCTACCTCCCTCAAGTATATCATCCCCGACATCCGGGAGAACTATGGTTTCGAGCCTATCTTCTCCAAGACCACCTACAATACCATCTCCTGGCCCACCATCAGCGAGAACACCGTTGGCCTGACCCTCTCTCCTGAGAGCGGTTACCTCTCCAGTGTGGTGTCGGGCGGTACCTTCAAGTTCAAGCTCTCCGGCGGCGGGCTGAGTCTGGTGGATCAGGTACGTGCCAACGGCAACCAGTTTACAACGGCAGGCAATGAGGTAGACGGTACTATCTATTCCTATGACAGCGCCACCGGTGTCTACACCATTGAAAATGTTACCGCCAACCAGGTAATTACCGTCACACTCAAGGAGATCGGCATTACGGTCAACGGGGAGGACATCGGCGCCATCACCGGCACCGGCTGGGCCTACAATACCCAGACCCAGACCCTTACCCTCAGCCGGCCCAACCTGACGGTGAGCGGTGAAAACGCGTCCAGCGGTCTGGCGCCCGATCTCAGCATTGTTCTGGACAGCAGCGCCGGCAGCGCCACCTTCAAAGACCTTAACCTTACCAGCACAAACAAGCAGATAATTCAGGTCAAGGCCAGTGACGCAACCCTGACGGTCACAGGCAGCAATGAGCTGGAATATACTGGAATTCCTAGCAGCACCATTGCTTCCGCCACGATGATCACCACTGCCGGGAACCTCACCCTCCGGGGCAGCGGCAGTCTGAATCTTGATCTGGGCAGCGTGTATAACGGCGTCACCGTAGCCGGCACCTTGGCAGTCAGCGGCAACGTTGCCGTGAACGCCAATTGCTTCCGGGGGACAGCGGTCTTTAATGTCAATCAGCTGGTGGTGGGTGCGAGCAGCGGCTCCTCCTCACCTGCATTGCGGATATATGCGGTCATGTCCAGCTACGGCGTCCAGGCCGACACCGTGACGGTGAACAGCGGCGAGCTGTCCATAATATCCATGATGCATGCCATCTATGCCAACTCGCTGGAGAACAAGGGCGGTATCATGGAACTGGGCACCGATGTCGACACACCCTTTGGCAGCAAGAATATCGAAAGCCTTAAGCCTGGTACTCCCGTCTGGACCACAAGCTATACCGGCGGCGCCTTGCTGCGCACCGGAGAAAAGAATACAGACTATCAGATGCGTTCTTTGGATGCGGGCGCCCAGACACTGGCAACAGCGGAGAATACTGCCGCCGGGCCTGATTGCGTGTGGAGTTATCCGGAACTCACTGATGACACCAGATATGTCCGCATCAGCCCCATGCAGAGCAGCGACACAGGGGTCACCATGTCGGTGAAGATCGGCGACAAGACCTACAGTGGGCCCCTGGTTGGGGGAGATACAGCAAATCTATATTACTATGTGGATCTTGCCGATTCCTCCAGTACCGATATCGAGTTTGTATCGAGGAACGAACTCGAGGTGACCGGGTATGACCAGAAACAAAACTGGCGGATCGTGGCCAGCGAGATCAACGGAGAACTGACCCTTTGCGGCGGCTCCATCACATGGGAGAAGCAAGAGGAGACGGATGATTCGTCCGACTCGCCGGTAGTTACCAGAACATACTACACAGGCACCGTAACGCCGGAACCGTCAACGGAGTACGACTATACCCTCAGCGGCACGGCAACAACGGATGTTTCCGGCAAATCCATCATCGCTACCCAGGCAGCCAGTTCCGTTGCATCCCTGACCCTGGATAACCTGTATTACGGCGCGCTTTCCATCGGCAGCGCCCCCCTCTACCTGAAGGGTGACAACACGCTGGCTTCCCAAGACACGGCCCTGGATGTGAGCATGAATGCGGATCTGAACATCCACGGCAACGGCGGCAGCCTTACCTTGATTACCACTGGGGAGAATGTACCCACAGCGAGGGTCAACTCCATCAATCTCCACAACGTCGGTGCCCTGATTGTGTTTGGAGCCGAGGGGTATAGTCTCTCGCCCATCCAGGTATCGGAGGGATCCTCCGCAACGGGCACCACCATGAAGTACTATGACGGCAGCGCGGAGCTGCCCTACGGCCTCGGCTGGCGGCAGGAACTTGGTACTGCGGCTGCCACAGCGTACGTATCGGAGGAACTGAATGTCAACGCAACGGCCAAGTACATGAAGTTCGGTACCGCTGCCACGGACGCCGCCGCGGATCCCACCTCCCTGACCTATGATCTGGATGAAGATAAGGGCGAGAATCAGTTGATCGCGCTGACGCCTCCGGCTGTGGGCGGCGTGATCCACGCCTTTGACAAGACGGGCGGCAGCAACGCCTCCACCGGCTATGTGGCCCTTCTCGACAGCGCAGGCCAGGAGACCAGGCTGGATGCAGAGGATTATGCCTATGCGGCCGGTGCCAACCAGGTCCAGGGCACGCTGACCCTCAATGCCACCTGGCTCGGGAGCCTGAAGGCGGGCAGCTATACCGTCCGGGTGTACTTCTACGATGAGAATACCACCGATGCCACCACCTACACCATGGACATCCCCCTCACCGTCACCCAGGCTGCGGTGAGCAGCGGCGATCTGTACATCTCCCCCAGCAGCGCCACCCTCAAGCGGGGCGACAGCGTCACCCTCACCACCACCTTCACCGGAACCACCCCCAAGGTCTATGTCTGGGAGGTCACCGGCAATGGTACTCTGAGTGAAAACGGCAGCTCCGCCGTTCTCACGGTGAACCAGGACGCGGTCATCGGCAGCCAGATCCAGGTCACCGTCACCAGCTATGCAGATGAAAATAAGACCCAGCAGCTGGGCAGCGCCACTGCCACCATTACCGTAACGTCCACAGCCCAGGGCATCGACGTCACCTGCAAGGATGAGACCCCCTCCGGCGACGGCAGCTACACCCTCTACCACAACACCGATGGTACCGCCAAGACCTGGGACTTCGATGCTGTGGTGAGCCTGGACGAGGGAACATTTGACGAGAGCCGGTTGACCTGGTCCCTGTGGGGCGCCCAGCGGGTCACCACGGTGGTGAATGCCACTACCGGCGAACTTACCATCCATCCCAGCGAGACGGGCACCAACGGCCAGCTGCAGCTGACGGCCACCTATGAGAACCAGGACGGCACCAAGCTCACCAGGACCGTCATTATCCATCTCTCCACTGATGCCTGGGTGGCCTATGACAACACCGGTGCGGCAAACGGCTCCATCACCAGCGCGGTCTGGGGCAATGACGCCGTCATCTCCGCCGACGGCAGCTTTGTCCCCACCGGCAGCACCGTGGTGGTCACTGCTTCGCCTGACGAGGAGTACATGGTCAAGACCTGGTATGTGAATGGCCAGAGCGTCATGAACGACCCCCTCTACGCGGTGGATAAGGAGAATCATACCCTTACCTTCACCGCCGCGTCCATGTCCCACTATGTGGTCACAGCGGACTATGTAAACACCAACGGCTTTGCCATCACCTACTCCGCAGGCGCCAACGGCAGCATCACCGCCCAGAGCGGCGGCCAGAACCTGGCTTCCGGCGACGTGGTGGTCAAGGGCAGCGAAGTGATCTTTACCGCCACTCCCGATACCCACTGCGCCGTGGCCCGGTGGCTGGTGGACGGCGTAGTGTATGAGGAGGTTCCGGGTGTCACTTATACCGGCAACAGCCTGACCCTCAGCAACATTGAGGCCGACCACACCGTCACTGTGGAATTTGTGGGCGCGGACATCGAAATCAGGTTTGCTGCCGACGCCAATGGTTCCGTGACCCTCCTGGTCAACGGACAGAAGGTGGAGGGAGCGACCAGTCCCTATACCGTCCAAGCGATGGACGACGTGGTGATTCTGGCCGCACCCGTGACCAGCGACTATCTGGTGGATCAGTGGCTGGCCAACGACGGCACCGGCGTCTATGCCCCCATCCCCGGCACGGCCGGCAGCGCCACCTATACCGTAACGGATATTACGGAAGGGTTCGATGTGAAGGCCACCTTCAAGCCCGTGCCCAGCTACGACGTTACCGTTACCACCAACAGCTATCAGAACGGTTACGGCATCGTGAAGAGCGGCACGGAAACGGTGGATATGTCCTCCAGCAAGACCTTTACCGTGAAGGAACACGGCGCTCTGACCCTGCTGGCCGTACCCGACGCAGGCAGCTACGTCTATGAGTGGCTGGTACCCGACGGGGTGGATTATACTGCCGACGGCAACGTCCTCACCCTGCTGGACGTCCGGTCCGATCTCAATGACATTGACGCCGGCCAGTACATCGGCGTCACCTTCCGCCGGGGCTTCTATGATGTGGCCCTCTCCACCGAAGGCAGCGGCTCCCTGACGGCGGACTATACCGTTACCATTGGCTCGGATACCTTTGACGGAACCATCCCCGACAGCGGCAGCGAAAGCATTCGCGGCGGTTCTCAGGTGACCTTCACCGTTACGCCGGACGCCGACAACATCCTCTCCGCCCTGACCATCAACGGCGCAACGGTCACCCCCGTTTGGGATGAGGATAACGGCTGCTACACCTACACCATCGATACACTTACCGAAAACGTGGAGGTGGAAGCTACCTTTACCGAGAGCGCCGACCGCTTCACCGTCACCGTACCCGCCGGCTTTGCGGATGAAGTGGTGGACGATACCGTCGATCCGCCCACCACCAGCGAAGTGCCCACAGGCACCGCGGCAGCCAGCTATGTACCCGACGGCATCAGCGGCGATGTGGATGAAGCTGACCTGGCCCCCAATACCGACGCAGTCCTGATGGCCGACGGCGGTACCGCCCGACTCACCTTCACTCCTGAGAGCGGCTACACGGTGGACTACAACATCCTGGCGGAAGAGGTAAACAAGGTTCTGGATGCCGCCGGGTCCGGCGGGGTGCCCAGCCTGTCCATGAGCGGCATGGCCTGTGTGGTCACCATTACCGGCGTGGACGCGGATCTGGACTTCACCGGCATGGCCAGCCCCTTTGTGACCGAGACCGTGACCACCTACCATGAAGTCACCATTGCGGACGTTACCAATGGTACTCTGGAGGCCTATCTGAATGGCGTTAAGCTCCAGTCCGGCGCCCAGGTACCAAAAGGCAGCGAGATCCAGATCATCGCCACCCCTGCGGAGTATTACAAGGTGGAAAGCCTGACTGCAAACAGCGACGAACTGTCCGACGGTTCCTCCAGCCCGATGGAAACCACCTATGTGGTGGATGGGGCGGTGACCCTGGATGCCGCCTTTACCCGCAGCGCATACGAGGTGACCATTGATATCCTGGGCAGCGGCGATGGCACTGTGACCATCGACGGTACGGAATATACTGCCGGCACTTATGCCTTGGATGTAAACAGCGTCCTGGCCATCGGGGCCAAGGCGGAAGACGGCTCCAAGGTCAACACGATGGGTGTTCCCGGCGGAACGGATGCCGACGGCGACGGCGTTTGGGAGGTTACGCTCACCAGCGATCTCACCATTACCGCCGTGTTTGACGCCCTGGAGTGCGCAGTGACCTTCAACGAGCCGGAAAACGGCATCCTCACCGTTCTGGATAACAAGGGCGACCAGGTGACCAGCGGACAGCTGGTGCCGGTGGGTACCAGCCTGACCATCCTGGCGGTGCCCGACGCTCACTACAAGCTGGATATCCTGACTGCGGGCGGCGCAGACTACAGCAAGGCTTTGCTGAGCAGTGTGGTCAGCTACACCGTCAACGCTGAAAGAAACAACCAGATTGAATGCGTCTTTGCGGTGGCTGAGGTTCCGGTGTCCTGGACCTCCGTCAGCGGTACCGTCAAGGTAACCATGCAGGACGGCACCAGCGTCACCAACGGCCAATATGTCCCCGTTGGTACCACCCTGATGGTTAAGACCGAACCTGCCGGCGATGATTACAGCCTTAAGACCCTCACCGTCACCGGTACCAGCCTGGACGACAGCGGAACCTGCACCGTGGGTACTGAGCCGGTGGTCATCACCGCCGAATTTGAGTATACCGGCGAGGTTACCCCCGGTCCCGAGGGCCCTCCGGGTCCCGAAGGCCCCCAGGGTCCTGCCGGCGGCAGCGGGTCCATCAGCGGCGAGTTCACCGTGGCCATCACTGTGATCGGCAATGGTACCCTTCAGGTGACGGCCAACGGCAAGGAAATCTCCAATGGAGACGTGGTCAAGGCGGGCACCGCCCTGGTGATCACCGCGGAGCCTGCCGAGGGTGAACAGCTGGCCGCCCTGACCGTCAACGGCGTGGCCTTCACCAGCGGCGGCAAGTATGAAGTTTACGCCAACACCGATATCGTGGCCGACTTCGGCGGCGAGGCGGGCTATCCCTACTATCTGGATGCCAGCGGCAACCGGGTATTCATCGGCTTTGCCTACGACGTCAACGGCAACGGGAAATGGGATGAGGGCGAGTACATTGCCCCCGAAGGTGTGGAAGTTCTGTTCACCCCCAACCACAAGACCTTTGACGATGTGCCCGGCCACTGGAGCGAGGCCAACATCGACTTTGTGTCTGACCGTGAGATCCTTATCGGCATCACCGACGTGCTGTTTGACCCCAACGGCAAAGTCACCAGAGGCATGTTTGCCACTGTGGTGGGACGGCTGTACGAGCGGAGCTTCGGCATTCAGATCACCGATGATGTACGCGACTTTGACGACTGCAATTACGACGCATTCTACGGCAAGTATGTGGATTGGGCCGCCGAGAACGGCATCGTGGAAGGCTACGGCAACGGCAAATTTGGTCCCGACGATCTCATCACCCGGGAACAGATGGCCACCATGCTCTACCGCTTCGCGGCTATGATGGACGTTCTGCCCCAGCAGTCTGACGCGGACCTGTCCTTTGCCGACAGCAGCCAGATCTCCGATTGGGCAAAGACCGGCGTGGCGTATTGCCAGAGCGAGGGCCTGATGCAGGGCATCGGCGCCAACGTATTCGCACCTCAGAACACCGCCACCAGAGGCGAGATGGCCGCTGTCATCCGCAGCTTCATCAAGGCGGTTCTGGACTGAGAGGGAGATACGCCTGACAGAGTTTTCCTGAGGCAAACCAAAAACAGCAGCCGCGGAGGCCTTTAGGCCTCCGCGGCTGCTGTTTTTGCCCTGAAGAGAACTGAGACTGGGTCAAAATGCACGCCTGCCAATCAGAAAAAACGCCGCCCCGGCTCCGCAGGAGCTGGGGCGGCGTTGAACCATATACTCTGGTTACCGGGGGTTCTTGATAGCAGCCTGGGCGGCGGCCAGACGGGCGATGGGCACACGGAAGGGGGAGCAGGACACATAGTCCAGGCCCACCTTGTGGCAGAACTCCACGGAGGTGGGATCGCCGCCGTGTTCGCCGCAGATACCCATGTGGATGTCGGGGCGGGTCTGATGGCCCAGCTGGACGGCCATGGCCACCAGCTTGCCTACGCCGTTCTGATCCAGATGGGCGAAGGGATCAGACTCGTAGATCTTCTTGTCGTAGTAGTAGCTCAGGAACTTGCCGGCGTCGTCGCGGGAGAAGCCGAAGGTCATCTG
>NZ_CALWOJ010000023.1 GCF_944383115.1 uncultured Flavonifractor sp. | reverse complement strand
TTCTTAACTTTCATTCTGCTCAGGAATTATGGGACTTTGAGCTTACTTCCTGTTGCACTTAGTTTGACAATTCACTCAGATAAGCAGGTCATGATGAGGGATTGCATTTTTGAGAAAGTATGGTAAAGTGTTCTCGCTGGCCCTGACATGCGCCGCCATGCCCGGCGGGCGTTCAGAAAGGAGCATCCTCATGAATATTCTGGTGTGCATCAAAGAAGTCCCGGATCAGGTCTGGTCCCTGCCCGACCCTTCCGACAATACCCCCAAGCAGGACTGCACCCGCTATGTGATAAACCCATTTGACCGCTATGCGCTGGAAGCCGCCGCCCGGATCAAGGACAGCCATCCGGACACCCGCATCGTAGCCTTGTCCATCGCTCCCCCGTACGGAGAGGAGGCTTTACGGGAGGCAGTTGCAGTGGCCGCCGACAACGCATACCTGGCGGCTGATGGGGACTTTGACCACTCTGACGCTCTGGCTGTCAGCTACATACTCTCCAAAGCCATCTCCGCGGTGGAGGAACTGGAGTGCTACAAATTTGACGCCATCTTCTGCGGTAAGCAGGCCATTGACAGCAGTGGCGGGCAGGTCGGCCCCATGCTGGCCGAGCTGCTGGATTATCCCCAGGTCACCTGCGCGTTGGAGGCCGTCGACGCCGACGGTACCCTTCATGTGCTGAAGGAGTACGAATCAGGCTGCGCCCTTATCGGAGTCAAAACCCCCTGCGTGATCACCTTTACCACATCCGGACTTCAGCCCCGCCTGCCCACCGTCCAAAGAAAAAGTTCGGTTGGAAAGGCTACCATTCAGTTCCTGACCGCTTCAGAACTGACCGGGCTGGATCTTGCCCGGATCGGCCTGCAAGGTTCACCTACACAAACCGCGATGGTAGTCCCCACACCCCCTGCCAGACAGTCCGGTGCAATCATAAAAGAAGCAAGCGGCCAGGTAGCTGCCGAAAAGCTGCTGGCATTGCTGAGCGACGCCCATATCCTGTGAGGAGGTGCCGGAACATGGATGTCACAACCAAAGATCTCTGGGTATGGATCGAGACCCATGAGGACGGCTCCGCCAGAAATACAAGTCTGGAACTGCTGACCCCCGGCCGTGGGCTGGCCGACAGCCAGGGCGGCAGGCTGGTGGCCGTGATCATCGGCTGCGGCGTACGGGCCGCCGCGGAAGAAGCGGCCCGTCTGGGTACCGATCAAGTCCTCTGCATTGACGGCGCGGAGTTTCGCCAATACTCCACCGACGCCTATACCGCCGCTCTGGATCACCTGGTGGAGCATTACAGCCCCACCGCCATTCTCATGAGCAACACGCTCAATGGACAGGATATGGCCCCCCGTCTTGCCGGCCGCCTGCAGACCGGCCTGTTCAGCGGCTGCACCGGGCTGGCCTTTGATCCGGATCGGGACTGCATTGTGTGGACCCATCCCGTCCTGAGCGGCAGCCGGACGGCACAGGGCACTTGCCCCCGCTGCCGGCCTCAACTGGGCACCGTGCGTCCGGGCCTGTTTGAAAAACCCAGGCCGGCATCTGCCCAGGCGGAGATCGTGAAGGTGAGCTTCTCCTTCCCTGCCGACGCTATCCGTACAGAACTTCTGGAGGTTATACACGCCTGCAGGGACCAGCAGGCAGGCCTGCAGGACGCCGATATTGTTGTGGCCGGCGGCTATGGCGCGGGCGGCGCTCAGGGCTTTGCCCTGATCCGCCAGCTGGCCGACGCACTCGGCGCCGCCGTGGGCGCCTCCCGGGCGGCTGTGGACGCCGGCTGGATCTCCCCTTCCCACCAGGTGGGTCTCAGCGGCAAAACCGTGGGACCCAGGCTGTATCTTGCCTGCGGCATTTCCGGCGCCTACCAGCACCTGGCAGGTATGGACGCCTCCCAGGTCATTGTGGCCATCAACAAGGACCCGGACGCCCCCATTTTCAAGGCGGCCCACTACGGCGTTGTGGGTGACCTCTTTGAGGTGCTGCCCGCTCTGATTGCCGGTATCAAGCAACGCAAAAACAGCTGACTGCCCCACATCCCCCGCCAAGATCCCAGATATGCCGGCAAAAGAAGGCTAAATCTCTTGCACTGAAGCGAAAAAGTTGGTATGATGAAAGATAATTCAAGAGTATCGGAGGGAATCGTATGCTGAACATCACCCGTCAGGGGGTCTACTATAAAAACAACACCTTCCTGCCCGCCCAGGACGGCCCCGCCGCCGGCCTGCCTGCTCCCGAGGAGGCAAAAAAAGGCACGATGGCCTATGCCATTCTGGCGGCCCACAACACCAGCGGCTCCATGGACAGCCTGAGCATCAAGTTTGACGCCATGGCCTCCCACGACATCACCTACGTCGGCATTATCCAGACTGCCCGGGCCTCCGGTATGAAGCAGTTCCCGCTCCCCTATGTACTTACCAACTGCCACAACTCCCTGTGCGCCGTGGGCGGCACCATCAATGAGGACGACCATGTGTTCGGCCTGTCCGCCGCCAAGAAGTACGGCGGCGAGTTTGTCCCCGCCCACCAGAGCGTGATCCATTCCTACATGCGGGAGCGGTACGCCGCCCCCGGCAAGATGATCCTGGGCTCCGACTCCCACACCCGCTACGGCGCCTACGGCACCATGGCCATCGGCGAGGGCGGCCCCGAACTGGCTCGGCAGCTGCTGGAAAAGACCTACAACATCAGCTATCCCAAGGTCATCGCCATCTACCTCACCGGCGCTCCCATCCCCGGCGTGGGTCCCCAGGACGTGGCCCTGGAGCTGATCCGCTCCACCTTCAAGGACGGCACCGTCAAGAACGCGGTCATGGAGTTCTTTGGCCCCGGCGTGGCCAATCTGTCCATGGACTACCGCTCCGGCATCGACGTCATGACCACCGAGACCACCTGCCTGTCCTCGGTGTGGGTGGCCGACGACACCCTGAAGGATCACCTGGCGGTGCTTGGCCGGGGAAGTGAGTTCAAGCCCCAGGCTCCCGCCGACGGGGCCTACTACGACGGCGTCATCCATGTGGAACTGGACAAGATCCGGCCCATGATCGCCCTGCCCTTCCATCCCTCCAACGCCTACACCATCCAGGAGTTCAAGGAGAATATGAAAGACCTGCTCCACCAGGTGGACGAGGATACCGTGCATCAGCTGAAGCTGAAGAGCAAGCCTGCCTCCCTGCTGGACAAGATCGTGGACGGCAAGTTCATGGTGGATCAGGGCGTCATCGCCGGCTGCTCCGGCGGCACCTATCAAAACATCGTCCGGGCGGCCCAGGTACTGGACGGTCACGCCATCGGCTCCGACGCCTTCTGGCTGTCCGTCTACCCCACCAGCCAGCCCGTCAACCTGGAGCTGACCCGCCAGGGCTACATCGCCTCCCTGATGGCGGCAGGCGCTTCCATCCGCTCCTGCTTCTGCGGTCCCTGCTTCGGCGCCGGCGACGTGCCTGCCAACGGGGCCTTCTCCATCCGCCACTCCACCCGCAACTTCCCCAACCGGGAGGGCTCCAAGCCCTCCGACGGTCAGGTGTCCTATGTAGCCCTGATGGACGCCCGCTCCATCGCCGCCACCGCCCTCAACGGCGGCGCCCTCACCGGAGCCGACGAGCTGCCCAACGCCCCCGTTGATCCCGCGGTGGAGCCCTTTGCCTATGACGACACCCCCTACAAAGCCCGGGTGTACTTCGGCGTGGGCAAGGCCGATCCCAGCCAGGAGCTGGTCTTTGGCCCCAACATCGCCGACTGGCCGGAGCAGGTGGCCCTGCCCGACAACCTGCTGCTCACCGTTTGCTCCGCCATCTATGATCCCGTCACCACCACCGACGAGCTGATCCCCTCCGGCGAGACCTCCTCCTATCGCTCCAATCCCATCAAGCTGTCTGAGTTCGCCCTGAGCCGGAAGGACCCCCAGTATGTCCCCCGGGCCAAGGAGGTGCTGGCGGTGGAACGCCTGCGCCGCACCGATCCCGACGCGCCCCAGGTGAAGGAGGCCCTGATGGGTCACGACGGGAACAACACCGGTCTGGGTTCCCTGGTGATGGCCCTCAAGCCCGGCGACGGCTCCGCCCGGGAGCAGGCCGCCTCCTGCCAGCGGGTGCTGGGCGGCGTGGCCAACCTGGCCGCTGAGTATGCCACCAAACGCTACCGCTCCAACGTGGTGAACTGGGGTATGCTGCCCTTCATTGCCGAGGAGGTCAAGGATTGGAACATCCAGCCCGGCGACAGGCTGTACATACCCGGTATCCGGGCCGCACTGGACAGCGGCGCGGAGGAGATGGCCGCCACCCTCATTCAGAACGGCGCCGAGAAGACAGTCACCCTGAAGCTGCCCGGTATGACCCGCGAAGAACGTGATATTGTTTTGGCGGGCTGCCTGATCAACTACTACGCCAAATAAAAGCCGGGGGGCGCTGCATACAAATGCAGCGCCCCTCTTTTTCAAAGGAGACTTTGCTATGGTCCCAAAGCCCGCCTCCATGCTGCCGGCGGAGCCGCTGGCAGCCACCAACAATATCTCCGGCTTCCGGGTGCGGCCCGGTCTGTTCCTGCTCAACGGCGCCAATATCGTGCCCGGCGGAGTCAGCTTCACCATCCACTCCATCAACGCCACCTACTGCGAGCTGTGCCTCTTCCGCCGCGCCCAGCAGGAGCCTTTCGCAATACTGCCCTTTCCGGACAACTTCCGCATCGGCAACACCTTCTCCATGATCGTTTTTGATCTGGATATAGGTGAGATCGAGTACGCCTACCGGATGGACGGACCCTATGACCCCGCCCGCGGCCTGCTCTTTGACCGCACCAAATACCTGCTGGACCCTTACGCCCGGGCAGTCACCGGCCAGAGTGTGTGGGGCAGCAATCAGACCCCCGGCTGCGCCTATCACGCCCGGGTGGTGGAGGATATCTTCGACTGGGGAGACTTTCATGACCCCCATCTGCCCTTCCGGGATATGATCATCTACGAGGCCCACGTTCGTGGTTTCACCCAGCATCCCTCCTCCGGCGTGAAGCACCCCGGCACCTTCGAGGGGCTGCTGGAGAAGCTGCCCTATCTGCTGGAGCTGGGGGTCAACACGGTGGAGTTGATGCCAATCTTTGAATTTGACGAGATGGCGGACGAGCGCATTGTGGACGGCCGCCAACTGCTCAACTACTGGGGCTACAACACCGTCTGTTTCTTCGCTCCCAACACCAGCTACACCGCCACCCCCGAATTCAACCACGAGGGCACCCAGCTCAAGCACCTGATCCGTACATTAAACGAACACGGCATTGAGGTCATCCTGGACGTGGTGGTCAATCACACCGCCGAAGGCAACGAGAACGGCCCCTTTTTCTCCTTCAAGGGGCTGGACAACAACATCTACTACATGCTCACCCCCGACGGCAAATACTATAATTTCTCCGGGGTGGGCAACACCCTCAACTGCAACCATCCGGTGGTGCGGCAGTTTATTCTGGACTGTCTGCGGTACTGGGTGGTGGAATACCGGGTGGACGGCTTCCGGTTCGACCTGGCTTCCATCCTGGGCCGGGACACCGACGGCTCTCCCCTGTCCGAGCCTCCCCTGCTGGAGAGCCTGGCCTTCGACCCCATTTTGGGCCGGGTCAAGCTGATTGCCGAGGCCTGGGACGCAGGCGGGCTGTACCAGGTGGGGTCCTTCCCCTCCTGGAACCGGTGGGCCGAGTGGAACGGCAAATATCGGGACGACCTGCGCTGCTTCCTCAAGGGAGACGGCGGCCGGGCGTGGGCGGCGGTCCAGCGCATCACCGGTTCCGCCGACCTCTATCCACCCTCCCAGCGGCAGAACGCCTCGGTGAACTTCCTCACCTGCCACGACGGCTTTACCCTGTACGACCTGTACTCCTATGATCAGAAGCATAACGAAGTCAACGGCTGGGGCAACACCGACGGCGCCAACGACAACAACAGCTGGAACTGCGGGGTGGAGGGCGATACGGAAGATCCGCAGGTACTGGCCCTCCGGGACCGACTGATGAAAAATGCCTTTACCGTGCTGCTGTGCAGCCGGGGCACCCCCATGTTTGCCGCCGGAGATGAGTTTGCCAACACCCAGTTCGGCAACAACAACGCCTACTGCCAGGACAACGAGATCTCCTGGCTGGACTGGTCCCGGCTGGAGGGGCATCGGGATCTGTTCCGATTCGTCTCTCAAATGATCGCCTTCCGCAAGGCCCACCCCATTGTCCGGGGGGAGACCGCTCCGGCCCGGTGCGGCTGGCCCTCGGTGTCCCTCCATAACGGCGCGGCCTGGAACGCCAAGATCGACGAGCAGACCAGACAGATCGGTGTCCTTTTCACCGGGCGCAACGGGGACGACACCGCCGATGAGCTGCTCCTGCTGGCGGTCAATTCCCACTGGGAATCCCACTGGCAGGGTCTGCCTGAACTGCCCTCGGGACTGCGGTGGAGTCTGGTGCTTCACACCGCCTGCCCCGACCCCTTTTCCGCCGGAACGCAATTTGGCGGCAGCGGCCTGGAACTGGGCCCCCGCTCGGTGGCGATATTTCTGGCTGTCAGCGGCCGCAGCTGACGGCCAACGGGCCTGCCGGGCCCACCCTTCCCTCTTCTTTCACAAGCCGCCCCCATCTTTTTTTGAGAAAGTTGTGTAAGAAGCCAAAATTCCCTGGCCGCCCTTGCCAAACATCAAAAAGTTCGATATTATTTTACATAGATTATAAAAACAGAGGGGGGACGGGGATGTCATCGCTGTATCGTCGCAGCACCGGCCGGCGATCCATCTGCGGCACCCACCTGCCTAATCTCAGGGTCTGAATGCGTCAGGGCATCCGTATATCGGATGCCCTGATTTATTTTTTCAGTCCCTAAAAAAATTTTTGGTACACAGGAGGGTCTTATGAGCAAAAAGGTCGCCGTTGTCATGGGTTCCGACTCCGATCTGGGCACCATGCGCCCCTGCATTCAGCGTCTGAAGGACTTCGGTATTCCCGCTGAGGTGCGTATCATTTCCGCCCACCGCACACCTGTCGCCGCCGAGCAGCTGGCAGCCAACGCCATAGAAAACGGGTTTGGGGTCATCATCGCCGCCGCGGGCAAGGCCGCCCACCTGGCCGGTGTACTGGCTGCCTATACCACCCTGCCTGTGATCGGGGTGCCGGTCAAGACCTCCATGATGGGCGGGCTGGACTCCCTGCTCTCCATGGTCCAGATGCCCAAGGGTATCCCCGTGGCCTGCGTGGCGGTGGACGGCGCGGACAACGCCGCCATCCTGGCCGCCCAGATGCTGGCTCTGTCCGACCCGGAGCTGGCGGACAAGCTGACCCGATTCAAGGCCAAAATGGCGGAAGAGGTGGCCGAGAAGGACCGCCACATCATCGAAAAGCTGTAATCAAAGAATGATATACAAAGGAGCGTCACGTCATGGTTTACGAGAAGAAGCAGCAGCTCTACGAAGGTAAGGCCAAGAAGGTCTTTGCCAGCAACGATCCCCAGGTGGTCATCGTCTCCTACAAAGACGACGCCACCGCCTTTAACGGGCTGAAGAAGGGCACCATCACCGGCAAGGGCGCCATCAACAACCGTATGACCAACAACCTGATGCGCCGTCTGGAGGAAAAGGGTGTGCCCACCCACTATGTGGAGGAGCTGAGCGACCGGGAGACCGCGGTGAAGAAGGTGTCCATCGTTCCCCTGGAGGTCATTATCCGCAACATTTCCGCCGGTTCCTTTGCCAAGCGTTACGGCGTGGAGGAGGGTATCGTCTTTGACGCGCCCACCATCGAATTCTCTTATAAGAACGACGATCTGGGCGATCCGCTCATCAACGACTACCACGCCCTGGCGCTCAAGCTGGCCACCCGGGAGGAGATCGAACTGATCAAAAAGTACGCCTTTGCCGTCAACGACCTGCTGAAAGGGTTCATGAAGGAGATCGGCATTGATCTGGTGGACTTCAAGCTGGAGTTCGGCAAGACGGCCGACGGCACCATTGTGTTGGCCGACGAGATCTCCCCCGATACCTGCCGTCTGTGGGACGAGAAGACCCACGAAAAGCTGGACAAGGACCGCTTCCGCCGGGATCTGGGCGGTGCGGAAGAGGCCTATGAGGAAGTCATGCGCCGCCTGATGGGGGACAAATAAGGCATGGGCGGCTTCTTTGGCACCATCTCCAAACGGGACTGCGTACTGGATGTGTTTTTTGGCACCGACTACCACTCCCATCTGGGTACCAAGCGGGGCGGTATGGCAGTCTATGATCCCCAGATCGGCTTCCAGCGCCAGATCCACAACATTGAGAACACGCCATTCCGCACCAAGTTTGACAAGGATCTGGCTGAATTCCGGGGGTGCGCCGCCATCGGCTGCATCAGCGACACCGATCCCCAGCCCCTGCTGGTGCGCTCCCATCTGGGCCTGTACGCCATCATCACCGTTGGCATCATCAATAACTCCGACGCGCTGATCGAGCGATATTTCTCTGATCACGGCCATCAGTTCATGGCCATGAGTTCCGGCAAGGTCAATTCCACCGAACTGGCCGCCGCCCTCATCAATCAGTGCGACGATTTGATTTCCGGCATCCGCCATGCCCAGGATGAGATTGACGGCTCCTGCACCATGCTCATCCTCACCCCGGACTGTATCCTGGCCGCCCGGGACAAGCTGGGCCGGCTGCCCGTACTGGTTGGGCAGTCGGAGGATGGCTGCTGCATCTCCTTTGAGTCCTTTGCCTACCACAAGCTGGGCTATTCCGACGCCTACGAGCTTGGCCCCCGGGAGATCGTCAAGGTCACAGCAGACGGCTTTGAGACCCTGTCCCCCGCGGGAGATGAGATGAAGATCTGCGCCTTTTTGTGGACTTACTACGGCTACCCCAACTCCAACTATGAGGGCGTCAATGTGGAGGTCATGCGCTACCGCAACGGTGAGATCATGGCCCGGGACGAGGTACACAACGGCCAGCTGCCTAAAGTGGACTATGTGGCCGGCGTACCCGACTCCGGCGTACCCCACGCCATCGGCTTTGCCAACCGCAGCGGCAAGCCCTTTGCCCGCCCCTTCGTCAAATATACCCCCACCTGGCCCCGCTCCTTCATGCCCGCCAATCAGGAGGCCCGCAACCAGGTGGCCAAAATGAAGCAGATCCCCGTGCCCGAACTCATCGAGGGTAAGAAACTGCTCTTTGTGGACGACTCTATCGTACGGGGCACTCAGCTGCGGGAGACGGTGGATTTCCTGTATGAATCGGGCGCTGCCGAGGTCCATATGCGCTCGGCCTGCCCGCCTGTTATGTACGGCTGCAAGTACCTGAATTTCTCCCGCAGCAACTCCGATATGGAACTGCTGGCCCGCCGTACCATCCAGGCTCTGGAGGGGGACGAGGGGCAACAGCATCTGGAGGAGTACGCCGATTCCTCCACCCAGCGCGGCCAGTGTCTGCTCCGCGCCATCTGCCAGGAGATGGGCTTTGACTCCCTGGGCTACCAGTCCCTGGACGGCCTGCTGGAGGCCATCGGCATCGACCCCAATCGAATCTGTACCTATTGCTGGACGGGAAAGGAATGACCGACATGAAAAACTCTCACTCCGAGTCCTATGCTGCCGCCGGTGTGGACGTCACCGCCGGCTATGCGGCGGTGGAACGCATCAAGCCGCTGGTGGAATCCACTTATATCCCCGGCGTATTGGGTACTCTGGGCGGTTTCGGCGGCCTGTTTGCTCCCGATCTGTCCGGCATGAAGAAACCGGTCCTGGTATCAGGCACCGACGGCGTAGGCACCAAACTGCGCCTGGCCCAGTTGATGGGCAAGCATGACACCATCGGCATCGACTGCGTCGCCATGTGCGTCAACGACATCATCTGCGGGGGCGCCTCTCCCCTGTTCTTCCTGGACTACATCGCCTGCGGCAGGAATGATCCCAGCCGCATCGCCGATATTGTCTCCGGTATTACGGAGGGCTGCCGCCAGGCGGGCTGCGCCCTGGTGGGCGGCGAGACCGCCGAGCATCCCGGCCTGATGGCGGAAGAGGACTACGACGTGGCCGGCTTCTCCGTGGGTATCGTGGATGAGGAGAAGATCATTGACGGCAGAGACCTGACCGCCGGTGACGTCCTCATCGGCCTGGGTTCCAGCGGCGTCCACTCCAACGGTTTCTCCCTGGTGCGTAAGGTCTTTGACGTGGAACACGCCGACCTGTCCGCCCCTGTGGAGGAACTGGGTGGCAAAAGCCTGGGCGAGACTCTGCTTACCCCCACCCGAATCTACGTCAAAGCCGTCCAGTGCCTGCTGAAAAACGGCATTCATGTCCGGGCCATCAGCCATATCACCGGCGGCGGGCTCTATGAAAACGTACCCCGGATGATGAAGGACGGACTCACCGCCCGCATTGAGACCGCCTCCTTCCCCGTGCCGCCTATTTTTGACCTGATCGCCAAGCGTGGCGGCATCCCCATGCGGGATATGTACAACACCTTCAACATGGGCGTGGGGCTGATCCTGGCCATTCCGAAAGAGGAAGTGGGTCAGGCCAAGGAGCTGCTCTGCCGCTCCGGCGAGCGGGCCTATGTGATCGGCTCTGTCGTGGAAGGCGACGCCGGGGTGGAGCTGGTATGAGCATCAGGATCGCTGTATTGGTCTCCGGTGGCGGGACCAACCTTCAGGCACTGATCGGCGCCCGGGACCGGGGCGAACTGGGCGGCGGCCAACTGGCAGCCGTGATCTCCTCCAAAGAGGGCGCCTATGCGCTGGAGCGGGCCAAACAGGCCGGTATTCCCTGTTATGTGGTGGCCCGAAAGAATTATGACTCCAACCGCGCCATGACGGAGGCTTTGGTGGCCAAACTGAAAGACCTGAACATCGACCTGGTGGTTCTGGCCGGGTTTATGCACATTTTGACGGAAGAGATGGTCAAAGCATACCCCAATGCCATCCTCAACGTCCATCCCGCCCTGATCCCCGCTTTCTGCGGTGCGGGATATTATGGCATCCATGTGCATGAAAAGGCCCTGGCCTATGGGGTAAAAATCACCGGCGCCACCGTTCACTTCGTCAACGAAGAACCCGACGGCGGCCCCATTGTCCTGCAAAGGGCGGTGGCGGTACAGCCGGGCGACACCCCGGAGACCCTCCAGCGCCGGGTCATGGAACAGGCCGAGTGGCACATCCTGCCGCAGGCTGTGGCCCTGTTCTGTCAGGGACGTCTCTGCGTGCAGGGACGGCTCGTTACCATCAAGGAAGGGGAATGACGTATGAAAACACTGGATCTGACCGCGCTGCTGCGTACCAACCCTTACCCCGGCCGGGGCATCGTTCTGGGCCGGTCCCCCGACGACCAGAAGGCCGTCATCGCCTATTTTATCATGGGCCGCAGTGAGAACTCCCGCAACCGGATCTTTGTGGAGACTCCGGACGGCATCCGTACCCAGGCCTTTGATCCCTCCAAAATGACCGATCCATCCCTTATCATCTATAACCCCGTCCGGGTATTCGGCGCCTCCACCATCGTGACCAACGGCGATCAGACCGACACCATCCGGGAGGGGCTGGCAGCGGGCAAGACCTTCTCCCAGGCCCTCCATACCCGCACCTTTGAACCGGACGCGCCTAATTATACCCCCCGCATTTCCGGCCTGGTAAAAAAGGACGGCGACTACACGCTGTCTATTTTGAAGAGCGCCGGCGGCGATCCCGCCTCCTGCCGTCGCCATTTCTTTACCTATGAAAAGCCTCTGGCCGGCCAGGGCCATTTCATCCACACCTATATGGGAGACGGCGACCCCCTGCCCTCTTTTGAAGGGGAACCGGAACAGGTTGCCATTGTCAGTGAAACCCCCCAGGCCTTTGCAGAGCTGATCTGGAGCAATCTGAACGAAGCCAACAAAGTCTCCCTGTTCGTGCGGTATATTGACCTCATGACCGGCAGTTGGGAGAGCGTGATCCTCAACAAACACCAGTGAACAGGAGGAGAGAGTAAACATGACGGAACTGGAACTGAAATACGGATGTAATCCCAATCAAAAACCCGCCCGTATCTTCATGGAGTCGGGCGAGCTGCCCATCAGGGTCCTGAACGGCAAACCGGGATACATCAATTTTTTGGATGCCCTCAACTCCTGGCAGCTGGTCAAGGAACTGAAGGAAGCTACCGGCCTGCCTGCCGCCGCCTCCTTCAAGCACGTCTCCCCCGCCGGCGCCGCTGTAGGTACTCCTCTGACCGACGTGGAGCAGAAAATCTACTTTGCCGAGGACATGGACCTGTCCCCCATCGCCTGCGCCTATGTGAAGGCCCGTGGCGCCGACCGGCTGTGTTCCTACGGCGACTGGGCCGCCCTGTCCGACGTGTGTGACGCCCAGACCGCCCGCTATTTGGCTCTGGAGGTGTCCGACGGCGTCATCGCCCCCGGCTACACCGAGGAGGCCCTGGCCATTCTCAAGACCAAGCGCAAGGGCGGCTACAACGTGGTGGAGATCGACCCCAACTACGTCCCCCGTGCCATCGAACATAAGGACGTATTCGGCATCACCTTTGAGCAGGGCCGCAACAACTACCAGATCAACGCCGACCTGCTGAACAACATCGTCACCGACAACAAGGATCTGCCCGAAAATGCCAAGCGGGATATGATCCTCTCTCTCATCACCCTGAAGTACACCCAGTCCAACTCGGTGTGCTATGTGAAGGACGGCCAGACCATCGGCGTGGGCGCCGGACAGCAAAGCCGCATCCACTGCACCCGTCTGGCGGGCTCCAAGGCGGACAACTGGCTGCTGCGTCAGCATCCCAAAGTGCTGGCACTCCCCTTCGTGGACGGTATCCGCCGCCCCGACCGGGACAATGCCATCGACGTATACATCTCCGACGAGTACGAGGACGTGCTGGCAGAGGGCGTGTGGCAGAACACGTTCAAGGTTAAGCCTGAGGTTCTCACCGCTGAGGAGAAAAAGGCCTGGATCGCCACCCAGTCCGGCGTCATCGTGGGCTCCGACGCCTTCTTCCCCTTCGGGGACAACGTGGAGCGGGCCCGCAAGTCCGGCGTGCAGTATATCGTGCAGCCCGGCGGCTCCATCCGGGACGACCATGTCATTGCCACCTGCAACAAGTACGGCATCGTTATGGCCTTTACCGGTATGCGGCTTTTCCACCACTAACAGGCGGGAGCGCAGCGGAGCAGACCCCTGCGCTCCCACTTCATTCTGAATGGAACGGGGTTATTCTATGAAGGTTTTGGTCGTTGGCGGCGGCGGCCGCGAACATGCTATCTGCTGGAAATTGTCTCAGAGTCCCCACATCACCCGCCTGTTCTGCGCCCCCGGCAACGGAGGCATCGAGTCGGTGGCCCAGTGCGTACCCATCGCCGCCACCGATGTGGAGGGAATGGTCAACTGGGCTAAAGGCCATGCCATAGATTTCGTTGTGGTGGCTCCTGACGATCCTCTGGCCCTGGGCATGGTGGACGCTATGGAGGCGGCCGGTATTCCCGCTTTCGGCCCCACAGCGGATGCAGCCGTGATTGAGGCCAGCAAGATATTTTCCAAGAACCTGATGAAAAAATACGGCATCCCAACCGCAAAGTATGAAGCCTTTACAGATCTTGATTCAGCATTGGCTTATGTAGACGAGCAGGGCGCACCTATCGTGGTCAAGGCGGACGGCCTGGCGCTGGGCAAAGGCGTTGTTGTGGCCCAATCCGTGGAGGAGGCCAGAGAGGCCGTCCGGTCCATGATGTGCGACCATCGCTTTGGAGAAGCGGGGGCCAAAGTGGTGATCGAGGAATGTATGACCGGTCCGGAAGTGACCGTGCTGGCCTTCTGTGACGGAGAGCATCTTTTGTGTATGCCCTCTTCCCAGGACCACAAAAGGGCTTACGACGGCAATCAGGGCCCCAACACCGGCGGCATGGGGGCCATCTCCCCCTCCCCCAACTATACCGCCGCCGTGGCGATCCAATGCATGCGTGATATCTTCCTGCCTACGGTAGCCGCCCTCAAGGCCGAGGGCCGGCCTTTCAAAGGCGTCCTGTACTTCGGGCTGATGATTACGCCCGAGGGACCCAAAGTGGTGGAATACAACGCCCGCTTCGGCGACCCGGAATGTCAGGCCATCCTTTCCCTGCTGGACTCCGACCTGCTGGAGATCATGGCCGCCTGCCGGAACGGCGTCCTCCATCAAGTGGATATCCGGTGGAAAAGCGGCGCCGCCTGTTGTCTGGTATTGGCCTCGGGCGGGTATCCAGGTTCCTATGTAAAGGGATATCCCATCATAGGTATCAGTGAAGCCGAAGAGACCGCCGTGGTCTTTCACGCAGGTACCATGCTGGCGGACGACGGAACCCTGCAGACCAACGGCGGCAGAGTGTTGGGGGTTACCGCAACCGGCGCCGATCTGAATGCTGCCATTGACGCAGCGTACCAGTCCGCAAAGTGCATCCACTTTACAGATATGCACTATCGTACCGATATCGGACGGGTGTGATCCCCGGAAGCAAGACATAAAAAATAACCACACCGAACGGTGTGGTTATTTTTTATGGAGCAGGTAAAGGGAATCGAACCCTCATATTCAGCTTGGGAAGCTGACGTTCTGCCACTGAACTATACCTGCAAATCAGTTGACTAGGGTATTATAGCATACCTGCCTGGGCTTGGCAAGGTCTTTTTTGCGGTAGCAGACAAAACCATTCTCCATTTCTTACCTAAAATTCACAAAAAACCTTGCATTCCCCTCCAAGGCATGGTATCATTTCTTAAACCAAAGGTATAATTACCGATACCGGGAAGTATAGAAAGGTTGGAAGTACGATGAGCAAAAAACAGGCGCTGACTGAATTCCATCGGGGCTCCATCCTGGCTGCTGCCGAGCGGCTTTTTGCGGAGAAGGGCACCGAAAAAACCACTATGGACGATATTGCACGGGAGGCCGAGTACAGCAAGGCTACCTTATATGTCTATTTCCAGAGTAAGGAGGAGATCATCAACGCCATTCTCCTCAGCGGCATGGTGCTTTTAAAGAAAAAGCTGCATGAGGCCATTGAAAGCCACAGCGATTGGTTCCAGGCTTATGACGCTGTGTGCCAGGCCATTGTCCGCTTCTATAATGAAAATCCCACCGCCTATGATGCCGCCACCGGCTCCATCCCCCTTTCTCAGGATGGCGAATCCCTTCAGAAAGGTATGTCGGACATTCTCCGGGTCAGTGACGAGATTGAGCAGGAACTGGCCGATTTCCTGGTGCGGGGCGCGGCGGACGGCGCGGTTCGTTCCCAGCTGCCCCCGGTAGAAACGGTCCTCCTGTTCTGGTCCGCTCTGTCCGGAATGGTCCACACCGCCGAGCGGCGGGAATCTTACATCCAGCGTACCCTGGGGCTCACCCGGGAGGAGTACCTCCAGCATGGCGCCCGGCTCCTGCTGGCCTCCCTCACCAAAGCCAATATGTGACAGATAATACGAAGCGCCGCCTCCCGCATCTGCGGGAGGCGGCGCTTTTCGCATCTAAAATCCGGTCAGCGGAGCGGTGCCGTCATCCTCCCCTTTTTCAATGGAGAGGACCTTGGCATCATAGCCGTAGCTGTCGTTGACCTGAATATGAAAGGTCTCCCCTACCTTGCGGCCCAGCAGGGCTTTGCCCATAGGCGATTCCTTGCTGATGAGTCCGTGGAGGGCGTCCTGCCGCATGGTGGTAACCACCTGGTAGGTCTCGGTGTCTCCCTCGTCTTCCAGGTAAACCGTCACCTTGTCGTACAATCCCACCCCGTCGCCGGCAGGTTGGTCGGGCAGCACCCTGGCGGTGCGGATCATGTTCTCCAGATAGCGGATGCGGCTCTCATTGCGGTTTTTCTCCTGCTTGGCGGCTTTATACTCAAAGTTCTCGCTGAGGTCTCCAAAGGCCCGGGCCTCTTTGACCGCCTCCAGCAGTTGGGGACGCAGCTGGATACGGCGGTAATCCAGTTCTTCCCCCATCATCTGGATGTCTTTCTTGGTCAGTTCGTTATGCACGCCCATCCTCCCCTTGTTCCTGATCCTTCCGGTGGGCTGTCTGGCCGGCCTGAATGGCCTCCCGCTCCCGCAGCAGCTCACTGTGCAGGGCTGCGGAATCCCAGCTTCGGTTGGTGGGGGTGAGTACCGCCTTTAAAGCTACGGGCGGGATCTTGTTCCGGCGGAATCCCTGAAGGAAACGATCCAGCAGCGGGCCGGTGCAGTTGACCAGCAGCAGCATTTCATCGGCAAACTGCTCCCCTGTCCAGGGCGTCTCCGGCACTGCGCCGCCAGCCAGTTCTCCCAACGGCAAGCCGTATTCTTCCGGCTGCACCAGCCGGGCCCGCAGGCCCAGCGGCAGACACATCCGCCGGATCTTCGCCCCCTTCGGGCTGTCCAGATTATAAAGCAATACCAAAGGCATATTCATGGTCCAGGTCCCCTTTCGTCCCTTTATTGTACCCACATCTGCCCTGGCCGTCAACCCGGAACCGGCTGCGCCATAGACTGGTAAGAAGGGAGATGAGGCTTTGTGTACACTCCACCCTCCGGAGAAACGCTGATGGCAGCGGCAGCTCTGGCCGCCATCCAGCTTACCCAGGGCCGCTCCGCCGAGGAGGCGGCCGTTCTATCGGCCTTCTTTTGTACATTGGGAGACGGCATTGCACTGATCGCGGCACGCAGAGATATGATCGATTCGTGTAAATCTTCTGTAAACTCCGTTGATAATCCTTCTGAAATCGCGTAGACTATGGGCACAAAGCGAGGTGCGTCGTGAAATGAAATGCGGGATCGTGGACGTGGGATCCAACACCATCCGTCTGTCCATCTACCATTGGGAAGGACAGCGTTTCAAACTGTTAATGAATAAAAAGGAAATGGCCGGTCTGGCCGGCTATATTCAAAACGGACTGCTGTCCGACAGCGGCATTCTGGTGGCCTGCCGAGTCCTGGCCGGGTTCAAGGAGCTGCTGCACAATTTTGAGATCGCCGACCTGCGGGTGTTCGGCACCGCTTCCCTGCGCAATATCACCAATACGGAGGAGGCCCTGGAAACCATACGGGCAGTCACCGGCATCGATGTGGAGGTACTCTCCGGCGCAGATGAGGCCGCGTTCTCCTTTTTGGGCGCCACCGTGGGCGGCGGCGCGCCGGGCAGCGGCTTGTTGGCCGACGTAGGCGGCGGGTCCACTGAATTGGTCGCCTACCGGGACGGCGCCATTACTTCGGGCTGCTCCCTGCCGATGGGGTCTTTATCCCTCTTTACCAAATATGTCTCCGGCCTCTTCCCTACCAAACCGGAACGCAAGGCCATCCGCGCCGAGGTGAAGGAGGAACTGGAGAAAGCCAGGACCGCCGGCCTGCAATGCAGCCACCTCACCGGGGTGGGCGGCACTTTCCGGGCCACCGCCAAACTGTGCAACGACCTGGCCGGGGCCGATCCCGACAACCGTATCATTCCCGCCGAAGAGATCCACGCCCTCTACAAGGGACTGAAAAAGGGGGATCAGGCCACCTTGCGGCAGATCCTCCGCTCGGTCCCCGACCGTGTCCATACCATACTGCCCGGCCTCGCCATTCTGAACGCCATTCTGGATGCCTATCAGGTATCCACCGTATCGGTAAGCGGCTGCGGCGTACGGGAGGGCTACCTGCTCCGGCGCGTGATGGAGGTGGACGGTCATGGCGCATGAAACGATCGACACCAGGTACACCCAGGAGCGGGAGCTGTCCTGGCTGCGTTTTAATGAGCGGGTACTGGAGGAGGCTAAAGATGAAAGCGTTCCTCTGTTTGAGCGGCTGAAATTTGCCGCGATCTTCACCAGCAACCTGGACGAGTTTTTCATGATCCGGGTGGGCTCTATCTACGATATGACGCTGTCCAAACAGGCCCATGCGGACAGCAAGAGCGGCCTCACCCCCACCCAACAGCTCCAGGCCATCTTCAAGGCTGTACCCGCCCTGTACAAGCAGCGGGATAAGATCGTCGCCGCTTTGGAGAAACGGCTGCGTACCTGCAACATCTGCAACCTGACGCCCGGCGAGCTGGACGGCAAGGAGCGCAAGCAAACCGAACGTTGGTTCCGGGACTATGTGCTGCCCATTCTCTCTCCAATGGTGATCGACAGCCACCATCCTTTCCCTCACCTGCCCTCCAACAGCCTGACCGTAGCCCTCTCCTTACGTCTGGGCGGCAGCCGCTGTTTCGGCCTGGTACCCATTCCAAAGGCCCTCCCGCCCTACTTTCAGCTGGAGGAGCAGGGTCTGCGTTATCTGCTGACCGAACAGGTGGTCCTTCATTTTGCCGACCAGCTGTTTGAACAATATCAGGTGGAAGAAAAATGCGTCATCTCCGTCACCCGTAACGCCGACATCAGCCCCGAGGACGAAGACTATGATGTGGGCGAGGATTTCCGCGCCCACATGCAGAAGATACTCAAGAAACGGGCACGGCTGGCTCCGGTGCGTCTGGAGATCCAGGGGGACGCCTCCGATGAGCTGCAGCAGTTCCTGTGCCAGCGGCTCAATCTGGCCTTTGAGCAGGTGTTTCGTTCCAAAAGCCCTCTTATCATGGGATATGTGTATGCCTTGGAAAAAAAGCTGCCGGAGGAAAGCGCCGCCGCGCTGTGCTATCCGCCTTACACGCCCCAATGGCCCGCCGGGCTGATCAAGGGCGAAAAGCTGATCCCACAGCTCCTGCGTCGGGACGCTTTGCTCTTTTATCCCTACCACTCTATGGAACCCTTCCTTCAGCTGGTGCGTGAGGCCGCCAACGACCCGGCGGTACTTTCCATCAAGATCACCATCTACCGCCTTGCCTCAACTGCCAAGCTGGTGGAATATCTGGCTGCGGCGGCGGAAAACGGCAAAGACGTCACCGTACTCATGGAGCTGCGGGCCCGGTTTGACGAGCAGAATAACATCGCCTGGGCTCAGCGGCTGGAAGAAGCGGGATGCACCATGCTCTATGGGTTCGAGCATTACAAAGTCCACTCCAAGATCTGCCTGATCACCCGCCGGGAGCGGGGGCACATCCAATACATTACCCAGATCGGCACAGGCAACTACAATGAAAAAACCGCCAAGCTGTACACCGACTTTTGTCTCATGACGGCCAGCCCCGCCATCGGTGGCGACGGCGCCGCTTTCTTTCAAAATATGGCCACCTCCAACCTGAACGGCGACTATCATCAGCTGATGGTGGCCCCACACAGTCTGAAAAACCGTATTCTGGAACTGATCGACCGGGAAATACAAAAAGCCCGGCAGGGCCAGCCCGCTCGCATCTTTTTCAAAGTCAATTCGGTGACGGATCGCACCCTGATCGACAAATTGGCCCAGGCCAGCCAGGCCGGGGTGCCGGTCATCCTCAATGTGCGCGGCATCTGCTGCCTGCGGCCCGGCGTTCCAGGTCTTACCGACCGGATCCGCGTTTTCTCCATCGTAGGGCGTTTTCTGGAGCATCCCCGCATCTATGCCTTCGGCGTGGGGGAGGGCACCAGGCTCTATATCGGCTCGGCCGATCTCATGACCCGCAACACCGAGCGGCGGGTGGAGATCGCCTGCCCGGTGGTGGACCCGGATGTCCGCCGACAGATCCGGCAATATGTGGCGCTGTTTTGCTCGGACAATGTAAAGGCCCGCAATATGGGCCCCGACGGCAATTATACCCCCGTACCCCGGCCTGAAGGCGCTACGCCGGTCAATGCACAGGCTCAGTTGATGAGCCTTGCACTTCAGGATGCCCGGGCCGCCGTCAGTCCCCCCGCACCCCAGGAGAAAAAAGCCGGCTTCTTTCATCGGCTGCTGGGTAAAAAGTCCGATTAAAAACGACCGCCGCCCAATGGGCGGCGGTCGTTTTACGATCAGCGATAGCAGATCTCATGACGTTTGGGGCCGGTAGAAACGATGGTAATGGGCGCTTCAATCTCTCGCTCCAAAAACGCCACATAATCCTTGGCCTGCTGAGGCAGGGCTGCAAAATCAGTGATCCCGCGGATGTCGCATTTCCAGCCCGGCAGGCTGGTATAGACCGGCTTTGCCCGATCCAGCAGGGCGGGCACCGGGAAATCGCGGGTCACCTTGCCGTCGATCTCATAGCCGGTGCATACCTTGATCTCATCCAGGTAGCCCAGGCAGTCAACGGCGGTCAGCGCCACCTGGGTGGTGCCCTGAACCATACAGCCGTAGCGGGTGGCTACCGCATCGAACCAGCCTACCCGGCGGGGACGACCGGTGGTGGCGCCGTACTCGCCGGCGTCGCCGCCCCGGCGGCGCAGTTCCTCGGCCTCGTCGCCGAACAATTCGCTGACAAAAGCGCCGGCGCCTACGGAAGAAGAATAGGCCTTGGTCACGGTCACAATATCAGAGAAGGCCGTGGGCGGCACACCGCCGCCTACCGTACCGAAACCAGCCAGGGTGTGGGAGGAAGTAGTCATGGGGCAGATGCCCAGATTGGGGTCCTTCATAGACCCCAGCTGTCCTTCCAGCAGCACCTGCTTGCCCGCCTTCAGGGCCTGGTGGACAAAACTCACAGCGTCGCCCACATAAGGTTCCAGGATCTTCTTGTAGCCCATCAACTCCTCAAACAGAGCCTTGGGGTCCAGGGGCGGCTTGTGATAAAGGTGTTCCAGCATCACATTTTTCAACGTGCAGATGTGTTCCAGCTGGGTTTTCAGCCGGTCTTCATGCCACAGGTCAGCCACCTGAATGCCGATCTTGGCGTATTTGTCGGAATAAAAAGGCGCGATACCCGACTTAGTGGAACCAAAAGCCGCGCCTGCCAGCCGCTCCTCTTCGCAGCTGTCCAACAGCACATGGTAGCTCATCAGCAGCTGGGTGCGCTGATCCACAATAATGTGGGGCGCGGGTACGCCCCCCTCTTCCAGGTGCTTCAGCTCCTGTGCAAATTTGGTTGCGTCCAGAGCCACGCCGTTTCCAATCACATTGGTGGTATGGGAGTAAAACACACCGGAAGGCAGCTGGTGCAGGGCAAACTTACCATAATCGCAGATAATGGTATGTCCTGCATTGGCCCCTCCCTGGAAGCGGATGACCACATCGGACTTTTCCGCCAGCAGATCGGTGATTTTCCCCTTGCCCTCGTCGCCCCAGTTGGCGCCTACGATCGCTTTCACCATATTGGTTTCCTCCTGCCGCGGGGATTCGCGCATTGGCCTTTTCCCGTCGGCAAACCGCGGGGAATTAGGATTCCCCAGCCGGTATTATATTACGCATTTTCTCCCGAGGCAAGGCCACAAATAGAAGAAAATGTCACAAAATTCCGCCCTTGCTATTTTGATTTGTCGTCGCCCGCCGGAAAAGCAAAAAAAGAGGTTTACTTCCACACTTCACTTTGATAAAATAAGAAGAACGGACGGCAGAATGGCCGGATATCGGTTTCCGAATGAGAATCATCAGGAGGTCAAACACTCTATGACGAAGAACGAAAAGCGGGAACACAACGATCTGCTCTATGAGGCGATCCTTACCCTGAAGGACCTGGATGAATGCCGGAAGTTTTTTTCCGACCTGTGTACTGTGGCCGAGCTGCGGGCAATGGAACAGCGGTTTGAGGTGGCCATGCTCCTGTCTGAGGGCATGATCTATAATGATATCCTGGAGCGCACCGGCGCTTCCAGCGCCACCATCAGCCGCGTGAACCGCTCTCTGCAGTACGGCGCCGACGGATATCAGGCGGTGCTTCCCCGCGTGAAAGAGAAAAAGAACAACGATGGCATATGAATACCTGGCCGGCTGCTATGACCGCTTTACCGCCGACGTGGACTATGCGGCCTGGGCCGACTATCTGGAAAAGCACTTCTCCCGCAGCAAGCTGCCCATCCATACAGTGCTTGATCTGGCCTGCGGCACCGGCTCCCTGACCTGCGAACTGGCCCGCCGCGGCTATGAAATGATCGGCAGCGACCTGTCCGAGGAAATGCTGGCTCTGGCCGCCGAGAAAGCCCGGGACGTGGACGGCATCCCGCCCATCTTTCTCCATCAGGCGATGGAGGATCTGGACCTGTACGGCACCATTGATGCCTGCGTCTGCTGCTTGGACAGTGTGAATTATGTAACCCGGCCCAAATTGCTGGCCCGCGCTTTCCAGCGGGTTCATACTTTTCTTATGCCCGGCGGCCTGTTTTTATTTGATATCAATACGCCGGACAAGCTCCGTGGTCTGGACGGACAGCTCTTTATGGACGAGGACGAGGATACCTGCTGTATCTGGCGGGCCGACTACTCCCCCAGGTGCCGCATTTGTACCTACGGCATGGATCTCTTTTTCCGGGAGGATGGCGACCTGTGGAGGCGTATGGAAGAAGTTCACGAAGAATACGCCTACGAACCAGATGAGCTGGAGCGGATGCTGCGCCAGGCCGGCTTCCGCCACATCCGGCAATATGGCGAGCGCAAGATGCGCGCCCCAAAGCCGGGTGAACAACGTATTTTCTTTACGGCACGAAAGGAACAATAACCCTATGTCAGATTCCATTATCCGCGTCCTGGCCAAGGACGCACCCGTGAAAGCCTCCGCCATTTCCGCCCGGACGATGGTGGAACGAGCCAGACAGATCCACAAGACCCTGCCGGTGGCCACCGCCGCCCTGGGCCGCAGTCTGATGGCCGCCTCCATGATGGGCAACCAGCTGAAGGAGGAAAAGGGCTCGGTCACCCTGCGCATCAAAGGGGACGGCCCCCTGGGCGGTATTACAGTGGTCTCCGACAGCGCAGGCAATGCCCGTGGCTATGTGGTCAATCCTATGGTGGATCTGCCCCTGAAGGGCCCTGCTAAACTGGATGTGGGTTCCGCAGTGGGCAAAGACGGCTCCCTGACCGTAATTAAGGATCTGAACCTGAAAGAACCCTATGTGGGTACCATCCCTCTGGTGTCCGGCGAGATCGCCGAGGATATCACTTCTTATTTTGCGGAAAGCGAGCAGATCCCCTCCGCCTGCGCTCTGGGCGTTCTGGTGGATGTGGATCAAAGCGTGCTTTGCGCCGGCGGCTATCTGATCCAGCTGCTGCCCGGTGCCGACGACAGCGTCATCACCGCTGTGGAGGAGGGCATTGCCAAGGTAGGCCCGGTCACCGAAGCCATGCGCAACGGGGAAAGCGCCCGCAGCCTGGTGGAGCGGGTGCTGTCTGCCTTTGACCTGGAGATCCTCAGTGAAGAGCCGGTGGAATACCGTTGCTATTGCAGCAGGGAACGGGTGTCCCGCGCCCTGATCAGCATGGGCCGGGAAGAGTTGGAATCTCTCATTCAGGAGCAGGGAAAAGCGGAACTTACTTGCCAATTTTGTGACAAGGTTTATCACTTTACCGGCGAAGAGTTGCAAGGCCTTTTGGCCTCTATCTGACTTTTTGAAAAAAAACGCAAAAAGTGGTTGACAACCTGGGGGCGTTCTTGTATAATAACATTCGCTGCTTGACTCGAATGTGCGCAGCAAGGACACGGGAGCATAGCTCAGCTGGGAGAGCGCATGCCTTACAAGCATGATGTCACAGGTTCGAGCCCTGTTGTTCCCACCA
>NZ_CALWOJ010000022.1 GCF_944383115.1 uncultured Flavonifractor sp. | reverse complement strand
CACGTTCTCATTGCCCTCGGCCATGATATACTCGGCGGACATGATCCACTCCTCATAGGTGTTGGACAGGCCCCGCTTGAGCAGAATGGGCTTGCTCATCTTGCCCACTTCCTTGAGCAGCTCGAAGTTCTGCATATTGCGGGCGCCCACCTGGACCACGTCCACCTCCCGCTCGAAGAGGTCGGCCATCCGGGGGTCCATGATCTCGGTGACGATGGGCAGGCCGGTCTTGGCCCTGGCCTCCATCAGCAGCTCCAGGCCGGGGGCGCCCATGCCCTGGAAGGAGTAGGGGGAGGTGCGGGGTTTGAAGGCGCCCCCCCGGAGCAGGGCCGCCCCGGAACGCTTCACATCCTCGGCCACCGCGCAGATCTGCTCCTCACTCTCCACCGAGCAGGGGCCGGCAATGACGGAGAAGTTTCCGCCGCCGATTTTGGCGTTCCCTACGCTCACCACCGTATCCTCGGGGTGGAACTTGCGGTTGGCTTTCTTGTAGGGCTCCTGCACCCGCATAACCCGCTCCACGTTGGGGTTAATGGAGATCTTGTCCATATCCACGGCGGTGGTATCACCCACCAGGCCCAGAATGGTACAGCCCACGCCGTTGGTAATGCCTACCTCCAGGCCCAGCTGCTTCAGTTTCCCTACCAGATGTTCAATATCCGCCTGCCGCGTACCCGGCTTCATGACCACTACCATATGACACGCTCCCTTTCCGATACAAAAATAGGCGCCCATTGATGAGATCAATGAGCGCCCTGTCTGTGTTACAAGGTGATATCAGGCCCCACAGGGCCCACCCATTTTCTCCATCCCGCTATTTCCCCATGCCAAAAAAGCCGGCGCCCGTAAATCGAGCCCAGCCATAGGAAAACAGGAAGGATGCAGTTGTGAGGGGACATTGAACCATGCCCATACACCTCACTTTTCCAGGTTGCAGTCATTATACCCCGTCCAACCGGGGATTTCAACCGGGATTTTGTACAAATGCCGTCCCGGTTTTTGCAGCTTCCACCTCAGTTTCTCCCATATTATAGTTTTCCTACTGGTTTTCTATATTTTTCCCTTAACAGTCCCGGTCAATCCAGCTATACTTTGCAGCAATGCCCGGCACCGGGCATATAACAGATAACAGAAGAGGAGATCTTATGAACCCGAAGAGACGGTACATTGCGGCCGTTTTGGCCTCCACCCTGCTGGTCCTGCCGGCAGCCGGCCCTGCCGCCCAGGCGCTGGGGCTGCCCCTGGCCGACGGCGTGGCTATTGACGCCTCCACCTTTCCCGACGCCGCCTTCCGCGCCTGGCTGCTGGACGGGCGCAACCTGAGCGGCGCGGGCGCGGACAGCCTGCTCACCGCCGACGAGCTGGCCGCCATCCAGTCCCTGGATCTGTCCGGCCTGGGCATTGCCGACCTGGAGGGCATCCAGGTCTTTACCGCCCTGAAGCGGCTCAACGTCCGGAACAACACCCTGACCGAGCTGGATCTGTCCGCCAATACGGCTCTCACCAGCCTGGACGCCGGCTTCAACCGGCTGACGGAGCTGGAGCTGTCCACCCATCCCGCCCTGCGCTTCCTGCACATTAACTACAATCAGCTCTCCCAGCTGGATCTCAGCGCCAATTTGGCCCTGGAGGGGGGCGGCTTTATCGCCGAGGACAATAACCTGCTGAAGGTGATCCTGCCGGTCCTCCCCACCATGACGGTGACCGCTGACAGCTTCCGGGTCCAGAACCCCGCTCCCGGCTATGACCGGGTGGTGTGGTCCCTGGATGAGGCGGGCCTCCAGCCGGTGGAGGAGTCCTTCCAGGCCAACGGCCAGACCCTGTACGGCAAGCGGATTGCCAACCAGTACACCATCTACTTCTCCGCCAACGACGGCCGGGGCCACACCGCTCCGGTGCAGGCGGTGTACGATCAGGAGACTACCCTCACCCCCAACGGCTTTACCCGTTACGGCTACACCTTCCAGGGCTGGAATACCCTGAGTTGGGGCGCGGGAGATTCCTATACCGACGGCCAGTCGGTGACCAACCTGTCCGGCATCCATCAGGGGGATCGGATCACCCTCTATGCCCAGTGGAAACCGGTGAACTACACCATTTCCTTTGACGCCAACGGCGGCCAGGGCAATATGGAGTCCGCCGACGCGGTATACGACCAGGCTGCCACCCTGCCCGACTGCGGCTTTACCAATGACGGGATGGAGTTTGCCGGCTGGGCCACCGAGGCCGGCGGCCCCGTCCGCTATCTGCCCCAGGACAGCGTCAAGAACCTGAGCATGGACGAGGGCGGCGAGGCCACCCTCTACGCCGTGTGGAAGACCCCGGTGGCCGAGGAGCAGGAGACCCGCCTGACCCGGCTCCAGCAGGCCTTTGGCAGCTACTCCTCCCAGAACTACGCCGCCCAGGACTGGGCTACCCTGTCCGGCCACTACGCCCAGGCCGCCGACGCCATCCGGGACGAGTCGGACAATGACGCCATGGACACCCTGGTGACCGATTGCGTTTCCGCCATGTCTCAGGTACCCGCCCTGGACGAACGGGCCCAGGAGGTGGCTCAGGGCTGGCAGGCCGCCCTTTCCCCCTCGGTGGGCACTGAGCTGACCAGGCTGGCCGGTCTGGCCCAGCAGAAGCAGGCCGCCGTCTCCGCCCTCCGGACCGCCTATCAGGGTTACGATCTCACTGAATACACCTACGACGGCCAGGCCGCTCTCCTCTCCGCCCTGGAGCAGGCCGTCCAGGCCGTGGAGGGCGCAGAGGACCAGTCCCAGGTCCAGGCCGCCCACGATCACGGTCTCACCGCTATGGCCCAGGTGCCCAACGCCGAGGGCGAGACCCCCGAGCTGCCCCCTCAGCCGGAAACTCCCGATGAACCGGACGGCCCCGGCAACTCCGGAAATACCGGCAGCGGCGGCTCCGGCGGCGGTTCTTCCGGCGGCGGCTCCAATAACGGCTCCTCCGGCGGCGGTTCCAATAACGGCTCCTCCGGCGGCTCCGGCAGCGGCGGCTCCGGTAATGAGGATTCCGACGATTCCCAGGATTCCAACACCGTCACCATTACCGACGACAAGACCGGCACGGTGACCAAGGTGACCACCGGCGCCGACGGCTCCGTGGAGGCGGTGGTGACCGTACCCCAGGGGGTGGACTCCGTGGTGGTGAACATCCCCTGCACGCCTGCTGCGGGTACCGTGGCCCTGCTGGTGGAGGAGGACGGCTCCACCCAGATTCTGTCCAAGTCCACCGTGACTGCCGACGGCCTGGCCGTCCGGCTGGACGGCTCCGCCAAGCTCCGTCTGACGGACAACAGCAAGTCCTTCTCCGACGTGGAGGCGGGCTCCTGGTACGCCGACAGTGTGAACTGGGCGGCCCAGGCCGGCATCGTCCAGGGCGTGGCTCCCGGCTCCTTTGCCCCCCACGCCCCCCTGACCCGGGAGAGCCTGGCCGTCCTGCTCTACCGCTATGCCGAGCAGCAGGGTCTGGATCTGTCCGCCCGGTCTGAGCTGTCCGGCTTTGCCGACAGCGGCGCTGTCTCCGCCTGGGCGGAGGAAGCCCTGGCCTGGGCCTGCGCCAACGGGCTGCTGGAGGGGGACGGCGGTTCCCTTCGTCCCGGCGCCACTTGCACCCGGGCTGAGGCCTCGGTCATTCTGGAGCGATTCGCCGCCCTGCTGACCGCCTGAGGCACTTTCTTCTGAACAAACGCGCCCCTGAGGAACTAAGCTCCTCAGGGGCGCGTTTTGTCAGATGTGGATGTGTGCGTTCTGCGGCTCTCCCGCCGGCATATGCCGCAGCAGCTGCCGCAGGCACAGGACGAAGAGAACCGAGCTGATGGACCAGGTGAGGGGATAGGCCCAGTAGACCACCCGGATATCAGGGATGACCCGTACGGTAAGGGTGATGTAGGTGATCCGCAGGGCGCACCACACGCTGAGCATGATGGCCATAGGCACGATGGGCCGGCCCATGCCCCGGAGGATACCGGCACAGCAGTGGGAGAAGGACAGCAGGCAGTAGAACAGGGACACCGTGCGGGCGTAGGCCACGCCGAAGGCCACCACTTCCGGCTCGCTGTTGAAGGCGGCCACCAGCAGCGGGGAGGCCAGGAAGATGACCCCGCCGATGGCCTCCGCCAGCAGGGGGCTGCACAGCAGGCCGAAACGCATCCCCGCCCGCACCCGGTCGAAGCGGTGGGCGCCCAGGTTCTGGCTGACGAAGGTGGACAGGGCCAGGGCGAAGCAGGTCACCGGCAGGAATGCGAAGCCCTCGATGCGGCTGTAGGCCCCGCAGCCAGCCATAGCGGCGGAGTCAAAGGCGTTGATGTTGGCCTGGACGATGACGTTGGCCAGGGAGACCACCGAATTCTGCACCCCGGAGGGGATGCCCAGGGTGATGATCTGTCTGAAGGTTGGCCCTTCAAAGCGTACCCGCCGCCAGTTGACCTGATAGCCCGCCTTGGTGAGGGTCAGCTTGCGGAAGGCCAGGAAGGCGGACAGGCACTGGCTGAGGATGGTGGCCAGGGCGGCGCTGCCCACCCCCATACCCAGCCCCGCCACAAAGAGCAGGTCCAGCACCACGTTGGTGAGGGAGGCGGCGATGAGGTACTTCATGGGGCTGCGGCTGTCCCCCACCGACTGGAGGATGCTGGCCCCCATGTTGTAGAGCACCACGGCGGAGGAACCGAAGAAGTAGATGCGGAAATAGAGAATGGAGTTGTCTATCACATCGGCGGGGGTGCCGATCCACTGGAGGATCTGCGGTGTCAGGATTACCCCCACCACCGTCAGAATCACGCCTGCCGTCAGGCCCAGGGCTACAGTGGTGTGGACGGCCCGTTCCATATTGTCGTCGTCCTCCGCCCCGTAGTACCGGGCAATCAGCACCCCGGCGCCCAGGGACACGCCGTTGATGAAGCCTATCATCAGCATGATCATGCTGCTGGTGGAGCTGACCGCCGCCAGAGCGGACCGGCCGATGAAGTTGCCCACGATAAGGGAGTCCACCGCGTTATAAAGCTGCTGAAACAGGTTGCTGAAAAAGATGGGCAGGGCGAAGGTCAGCATCTTTCTGGGAACGCTGCCTTCGGTCAGGCGATTTTGTTGGTTCCGGTCCATTGGGTCCATCTCCGCTCTCTCTGAATCTGTCTCTTATTATTAGCCTGGGAAAGAAAAAAGTCAAGGCAGCGGCCTCCAGTCACCCTTTCCCGGCGGCGGAATAGGATGGAGCAGTCACTGGGAACGGAGGGCTTACCATGAGACATGAACTGAACCTGTGGGTGGCGGGCGGGGATCTGCGTCAGGCCGAACTGGCCCAGCTGCTGGCCGCCGACGGCCACACGGTACATACCTGGGCCCTGGAGGGCCACGGCCCTCTGGCGGGGGTACAGATGGAAACCGACTCGGCGGGTGTGGAACTGGCCGACTGCCTCATCCTGCCCCTGCCGGCAGAGGAGGAGGGCGGCCTGCTCCACGCCCCCCTGTCCGATCAGCCCCGGAAACTGGAGGAGCTGCTCTCCCCCCTGCGGCCCGGTCAGCTGGTGTGCGCCGGAATGGTGGGTCCCGCCCTCACCTCCCTGGCCGCGGGGCGGCAACTGATCCTTCAGGACTACTTTGCCCGGGAGGAGCTGGCGGTGGCCAATGCGGTGCCTACCGCAGAAGGGGCCATCCAGATCGCGCTGGAGGAACTGCCCATCACCCTCCACGGCGCCCGGGTGCTGGTCATAGGCTTCGGGCGGGTAGGCAAGGCCCTGTCCCAACGTCTGGCAGGACTGGGCGCCAAGGTGAGCGTGGCCGCCCGCAAGTGGTCCGACCTGGCCTGGGCAGAGAGCTGCGGCTACTGCGGGGAGCAGACGGAGCATCTGGCGGGCTGGCTGTGCGGGTACGACCTGGTGGTCAACACCGTTCCCGCCCTGGTGCTGGGCCTCACGGAACTTGCCGATCTGAAACCGGGCTGTCTGGTCATCGATCTGGCCTCCAAGCCGGGCGGGGTGGACTTTGAGGCGGCGGCCCGACTGGGAGTCAAGGCCATCTGGGCCCTGTCCCTGCCGGGCAAGGTGGCGCCGGTAACGGCTGGCCGGTGTATCCAGACCACCATTTATAACATTCTGCGGGAATTGGGAGTGTGAGCATGGAACAAGTGAAGGTTGGATTCGCCTTTTGCGGGTCCTTTTGTACATTGAGTACGGCTATGGCCGCCCTGGAACAGGTGAAGGCCCGGTTTGGGGACGTGACCCCTATCGTATCGGAGGCCGCCGCCGCCAACGACACCCGGTTTGGCCCGGCCCATGAGTTTATGCGGGAGATGGAGCGCATCTGCGACAAGCGGGTCATCGACTCCCTGGTGAAGGCGGAGCCCATCGGCCCCAAAAAGCTGCTGGATGTGCTGGTCATCTGCCCCTGCACCGGCAACACCCTGGCAAAGCTGGCAAACGGCATTACCGACTCCACCGTCACCCTGGCCGCCAAGGCCCATCTGCGCAACGGCCGCCCACTGGTGATCTGTCCCGCCACCAATGACGCCCTGGCCGCCTCGGCCAAAAACATCGGGGCCCTGCTGGACAAAAAACACGTCTACTTCGTCCCCTTCCGGCAGGACGATCCCCAGGGCAAGCCCACCTCTCTGGTGGCCGACTTCTCCCTGGTACCCGACACCATCGCCGCCGCCCTGGAGGGCCGCCAGCTCCAGCCCCTGCTGCTGGGCAGCCCGGCCTGAGGGCAAAAAAAGCCTGCCGCAATGCGGCAGGCTTTTTTGTGTACTTACGCTTCCAGCCTAGCCCGGATGGCCTTCAGGAAGTCCAGGGAGTTGACGCCCTGTGCGGGAGTCTCGCCCTCCCACAGGCCAACCAGATCCTTGGTCATGACGCCGCCCTCGATGGTGTCGATGGTGGCCTTCTCCAGCTTGTCGGCAAAGGCCATCAGGTCGGCATTGCCGTCCAGCTCGCCCCGCTTGCGCAGGGCACCAGACCAGGCGAAGAGGGTGGCCACCGGGTTGGTGGAGGTCTCCTCCCCCTTCAGGTACTTGTAGTAGTGGCGGGTGACGGTGCCATGAGCGGCCTCGTACTCGTACTTGCCGTCGGGGCTGACCAGCACGGAGGTCATCATGGCCAGAGAACCGAAGGCGGTGGACACCATGTCGCTCATCACGTCGCCGTCGTAGTTCTTGCAGGCCCAGATGAAGCCACCCTGGGAGCGGACCACGCGGGCCACAGCGTCGTCAATGAGGGTGTAGAAGTACTCGATGCCCAGCGCGTCAAACTTGGCCTTGTACTGCTCGTCAAAGATCTCCTGGAAGATGTCCTTGAAGGTGTGGTCGTACTTCTTGGAAATGGTGTCCTTGGTGGCAAACCACAGGTCCTGCTTGGTGTCGATGGCGTACTGGAAGCAGGCGTGGGCAAAGGAGCGGATGGAGCTGTCCTTGTTGTACTGGCCCTGAAGCACGCCGCCGCACTCGAAGTCATAGATGGTCTGGCGGAACTGCTCCTTGCCGTCCTCGCCGGTGAACACCAGCTCGGCCTTGCCGGGGCCGGGCACCCGGTACTCGGTGGACTTGTACACGTCGCCGTATGCGTGACGGGCGATGGTGATGGGTTTTTTCCAGGTCTTGACCACCGGGGAGATGCCCTTTACCATGATGGGGGCCCGGAACACGGTACCGTCCAGAATGGCACGAATGGTGCCGTTGGGGGACTTCCACATCTGGGAGAGCTTGTACTCCTCCACCCGCTGGGCGTTGGGGGTGATGGTGGCGCACTTGACCGCCACGCCGTACTTCTTGGTGGCCTCGGCGGAGTCCACGGTCACCTGGTCGCCGGTCTCTTCCCGGTGGGGCAGGCCCAGATCGTAATACTCGGTCTTCAGGTCGATGAAGGGCAGGAGCAGCTCGTCCTTGATCTGCTGCCACAGCACCCGGGTCATCTCGTCGCCGTCCATCTCCACCAGGGGAGTGGTCATCTGAATCTTTTCCATGGTCTCCTCCTTATGTATTCCTGCAATTTCGGAAAAAATTATACCTCCAATCCGGCGAAAAGGCAAGCGGCATCTCCCACACAATCCTGTACGTTTTGCCCATTGCGGCCCTCTCGCCGCCGGTAGTATACTTTTTGGGTATGTAACCCAACCAGAGAGAGGGAACCTCCGTGTTCAACAAGCAAGCCCTGAAAAAACTCATCATCCCCCTGATCATCGAGCAGTTTCTGGCCGTCATGGTGGGCATGGCCGACATCATGATGGTGTCCTCCGCCGGAGAGGCCGCCGTGTCCAGCGTGGCCCTGGTGGACCTGATCAACGTGCTCATCATTAACGTCTTTTCCGCCCTGGCCACCGGCGGCGCGGTAGTGTGTGCCCAGTCCATCGGGGCGGAAAACCTGGACCGGGCCAACCGGGCCGCCAATCAGCTCATGTACATCGTCACCGCCGCCTCCCTCATTATCATGGCCCTGTCCCTGGCCTTCTGCCGTCCCCTGCTGGGGCTGCTCTTCGGCCGGGTGGAGCCCGCCGTTATGGAGGGCGCGGTGACCTACTTCATCATCTCCGCACTGTCCTACCCCTTCATCGCCCTGTACAACGGCTGCGCCGCCCTGCTGCGGTCCATGGGCAACTCCAAGGCCTCCATGTACGTCTCGGCCTGGATGAACGGGCAGAACGTGGTGGGCAACGCCATCTTTGTGTTCGGCTTCCACCGGGGTGTGGACGGCGTGGCCCTGTCCTCCCTGTTTTCCCGCATCGTGGCCGCGGCCATCATGCTGGTACTCCTCCACAGCCGCCACAACCCCGTGCGGATATCCGGCCTGCTCAAGTTCCGGTTTGAGCCGTCCATGATGGGCCGTATTCTCCGCATCGGCGTGCCCAACGGGTTGGAGAACTGCTTCTTCCAGCTGGGCCGGGTGCTGCTGGTAAGCCTGATCTCCACCTTCGGCACCGCCCAGACCGCCGCCAACGCGGTGGCCAACAACATCGACAACTTCGGCGTCATCCCCGGTACCGCTATGGGCCTGGCCCTCATCACGGTGGTGGGACAGTGCGTGGGGGCCGAGGCCTGGGACCAAGTCCGCGCCTACACCGTCAAGCTGGTGAAGATGACCTACCTCTTTACCTGGATTCTCAACGGTGCTTTGCTGCTGGGCCTGCCCCTGATCCTCATGCTGTACAGCCTGACCCCAGAGACCCAGTGGTATGCCACGGTACTGATCTTCATTCACAACGGCTGCGCCATGCTGTTCTGGCCCATGGCCTTCACCATGCCCAACGCCCTGCGGGCCACCGGCGACGTGAAGGTGCCTATGGTCATCTCCATCTGCTCCATGATTATCGTACGGCTGGGATGCAGCTATATCCTGGGGGGTCACTTCGGCCTGGGGGTCATCGGCGTGTGGATCGCCATGGTGGGGGACTGGATGGTGCGTATCTTCTTCTTTGTCCTCCGTGCCCGGCAAAAGCTGTGGCTGGAACACCGGTAAGGGGTTGTGCATCCCACGCTTTTCCTGTATAATGTGTTACATTGTATCTGCCAGATAAAAGGAGTGCTGCATCATGCTGCAAACCGTGATCCCCCAGGGGTACGCCCCCTGTCTCAATCTATATGACACTCAGAAGGCCATCGGTCTTTTGAAGCGGCTCTTTGAGGACACCCTGGGGGGCGCCCTCCACCTGCGCCGGGTGTCCGCCCCCCTGTTCGTGGAGGCCTCCACCGGCCTCAACGACGACCTCAACGGCGTGGAGCGTGCGGTGTCCTTCGACATCCCCGACGCCGGACGGGACGCCCAGGTAGTCCACTCCCTGGCCAAGTGGAAGCGCATGGCCCTGTACCGCTACCAGTTCTCTGTAGGCGAGGGCCTGTACACCGACATGAACGCCATCCGCCGGGACGAGGAGCTGGACAATCTTCACTCGGTCTATGTGGACCAGTGGGACTGGGAGAAGGTCATTGCCCCCCGAGACCGGACGGTGGACTATCTGAAGGCCACCGTCACCACCATCGTGAAGGCTATGGCGGAGACCCAGTCCACCCTGCGCTCCGTCTTCCCCCAGCTCACCGCCCTGCCCCAGCTGGACACTGACGTGTCCTTTGTCACCACCCAGGAGCTGGAGGATCGCTGGCCCGACCTCACCCCCAAGGAGCGGGAGGACGCCTGGGTACAGACTCACCCCACCACCTTCCTCATGGGCATCGGCGGCGCCCTCAAGTCGGGCAAGCCCCACGATGGCCGGGCTCCCGACTACGACGACTGGAACCTGAACGGCGATATTCTGGTGTGGAACCCGGTGCTGGAGCGGGCCTTCGAGGTGTCCTCCATGGGCATCCGGGTGGACCCCGCCGCCATGGACCGGCAGCTCACCATCGCCGGCTGCGACAGCCGCCGGGCGCTGCCCTTCCACAAGATGCTGCTGGAGGGCAAGCTGCCCCTCACCATCGGCGGCGGTATCGGCCAGTCCCGGCTGTGTATGCTGCTGCTGGGCAAGGCCCACATCGGCGAGGTCCAGGCCAGCGTCTGGGATGAGCAGACCATCCAGGCCTGCCAGGACGCAGGCGTTATTCTGCTGTAAGACGGGAGGGACTGCTATGGAACTTCTGGTCGTGGACGGCCAGGGCGGCCGGATTGGCCAGCAGCTGGTACGGGCCATTACCACCCGCCACCCACAGCTGAAGGTCTTTGCGGTGGGTACCAATGGTCTGGCCACCGCCGCCATGCTGAAGGGGGGCGCCTCTCAGGGGGCCACCGGAGAAAACGCTCTGCTGGTGGCCTGCCGCCGGGCGGATGTGATATTGGGGCCTCTGGGCATCGTCATTGCCGACGCCCTGCTGGGGGAAATCTCCCCGGCTATGGCGGTGGCGGTGGGCCAGTCTCCCGCCAAAAAGATTCTCATCCCCATGAATCAGTGCGACAACATCGTGGCCGGGGTGGAGGATCTGCCGGTGGGCAAGCTGCTGGACAGCGCCCTGGAGGAGCTGGACCAGCTGCTGAACGCCTGAACGGCGCATAGAATGGATCGCGGAGCCACGCTCCGCGATCTTTTTTCAAAAGGAGTTGCTTCCTGTGAAGCAGATCTTACACTGCATTATGCAGGTGCAGAATCTGGTCACGCTGATCCTGACCATCGCCTTTCTCCACCTGGCTATTTCGGGCAGAGTGGCCGCCGACCAGTTCCTCACCATCTTTTCTGTGGTGATCGCCTTCTATTTCGGCAGTCAGGCCCAGAAAAATCAGTCTGCATAGAAAAGCGGCCGCCTTCCGGCGGCCGCTTCTCTTTTTTACCCCTGCCCCAACAACGCAAAGGCTTCAATGATTTCCTCCCCCCGGGCGTGGACCCGGTCAAAGTCCACATGGGGGTTGTAGATGGCCTCCAGCTCGTCGTGCATGGCTTTGGCCTGGGCCAGGGAGTCCACACCTTCCTCCATGAGGGCGGCAGCCACCTTCCGGGCAAACCGCAGCCTGGCCCGGCTGCGTCGCAGCAGCTCCGGATCGGCCATGGCGTCCAGCCGGATGCGGCGGTGGGGCCGGTGAGGCCAGGGCTGCTCCGGCGTGGTGCTGACAAAGGCCAGGGAGAGGGAGGGGATCAGCAAGTGGGCCATCCGGTCGGGGAACATGGGATCGGGGCAGGCCACCACGTCGTAACCTGCCGCCATGGCCCCGGCGGCCAGGCAGGTGAGCATGGTGTGGGCCAGGCCGTAGCTGTCGGCCAGTTCATACACCTTGCCGCACTGGGCCTCCACCGTGCCGTACTCCCGCAGCACTCCCTGCCAGGTGACCGCCCCTAAAAACCGCTGAACCGCCCGGCCGGGCTGTTCTCCCGCTCCCTTGATCTCCCGGGACAGGATGCCTCTGGCCCGCTTGGCCAATTTGGCCTCCAGGGCGGGGGTGAGCAGCAGGGCGCGCACGTCCTCCTCCAGCTGGGCGGCGGCGGTAAGGCAGCGGTAGGCCCGGCTGTAGCAGGCTTTATAGCCCTTCATGCATCCCTTCAATTCAGTCCCCACCGCCTGGAGGGCCTCCCGGTCATAGCAGGCCCCCAGGTCCACATAGCTCTCCACCAGGCCGGGATATTTGGGCTCCACCACATGGGGGGCAGTGCCGTCCACCACCGCCGCACCCAGGGCAGGGATGATGACCGCGTCCAGGGAATCGGGATCACCGGAACAGCGGATGTACTCCACAGTGTGGCCTCGCTCCTCCATGGCCCGCCCCACCTGCTTCATCAGGGTGGACTTGCCGCAGCCCGGCCCGCCCTTCAAAATACGGATGTCCCGGGCCTTCTCCGGGTCCAGCATCTGATCGTACAGGGAATAAAAACCGGTTGGGGCGTTGGCGCCCAAATAGTAACAGATCTTTGCCTCTGCTTCCATAAAAAGACCCTCCAAGAGTAAGTTTCTCACTCTCAGGGTATGCTTTAGCAGGTTGGCCGGTGCGGCGGTCACGCCCCATCCCGGTAAAAATAGCGCAATTCCTCCACCAGCATGGCCGCCGCCGGGGACAGGGGGCTGGACCGCCGGTAAAGCAGGTAAAACTGCCGCTCCAACAGAGGGCTTTCCGGAGCAAAGACCAGGATCTTCCCCTCCTGGGCCGCCTCTTTGGCGGCCCATTCCGACAGGATGGAGATACCCAGCCCGTTCTTCACCCCCTGGAGGATGCTCTCGGTACTCTCCAGCTGGGCGGCCAGCGTGAGGGATTTGGGTTCCAGACCCACACCCTTCAGGTACTGCTCGGCCTGCTTGCGGGTACCTGACCCCGGCTCCCGCATAAGAAAGGGGGCCCGTCTCAGGATCTCCGGCGTCATTTGTCCCTCCAGTCTCCGGTACTCCGGGGCATTGGGGGTGGCGATGACCAGCCGCTCGGCCAGAAAGGGGACGCACAGCAGCCCGGCCCGCTGCACCGGAGCCCCCACCAGGCCCAGCTCCGCCCCGTTTTCCATCATCCACTGGGCCACCTGGCCGCTGTCTCCCTGCCGGATCTGGAAAAACACCTGGGGATATCGCTGCCGCAGCAGGGGCAGCACCTGGGGCAGCAGATACTGGGACGGCACGGTGGATGCGGCGATGGACAGGGTACCGGCAATGGAGGAGGTTGCGGTACGCACATCCTGGGCCGCCCGCTGGCACAGACCCAAAATCTCGGCGGCATAACGGCTCAGCACCCGGCCGCCGGCGGTGAGACGCAGCTCCTTGGTGGAGCGCACCACCAGTTTGGCCCCCAGTTCCTCCTCCAGGGCCGCCACATGGGCACTGACCGTGGGCTGGGTGAGGTAGAGGGCCTCCGCCGCCTTGGAGAAGCTGCGCTGCCGGGCCACCTGCAAAAATACTTCCAGTTGTTTCAGCTGCATAATAAGCCTCCGATTGCTTTTTTTCCACGTTTGGGATACACTGATAGTATCCACATCAAAGGGGGTGACGAGATGCCGTATGAGAAGCTGCGCCTGACCGCCATGACCACGGCCGGTGGGTGAGGCGCCAAAATAGGGCCGGGTGTCCTAAGGAACGTATTGGCGGGCCTGCCCAAAACGGCAGACCCCAACCTGCTGGTAGGCTATGACTCCAGCGACGACGCCGCCGTCTACAAGGTCAGTCCCGACCTTGCCATGATCCAGACGGTGGACTTCTTCCCTCCGGTGGTGGACGACCCCTATACCTTCGGGCAGATCGCCGCCACCAACGCCCTCTCCGACGTGTACGCTATGGGGGGCGAGCCCCGGCTGGCCATGAATCTGCTGGCCTTCCCCTCCTGCCTGCCGGTGGAGGCGGTGGGGGATATTCTGGCCGGCGGGGCCTCCAAGGTGACTGAGGCCGGCGCGGTCATCGCCGGCGGCCACAGCATTGAGGATCAGGAACCCAAGTACGGCCTGTGCGTCACGGGCCTGGTCCATCCCCGCCGCATCCTCACCAACAGCGGGGCCAAAGTGGGAGATATCCTGGTGCTGACCAAGGCGCTGGGCACCGGCATCCTGTCCACCGCCGCCAAGGCGGAGCTGCTGGACGAGGCCGACTACAAGCAGATGGTGGAACTGATGACCACCCTCAATAAGTACGCCGCCCAGGCGGCAGGCGGGATCTCCATCAGCGCCTGCACTGACATCACCGGCTTCGGTCTGGCCGGCCATGTGAAGGAGATGGCGGAGGGGAGCGGTACCACCATGGAACTGTGGGCAGGCAAGATCCCCATTGTGCCCCGCGCGCTGGAACTGGCCCGGGACGGGATCATTCCCGGCGGAGCTTACCGCAACATGGACTTTGCCGCAGCCGACACCCTGGAGGACCCTGCCGTTCCCCGGGAGGTGCTGGACTGTCTCTACGATCCCCAAACCGCCGGCGGGCTGCTGTTCAGCGTGCCAGAGCGCCAGCTCCAAACCCTTATGGGCCGGATGATGGACGCCGGCGTACCCGCCGCAGCGGTGGGCGCGGTGCGCCCCAGGGGCGAGAAGCTGCTCCATATCAAGCCATAGCCATTTCCACGCAGAGGCGTGCCGCAGAATGCTGCGGCACGCCTTTGTCTTGTTCCGCCCCCTATTATAAATCACTTTATAGATGTTCTCTATATCTTTCATTGATTTTATGGAAAATCTGTATTTCAATTTTTTGTGCCGGGGGGCTATAATCCCGTTAGAGAAAGAAGTTTTTGCTTTCCTGAAAATTTTTGAGAGGTGTTGTGTGTGACAAAATTCAAGGGACACCTGCCGGTCATTCTGGCCGGGCTGGTGGTAGGCATCGCCTCGGTGGTGCTGGTTGCCCTGGGCAACCCGGTAAACATGGGCTTCTGCATCGCCTGCTTCCTGCGGGACATCGCCGGCGGCGTGGGGATGCACCGGGCCGCCATCGTGCAGTACATCCGGCCCGAGATCATCGGTCTGGTGCTGGGCGCCATGATCATGGCCCTGGCGGGCAAAGAGTTCAAGGTGCGGGGCGGCTCCTCCCCCATGACCCGGTTCGTGCTGGGCTTCTGCGTCATGGTGGGTGCCCTCATGTTCCTGGGCTGCCCCCTGCGGATGGTCATCCGCCTGGGCGGCGGCGACGGAAATGCCATTCTGGGCCTGGTGGGCTTCATCATCGGCATCTTCGTGGGCACTCTGTTCCTGAAGGCCGGCTTCTCCCTCAAGAAGTCCCAGCCTCAGCCCAAGATCGAGGGCCTGCTCATGCCCGCCGTCAACGTGGGCCTGCTCATTCTGGTGATTGCCGCCCCCGCCTTTATCTTCTTCTCCGTGGAGGGCCCCGGCTCCATGCGGGCTCCCATCGCCGCCGCCCTCATCGCCGGTCTGGTGGTGGGCGCCATTGCCCAGCGCAGCCGCCTGTGCATGGCCGGCGGTATCCGTGACGCCATGATGCTCAAGGACTTCCACCTGCTGATGGGCTTCGTGGCCATCTTCGTTGCCGTGCTGGTGGGCAACCTGATCGTGGGCGGTATGGGCCTCAAGGGCGGCTTCAACCCCGGCTTTGCCGGTCAGGCCGTGGCCCACACCGACGGACTATGGAACCTGCTGGGCATGGTGCTGGTGGGTCTGGGCTCCGTGCTGCTGGGGGGCTGCCCCCTGCGCCAGCTCATCCTCTCCGGCAGCGGCAACAGCGACTCCTCCGTGGCCGTGCTGGGCATGGTGGTGGGTGCCGCCTTCTGCCACAACTTCGGCCTGGCCTCCTCCACCGACGGCCCCAGCTTTGCCGGTAAGGTGGCCGTTATCATCGGTCTGGTCCTGGTCTGCGCCATTGGCGCGGGCAATACCAAGAAAGCGTGAGGTGAACGGTATGAATCAAGTGGACGCCAGAGGCTATTCCTGCCCGGAACCGGTACTCATGACCAAAAACGCCCTGAAAAACGGCACCCCCCTGGTGGTGCTGGTGGACAATGAAACCCCACTCCAGAACGTGCGCCGGTTTGCCGCCAACAACGGCTACCAGGTAAGCTGGAAAGAGGTGGGGGAGGACTATGAGATCACCATCACCAAATGAGGCGTACATCGCCACCTTCCACACCCACTTCGGGGCCCTCACCTTCCACAAGAAGCTGAAAGGCCTGGGAGACAACGCGGTGATGATGCCGGTACCTCGCAAGCTGTCCGCCTCCTGCGGCACCTGCGTGCAGTTCTCCCTCCCCTTCGACCCCGCCTGGGCCGACGAGGATCTGGAGGCGGTCTACCTCCATGCGGACGGGAACTACCGCCTGCTCTTTGAAAACGAAGAAAGCTGAGAAATCCCCCCGGATGTCTTGTAGCATCCGGGGGGATTATGCTATACTAAATAAAAAAATGGGGGAGCGGACGCAATGGACACCATGATCATCGGCATCGCCGGGGGTACCGGCTCCGGCAAAACCACCCTGACGCTGGGTCTGAAGGAGCGGTTTGGGGATGCGGTCTCCATCCTCTACCACGACAACTACTACAAGCAGCACGATGAGATGCCCTATGAGGAGCGGTGCCAGCTCAACTACGACCACCCGGACGCCTTTGACACCCAGCGTCTGGTGGACGACCTGGACGCTCTGCGCCGGGGGGAGACGGTGTACAGCCCCACCTACGACTACACCATGCACAACCGGGCCGCCGAGACGGTGGAGGTCCGCCCCGCCAAAGTCATCCTGGTGGAGGGCATCCTCATCTTTGTGGAGCCCGCCCTGCGGGAGCGGATGGACATCAAGCTCTTTGTGGATACCGACGCCGACGTGCGCATTCTCCGCCGCATCATGCGGGACGTGAAGCAGCGTGGCCGCTCCCTGGACTCGGTGGTGCAGCAGTACCTCACCACCGTCAAGCCCATGCACGAGCAGTTTGTGGAGCCCTCCAAGCGGTACGCCGACCTGATCGTACCCGAGGGCGGCCGCAACCAGGTGGCTATGGACATGATCATTCAGCGCATCCGCAGCCATATCGCCCTGGAGTAACGATTTTCCTAAAAAACGGGACCTGCCTGCCGGCAGGCCCCGTTTTTATTTGTCCGCTATGCCCCCTGCGCCTTCTCCAGGGTGCAGATATAGGTCAGCGTCCCGTCCTTGTATTGGTATATGCCGTCCTCTCCATCCACACGGGTCTGCACCATGTTGCTATATTCCCGTTGGATATTGCCTATTAGGCCGGTGTAGTCGGCATATTCCGCCCCCAACTCCTGGACAACATCTATCTTGTGGACCTCATTTCCATACAAATCATAGATGATCAGGTTCTTTTCCTCACCCGCGGGCCAGGCCAGGGCCTCATAGATGCCGTCACCGTCTAGATCATGCACCTCCACGTTTTGCTCCTGGAGTACGGCGGTCAGCCAGAGGTAGAACTGGATATCCTCTGTCCACCAGGAGGTGGTGATCCCATCCCGCATATAATCGATCATGATCTGTCCCACCTCCCCGCCGGGGGTGAAGCAGAAGAAGCTGTCCTCATCCAGCACCAAGCTGAGATTGCCGGGCAGGGCATAGAAGCCCTCTGGAAAGTCCTCTTGCCAGAGCATATCTTCTCCCATGGCCTGGAGCCATTCCCGCTCAGTGGTGCCTGCTGTCAGCGTCCGGACCTCCTGCCCGGTGGCAACCTCCAGTTGGCCGTCCCCCTGCTCCACTTGCTGACGCAGGGTCTGTTTGGCAGCCTGCATCCCCTCCCCGTTCTCCGGGGCAGGATCCTGTTCCGCCGGGGTGATCCGGCTGTCCGGGGTGAAGCTCTCCGCCATGAGAGCCAGCACCTTTGGTGCGGCAACGGCAGTGATGGTGAGCGGCTGGCCATCGGTGCCGCCGTCCTGCCATTGGATGGTGATCCTCCAGCAGCCCTCTGTCCCCTCCACATAGTAGTAACGGTAGTTCCAGCCGTCCCCCTGGGCCTCAAAGACTCGTCCGCTGTCACCGGCAGGGGTCATGCCTCGGGTATCCCCAGCCAGATAGTCGGCCAGGTTGGTCTTGGTATAGTCCACCGTAATGGCAGAGCCGGTGTCGTATTCGGACACCCATACGCTGTGGACAGGATCCGCCGACCACTGTGTCCAGGCCGACACCGGGATGTAGAGATACCAGCCGTCCCCGTCGTAGCGGCGGACCGGGACATTGATCTCCTGTTCCCCATCCGGGCCGAGCATCAAAACGTTCCAGTCCTTTACATGGAGGGGCAGGTCCAGACCCTGGTCCGTCACATACCAGTCGTAGATAGCCTCCTCATAGCTGTTGTGGTGGCCCAAAAACTCTATGTCGTCGTTGACGATCTGGTTGTAGAGAATATCGTAGGTGCCGTCCGGGTAGCGCAAGGAGACGATGTTGTGGCCCCCCTGGCCCTCCAGGTCGAACCAGCCGTCCTCCTGGTACATCCCGTCCGTCAAGGCGACCTCCTCTACAGGGGCGTCGATCTGCACCAGATAATGAAAGGTCCATGCCTCCAGGGTACCCTCCGGGGCCAGCCCTTCCACTTCACCCATCTTGTCCAGCCAGGCCACCTTGGTACCGGTAACCCGGGCGGTGGTCTCCTCACCGGAATAGGAGTAGTAGGTCACCTCTTTGGCCCTCTCCATTGTCTGTTGGGCAAAGTCCTCCATGCTCTCATACTGCCCGCTTTCCCCGGCCGGCGTCTGACTGGTCTGCCCCGCGGGATTGGCGGCGCAGGCGGCGATGACCGCCACGCAGGCCATGCAGGCCACAGCGGACAGCCACACCCGGGGCCGCTTCCACCGCAGCAGATTGCGGATGCGCCCCTCGGGGTTTCCCTCCCCGAAGGCCAGGGGGGTGCCGGCGATGGTGAGCCGTCCGGTGGCCAGGGTGAGCAGGGAGGCGGAATAGTCCGCCTTCACCTTCTCCCCCAGCTCCTTCACCACCGCCTCGTCGCACCGCATCTCCATGTCGCGGCCCGCCAGCACGAAGGCCGCCCACACCAGGGGATTGAACCAGTGCAGGCACAGGGCGGCGAAGGCCAGTACCTTCACCACATGGTCCCCGTGGCGGATGTGGTACTGCTCATGGCGAATGATATAGCCCATCTCCCCCTCGGTCAGGGTGGAGGGCAGATAGATCCGGGGCCGCACCAGTCCCAGCACAAAGGGCGTGGAAATATGGTCGGCCAGATAGAGGTTGTCCCTCAAATGCAGGCTGCCCACCAGCCTGCGCCGCAGCCGGAGCAGGGTAACGACGCTGTACCCCGCCATACCTGCCGCCCCAGTCAGCCACCCCCAGGCCGCCACAGCGGGCCAGTCCACACCGGGGATCGTCTTCTGTTCTTGCTCCACCGGCGTGACGGGGGGCGCGGAATCAAAGGCAGGGGCGTCAGGCTCCGCCATCTGGGTCTGGGGCAGCGTCTCCGGCTGCTGTTGAGGCTGCACATAGGTAAGGGTACTCACCGCCGGGCCGGCCTGTTTGACCGGGGCGTCCAGCACCCCCAGCAGAGAAAAGCCGGCGGACAGGGACACCGGACACAAAAGCCGGAACAGCACCGCCGCCCACAGGGCATAGGAAAAGACTTTGGGCGCCCGCTTCAGGGCCAGCCGTGCCGCCATCACGCACAGGATCACGATACCGGCGGTGAGGCTCATGTTCAGAAGGGCCGGGAACAGCGTCTGGGACAGGAATGCCGTCATCTCAGCTCACCCCCTGCTCTCATCAATAAGCCGCTGCAGCTGCGCGATCTCCTCCCGGGACAGCTTTTTCCGGCTGGTAAAGGCGGCCAGGAAGGCGGGCAGGGACCCGGAAAAGGCCTCCTCCACGAATTCCTCGCTCTGCCGGGCATAGAACTCCTCTTTGGACACCAGCGATGTCACCATCCCGTCCTGATTCTGAAAAATGCCCCGCTGGCACAGCCGCTTGAGTACCGTGTAGGTGGTGGACTTCTTCCAGCCCAGAACCTCCTCCGCCCGGCGCACCAGCTGGGTGGAGGTCATGGGTTCCCTCTGCCAGATGAGATCGGCAAAACGGGACTCCACCGCCCCCAGCTTCCAATCGCTCATAGGATCGCCTCCTTGGTCTACTGCTTGTCGTCCTTATCTGTAGTCTACAGCTTATAGACCACTCTGTCAATGAAAATTTGGTTACAAAAAAAGAACGGCCTGGAACTCCAGGCCGTCCTTTTTATGCAAATCGCTTCCGCAACTTGAAAAGCTGCCAGATGATGCAGAACACCACAATCAGCCACACCACCAGCACACCCGTCAGAATGAGCGTACCCAGGGTATCCCAGTCCTCCCAGGGCAGGGGCAGGCACATGAGGGTGCGCAGCACCGCGTCCACGTTGCGACAGGTTCGCAGGCCGCCCCCGTTTTCTCCCGCTCCATCCGCCAGGATGGCCAGGTCGGTGAGCAGCTGGAAGTGGAAATAGAGGCCGATGCAGGTGAGCAGCGCATTCAGCAGAAAAAATTGCCCTATCAGCGTCTCCCCGGCAGCCAGCACCGCCAGCCAGTCGGCCAACTCCCGCACACCCAGCAGGATACAGAAGGGAATAAGCAGGGGTAGGTCCCGCAGCTGATCCCCCAGCAGGATGATTGCGGAGAAAAAGAGCAGGTAGCCCACCCAGTTGGGCAGAAGATTCAGCGTGTTCAGATTAAAGTTCAGGTGGAGAAATACATAGCCCCAGGCAATTTTGGTCAGGCCCCGATAGGTACTGCTCATGGGACCACCTCCTCCGGTAGAGCCACGTAGATGTGGGTTCGATCCCCGTCCTCAACGGCCACCGCCAGGGCGGCGGGCATTTCGGTAAGGGTGAGGTTGGTTCCACTGGTAATCCCGGTGCTGGCCTGGACGGGATCCTCGTCCAGACTGCCGGGGTTCAGGGTAAAGGTGTAAAAGTTCTCCTCCAGAGCCTGGAGGGGATCCTCACCGGGCTGCATGGGAGCCACGGTGATGGGCAGGGAGACGGCCTCCCCCGTCTCGGCGGACACCAGCCGGGCCCCTACCCCCGTCCGAAGCTGTGTAAAAGAGAGATGTGGGAGGGGCTTGGGATCCAGATAGCCAGAGTCGGAGAAGGAGAAGGAGCCGTAGGAGGTGTCCCAGACAGTGCTGTCTCCCCACAGCCGGCACTGGAAGTCCACTTCCAGATAGAGCCCTTCTCCCTCCGCCGTATAGGTGGCATAGGGGGTGTCCGTGCTGGGGCAGAGCCACCAGTCCTCCCGCAGCTGTAGCGTCAGTTCCCCGACGGGTTCTACCGTCCAGTAGTCCCCCAGGGGCCGGATGGCCACGGACTGGTAAACAAGGCCCTGGGTCTCGTCATGGCTGAAGGGGGTGAAGAAGAGTACCCCGGTGTAGCCGCCCGCCCCGTCCGCCATGAGATTCATCACCGACCACTCCGCCTGCCAGGCGGGCCGGGACCACCGGAAATTCAATTTCCCGAAGATAGACCCTTCCAGATAATCATTTTCCACATTCTCAAATGGTTTCCCCACCGCCTGAACCGCCTGGGTCCGCTCCTCCTCCGGGGCCGTCATGGCGAAATAGACCGGGCTGTCGCACAGCACCGCCTTGGCATAGGTATCCAGCGCACCGGCCACGGTGGTGGGCCGGTTGAGCAGGGCGGCGGTCAGGGCAAAGGCCCCCCGCTGGTCATACTCAGGCACCGCCACCGCCCCGCCGGTCCCTGTCAGGCAGGTCACGGCCAGCATCACCGCCACGCACCCGGCTCCCAGGGCCACCCCCTTGGGGTAGCGTTTGAACCGGGCGATGGCCCCAATCCGGGCCTTGATGTTGCGGCCCCCGTTGGCCATAGAGGTGGTACCCGGGGCCCTGGCATGGCGATCATCCGCCATGGACAGCAGGATCACCCCGTATTCCCGCCGCTGCTCCCCCTCCAGCCGCTCCAGCACCCGCTGATCGCACAGGGCCTCGCAGTCGTTCTGGGCCCGGTTCCAGCAGTACCACAGCAGGGGGTTGCACCAGTGGAGGCAGCGCAGCAGGCAGATGCCCACTCCGGCCCACAAATCCCCGTATTTCAGGTGGAGCAGTTCGTGGAGCAGCACCTTGTCGTCCACCGCCCGCTCCGGCAGCACCAGTACCGGGGAGAGGGGACCGCATACAAAGGCGCTCTCCGTCTCCGCCAGCACGACTACCCGCCGGGGTACCTTCAGGCCGTACTGCCCCGCCACCCGCTCCAGCTGGGCCGTCACTTCAGGAGCGGGGGCCCTTCCCCCGGCCACCTTCCGGCGCAGGGCCAGATAAGTCAGCAGGAACCACAGCAGGGTAAGGATCACCCCCGCCACATAGAGGTAAAACAGCCAGTCGGTGATACTGGTTGGCAGAACAGGCCGGAGCAGCGGGACGGGGGCCGTCACCTCCGTCAGCGTATAGGGCTGGGTGAGGGTGGAGGACAGTTTGGCCTCCGCCGTCAGTTTGGCGGTCTCCAGCACCATCCGCCCCTCCGGCAGGAGGGATCGGCCCAGCAGCCCGGCGGGCAGCAATACCCGCAGGGCCAGAATGGCCCACACCCCGTACTGCCACCGGGGGGACAATTTGTCCAAAAAGAGCCGCTTGGCAATGAGCAGCACCGCCGCCGCTATGGACACGGTGAGGGTCTGCATCAGAAATGCCCAGATGTTTTCCACCGGTCATACCTCCATGTCGTCCAGCAGCTGTTTCAGCTCCTCCCGCTCCTGGGCGGTCAGCTTCTCCTCCTTCAAAAAGGCGGCCACCAGCTTGCCCGCCGAGCCCTGGTACACCCGGTCCAGCAGCCCCCGCCGCTCCTGGGCGGCACAGGCCTCCCGGTCCACCGCTGCCCGGTAGCGATGAGGCGCCTGGGTCTTGTGGATGGTCACCAGCCCCTTGGCCTCCATCCGGGTCAGATAGGTCAGCACCGTGTTGCGGCTCCATCCGGTGGCGGGCCGCAGCGCCTCCACCGCCTCGCCCAGAGCCAGCCCCTCCGGCGACGCCCACAGCGTCTCCAGCACCCGCCACTCCTTGTCGCTCAGCTTCATACGCAGCCCTCCTACAGCTGTAGTATTCATATAGATACTACAGCTGTAGGAGGGGTATGTCAACACTTTCGCAAAATTTTCCCCAAACAGAAAAAAAGCCTACAGAATGGGCCTGACTTGTGGTACAATAGCCGTTGAGTGAAATTTGCCAGAAGGGACGGAGACGGGATATGGACAAAATCGGTTTTGACAACCAAAAGTATCTGGAACTTCAGTCGGCCCACATCCGGGAACGGATCAGCCAGTTTGACAACAAGCTCTATTTGGAGTTTGGCGGCAAGCTCTTTGACGACCACCACGCCTCCCGGGTACTGCCGGGGTTTGAGCCGGACAGCAAGATCCGGATGCTCAAGGAACTGCGGGACTCGGTGGAAGTGGTCATTGCCATCTGCGCCAGCGATATTGAGAAGAACAAGGTGCGGGGCGACCTGGGCATTACCTATGACGTGGACGTGCTGCGTCTCATCGACGCCTTCCGAGGCGAGGGCCTGCTGGTAGGCAGCGTGGTCATCACCCAGTATGCCGGGCAGCCCGCCGCCGACGCATTCCAGCGGCGGATGGCCCATCTGGGGGTCAAGACCTACCTCCACTATCCCATTCCCGGCTATCCCCACAACACCGGCCTCATCGTCAGCGACGAAGGCTACGGTAAAAACGACTATATCGAGACTCAGCGTCCCCTGGTGGTGGTCACCGCCCCCGGCCCCGGCAGCGGCAAGATGGCGGTGTGCCTGTCCCAGTTGTACCACGAGTACAAGCGGGGGGTGAAGGCGGGCTACGCCAAGTTTGAGACCTTCCCCATCTGGAACCTGCCCCTCCA